>DANL01000011.1:1126-9442 GCA_002499865.1 Euryarchaeota archaeon UBA121 | reverse complement strand
CTGCGATCTTCGCTTTGTAAGAGCAACGTCATAACCCCTAGACCACGGACCCCAGACACTCGGGGGAGCGTTGTGTTCAAATGGCCTGCGGCTAAAGGAGTGCCGAGGGAAACAGTGTCCGAAGTAACTGATCTGATTGAAATGCTTGAAAAAACGGGCATTCCGATGAGTAATGGGGTCATTGAAGCTTTTCTTAAGACGGAGCCTTCTGATTTTACCGATTTTCCATTGGAAAGCTTCTGGCACGATCATCCTGTTCCATTTTTGGTTACGGATTCTGGAGTGACGAAGACAATTTCCGCGCCGCACATGATAGCTACTATGCTTCACCATCTAGAGCTGGATAGTGATCTTCATGTTCTACTAATGGGATCTAAAGGGGGGTATTTAGCCACACTGATTGACATAATCTGCGGCAAGGGTGGCAAGGTCACCATAATTGAGCCACATGATGAAGTTGCTGAACACACATCGAACGTACTTGAGAGACGTGAGCAATGTGGCTTAATACGTGTCTTGGGCAAGGAGGCATTGGAGGATCCAACATGGGATCGAGATGTGGACAGGGTTCTTTTTACAGGCTCAATCAGGGAAATTCCAGATTTTGTTGAGTTGCTAATAGACGAGGGGGGATTTATCCTCGGACCGTTTGGAGGCAGACTTCAACAGAGGTTAATGAAAAAGGAGTGGCAAGGTGGAACTTGGCTGGAAACTGATTTGGGAGGAGTGGTATTCGGCCCCATGGACATCAGAGAGTCGGAAAGAGGCTTTCCTGATCCATTGTTCATCGCAGATGAATTTGAGGATGCTCTGATACTAATTTCCTCTGTCCTAGGCGAGAATTCAGAGGAGGTTCACAGACTAGAAAGGCTAGTTGAGTCACTGAGAGGCCTACCGCAGGGACTGCCTGAAATTACTGAAAGTTTCACAGATGAGGAAATTATTGAGCACCCTGTAATTGAGCTACTAATGACTGAGGCTGAATGGCTGAATGAACTATGGCCAACTTTCAGTAATATTCTCGGATTCGACTTGGGAGGGGAAGCTATAGATTTGGAAGAGCCCCTTTTCGGAAAAAGACATGCTGACTTCATTCCTTAATTGAAATTGCTTGTTGAGTCCGAAGAAGTGATGTCTACGACTCCTTACGGAGAGACATGGAGGAGTCAGTGCGAGAGACAATCGAGTGTGCGCTTGATAGTATGTCTAGTGCTGATAAGATGGTACTTGGCAGACTTAATGAAAACGGCGTGGCTTGGATTGTCGGAGGATGGGTCAGAGATTCACTCTCTGGAGGAATTCCAGATGACATGGACATAGCAACGACGCATACTCCTGAACAAATAAAATCTATTTTTCCTAGGTCACTGATGGTTGGAGCTAGCTTTGGAACTGTCATAGTAAGATTGGATGGTGAAGATTGTGAAGGGCCTGAGTGGCAAGTAACGACCTTGAGAAGTGAGAGCGATTATTCCGATGGCAGAAGACCCGGGATGGTGCGCTTCCTTGAAGGAGGCGAAGGAAATAGCGGAATTTTTGCTGATTTGAGTCGACGAGATTTTACAATCAATTCAATGGCTATTGATTCCATGGGCAGATTATTAGATCCCTACAACGGATTGAATGACTTGAAATTGGGCGTACTGAAATCAGTAGGCGTAGCTGAGGAGAGGTTTGAAGAAGATGGTTTGAGAGTACTTCGTGCATTCAGATTCCTAGATGCGGGAAAAATGGGAATCAGAGAAATGGACGATTCACTAAGAAGCGGAATTTTATCATCGGGAGAATTCCTTCAAGGAATTTCGAGAGAAAGAGTTGGCATGGAGATGACAAAGATACTGACGGGGGAAAATGTCCATTCGATTATCCATCAAATGTTATCGCTAGGAGTTCTTGAAAGGGTATTCGACAACCTATCTGTTGAGCTCCCTCCAGAATTGTCCATGGACTATTTGGTCAATCTAGCATTATTGTTCAGGAATAGCGAGCTTACTGGAGAAGAGCTGTCTTCCAAGCTTAGAGATCTGCTTGTCCTCTCAAAAAATGATCTGTTGGAGGTATCAATGATGCATGAATGCAGATACTTGAGCCTAGATGTAACAATTGAGTCGGCCAGAAGGTTCCATGCCTTTGTCCCAGATAGGAGGAAGAAAATGATTATCGATTATCTGAAAAAAATCGGAATAGAAACTGGAGGATTTGAGAAATTATTCAGAAGCATTAATCCTCGGGATCTGTATTTGGATCCAATAGTTAACGGGGAAAGGCTGGCCTTTGTGACTGGGCTCCCTCCCAGCCCGAGACTTGGAAGGCTCAAGGGATGGCTACATCGTAGACAGGTTGAAGAAGCCTGTAGGAGCGAGGAAGATGTGTTACAGTTTCTCTCACATATTGACTGGGAGTCATCTGATTACCAAGAATGGGAAGCTCTGAGCTGGCCCTAGTCAGGGAAGCTCATTTAGCATAGCCAAGTACTCATCCTTGTCCATGAATTGATCTTCGTCGAAATCATCAGTGAAAGTCTTCACTATTACACACCATGCATCCCCATATGCATCCTCGTTAACTAGGTCTGGATTATCCTCAACATGGCCATTTAACTCCATAATAGTACATGATATGGGGGCATTAATTAGCATCCTATCAAATTCACCATCATATCTGGTAGTTACAGTAATCAGAAGCTCATCGGTATCGACCTGCCCCCCCATTGTTTGGGATTTCGAGGATTTTTCTTCTTCATCGTCCTCGGATAGTCCGGAGTCTGCGTCAATCTCAAAATCGCTTTCATCCCTAGGTCTTGCGAGGACCACCTGGATTACTTCCCCGAACTCGGCCATCAAAAACTCACTAATTCCTATCTTAATACTAGTGGTACCTTCATCCTTATCCTCATCCAGAACTTGCATCCAAAGATGGTCAAGCGTGTATAGGCGGTCGTGTGCAATGCTGAACTCTGCGTAGTCGCTGTCGGCCATGTTACCCGCTCCGCGGCCCTCAATATCTCATTTCAACTATTCGTTCCTAAAAATTTGAGAATTACTCGACAAGAGATTAACAATGGAATGCCTTTCGGGAGTAATGAGTACCCATGAATTTTGAAGAGACAGAAGAGCAGAATATGATTAGGAACATGGTCAGAAGCTTTGCAGAGGAAGTCCTCCAGCCCACTACCCTAATCAGAGATAAGAATCAGCTGGCCCCTATTGAGGAATGGGCCAGTTTCTGTGAAACTAGTCTCCAGGGAATTACAATTGAGGAGGATTATGGAGGGAGTCCAGTCGACGATATTACTGAAGCAATAATCGTAGAAGAGTTAGCTAGAGTTGATCCTTCTTTCTCAGTAATGTACTGTGTTCACGTTGGCCTTTGCGCGAAAACTATCTCGATCCATGGGGATGAGGAGCAGAAGAAGAAGTATCTTTCCAGACTGGCAGGAAATGAAATAGGGGCTTATTCCCTTTCTGAGGCTGGTTCAGGTACTGATGCAGCTGCGATGGTTTGCAAAGCTAAGCTCAGCGAAGATGGGACTCATTACCTACTCAATGGCGAAAAAATGTGGGTAACTAATGGATCTAGTGCTGACATATATGTTCTATTTGCGAAGGATGTTGATCACCCAGAGTATGGAGTAAAGAAACATGGAGGAACTACTGCATTCATAGTTGAAAAGGGATTCAAGGGCTTTTCAGTAGGGAAAAAGGAGGATAAGCTAGGGATTCGTTCTTCTGACACTTGCTCGCTTCTTCTTGAGGATTGCATTGTACCTGTTGAGAATGTTTTGAAAGGCTCGGGAGAAGGCTTCCCGATAGCCATGAATGCTTTGGATAATTCCCGTATAGGGATCGCTGCTCAGGCCTTGGGAATAGCTCAAGGTTCTTTTGAATCAGCCTTAAACTACTCACAAGAGCGCAAGACCTTTGGGAAGCCAATATCATATCATCAGAGTATCGGGAATATTCTTGCAGACATGTCCACCCAGATTGAAGCGGCTAGAATGATGGTTTACAAGGCTGCTTGGGCCAAACAACTTCACTATGAAGAAGGAGGCCCGAGGCATACGAAGGAAGCCAGTATGGCTAAGCTATTTGCTGGAGATACTGCGATGTGGGTCTCAGAAAGAGCGGTTCAGGTCTTGGGAGGTTACGGATATACGACTGATTTCCCAGTCGAGAGATTCTTCAGAGATGCCAAGATAACTCAAATTTACGAAGGAACGCAAGAAGTTCAGAGGATTGTTATCAATAGAGCAATCCAGCCTAAGTGATTGAATAATCCAACTATTGCCGGACTACTCTTCTATCCAAGCATATCTTCTTTGGCCTTCGAGATCGCCTTCCGCACTGATTCCTATTAGTGCGAATTCACCGCTTGGTGAGACCACAGATTCTTTCCTTGAACCTCTATGAAGGGATTCGTAAATTGTTTTATCGATCGGATTTCTAGACGAGAGCCTCTCAAATAGATTGAATCTGGATGAAATCTCCTTCCATTCCTTCTGAACTTCTCCTTCGAAGACCTTGGCCTTAGCTCCCGAACCATATCCGCACAGGCCGACCTTGTTCCCCCCCATCTCAGTTCCATCCAGGTAGTCGCTCTCCATAGAAGACATTAGGGCCAAAAAGATCGATCCAGTGTATTGATTCCCAATCAGACTAGAAGCTCGCTGTGTCTTCTCAATCCTCTGCTCTGCGAAATTCTTGAATTCTTCGGTCTTGGAAATAAGTCTCCTATAGGAGTCATTAGCTCGCTCGAATTCTTCCATCCCTTCTGGAGTATCTGAGAATGACTCGGGAAGTGGTTCTGGGCCAATCTCTTCAGTAATGGCGTCCCAAATTGGGAGATTTCTCCTATCATGCCTGAAAACATCTGGGAACATTCTCTTTCCCTGGAAAGCGTATGGGAGATGTACAATAATCCGCAGCCACTGCTCAGTGAGTATCTCGTCGGTATCTGGATTGTATCTTCCATCCCTGATCGCTTTCGACCTGAAGTCGATAAACGCCGTTTTCACTGATTCAGAATAACATCTATTCGAGAACTGCCCGTCAAATACGGGCATATCTTTGTGAATCATCAACTTTTCATTCTCGAACATAATATCGTCTTTCTTTGATGACTTTGGGAGGAACTTGAGGATTTTCTCAGCCAGGCCATCTTTTACCCTCTCGCCACTCTCTTTGGCGATTTCTAGTACATTCTCAATGATCATTCTAGTATTGACTTCCCTTCTAGGTTTGAAGAAGTCATGGACGGGCATGGTAGAAACCCCCCAAATATCAGGAATGGCAAGCAGTCTTGGATTGTGCCTGATTAGGATTGCACCGCCTCCTGCACCTTGAGTGTACTCTCCGCTGGATCCAAGATCATACTTGGCGTTGTCTGCGAATACGACAATGCCAATCCTGTCTTTATCTGGTCCCCCTCTGGCTACCCAATCCAGCGTATTATGCATAGCATCTACGGCGCCAATACACGCGAACGTCAAATCTACGACATCACAATTTCTGAAGCAATTTTCACCATATTTTTCGGAGTACTTCTGCTCTAGCATGTCCATTATGTAAGTAGCAGTGGGTTTGGCACCATCTAGTGCGGACTCTGTACCTAGATAGATACGGCCAATTTTATTGGGATCTATGTCATTGCGATCTATCAGCCTAGAAGTTGCATTGGCACCCATGGTGGCAGTATCCTCATGGACATCTGGAATAGCCATGGCAGAGAGTCCTAGTCCCTTGTTTAACTTGGAGAAATCTGCACCACGGAAATCGGCGAAGTCCTTCATGTCGAAGTAAAGCCTAGGAAAATGAATTGCAATGTCATCTATACCGACATCTGACATAATTTCACCGGCCTCGCGTAGTAATGGGGGTTATGATACCTGTCCCTGAAGAAACGTTCTAAAAGCGTAAATTACAATGATTCACTTAGAAGCGGAGAGAGAATCCATCCTCTCCAGTAATTCGGGATTGTTTTGGAAATGTTCGGACACTGACGAAAGGATTTCTGAAAGAGCATCGGCAACGGCTATTTTTGCATCTAATGGGTGCACATTTCCTCCTGAGACTGATGAAACGAAATCGTCAGAATTAGAGAAAGTGGATGGAGAGCCATACTTTGGATCTGGAGTTACAACTATTTCCCCCATTCTTGGTATGATGACATGTTCCACTATCTCAAAGATGGCAGAGGAGTCGTTTCCTACCTCCAGAAATGCTTTCTTCAATTTCTTACGAAGAACATCTTTAGAGTCGTGCAGAATTATTGCATTGTTAGGGTCTGACTTGGACATCTTGTATTCGAAAGAGTCCATCCTCCCGCCTGATCCCTTCAATCCAGAAAGCATGGGTGTATGGATACAAGTTGGCTTGGTCCAACCATTTCGATCAGCTACTTCTCTCATGTACATGTGGGCCTTTCTCTGATCCATCCCTCCAAATGCTATGTCGACCTGTAGCTCAAAGATATCAGCGGCCTGTAGAGCAGGATAATAGAAGGCAGATAAGTCGTGATCGGAGGAATCCTCATCTCTTCCCATAATACTGAATGTCCTCCTAACCCTGGATAGGCTCATATTCTTAGAGCATCGTAGTACCCTCTCCCAGTATTTTCCTGAATCCATGATCTCTGATGCTCGGATGAACCTTACTTGACCGGGGCCATCGCCTAATTCTGGATAGTCGAGAAGGGCCCTGAAGACCTCTGACATGTAATCGGCGGCGAGTGATATCTTTTCCATATCTCGCCCAAATTTGTCATTTACCCAAGCATGCCAATCAGCCAGTAGAATAATGACATTCACTCCCTCATCCAACATTTTTCTTATTGTTCCCGAGAGGAGTAACCATCCCAAATGTGCCTTTCCGCTTGGCTCAAGGCCGATATATGCTACCAGTTGATTGTCTCCAGAGTGGGATTCTGAGCCTGAAAGAACTGCTTCTACGTGATCCATTCCGATAACTTCTGTACAATCTGAGAACATCCTATCTGCGATAGGGTGTCTTGTCCCCTCATCAGCTTGGATTTCATCGGAGGGCATTTTTTCACCTAATTGAATAGCTTGTTCAGCTTCTCGGCCCTTCCAGCGGCTTTCGTATTTTCATTAGATTCCAATGCTTCCTCAATTTCAGAGATTAAGTCCTCTGCCTGGTCTTTCTTGTCTTGGGGTATGGCCTCCGAAATAGACATGAAATGACGGGCTGCAGAGACGGCAGATTTTGCCTTTGATGCTTTCTTAGCCCATTCCTTCGCTTTGTCCCCCCTTTGCTTCGAATTGTATCCAGTTGCGTCGTCGAGGAAAGTTGTCCATCTCCTGCGATCGTCCATTGCGGACCTCATAGCATCTGGGTTTTCGAAGTCAGGAGCAACATTCGTTACATCAACAATTAGCGCGTTTCCTTCGAATCTTCCTGAAATAGAGGTCATTATTCCATGTGAGCCAGTGAATGAGCTTTCTCCAGTGGACTGTATATCGTCGAAATACTTGCTAGCTAATGCTGATAGCCCCCCTTCTTCTATAATCTGCTTAACCATTCCGCGTCGTACATCGAATCGCTCCATGCTACCCGGCTTACTGTGGTATTCTTCAATTCTGCCATCATGAGTCGTTGAATATTGGGTTACGAACGGGCTATAGACAATGCGCACATCGGAAAACATGCGTACGAGAATGGCGGTACTTCTGGTGGTGCTTTTTCTTGGATCGAATGTCTCGACTCTATCATCTGCAAGTTCTGCAGTCGGGATGGGTGATTTCGAATCTCTACCGGGTGATGACTTGGGGCTAACTGGTGCCGAACTCAGTCCCTCGAAGGAACTTGTGATAGCATTTGGTCGGGATTCGAATGTTATTGTATTCTCGGCTTCTGACCCTACGGATTACATAGAGACCCCATCGATTGGAAACAATTCTCTCAATGATGCTAGTTTTCATCCCAGTGGGAACTCTGCACTGGTTGTCGGAGATAATGGGACAGTTCTCAGGTACTCTGATTTGGATAAGTCACTGACTGATGCAGGAGTCAAAAATCTCTCTGGCTCCGATCTTTTGTCAGTTTCATGGAGCTTGTCTGGGTCTTGGGCCTATATCGGCTCCTCGGAAGGGGAAATCTGGAGAGTGAGGGCTTCTGGAGACGGAGGGGCCGAGACTCACTTACTCGAGGGACTGGGAGGCCATAGTCCCGTGACCTCGATTGACTGTATTTCACAAGGCATAGTGTGTGTTGCTTCGACAACGTTTAACGGGATTGCAATAATACAGAGGGACCATTCTTTGAATTGGATAGGTGGGGCATCTACCTCCTGGAGCGATAT
>DANL01000011.1:0-741 GCA_002499865.1 Euryarchaeota archaeon UBA121 | reverse complement strand
ACCATAAATGTCAATACTTCAAATCCCGAGAAATCAACTATCTCAGGAGTTGAAATTATCGGTTTAGAGGGAGTTCTCATCACCTTGGCAGACCATGACGAAAATAGATTCTTGATCTCATTGGCTCCATTTGGAATCGTAGAACACGATTTGGAGAAAAATGCCACTTTCCCATGGTTAGAAAACTCAGATGTGGTGAATGAGAATATTCAACTATCGGGGGAAAGAGTTGTTTCAACATGGTCTCTGAATGATGATACAGGTTGGATTCTTACTGATAGGGGAAATCTGGCGTCGTTTCATACTGTAGATGATGTCGTGGAAAACTCATTTGTTTCTTCTATCCTATCCATGGCGGTACTTTTGGCCATAATGGGCTTCATAGCCACTGTAATGATGTCCATATTTGGCTGGGGTAACGATACTACGCCACGTAGAGTCAGAAAAAAGAGCAGGGCGTCAGACAGTCGCCGAAGGAGATAGTTTGTTCCATACCTTGATGAGTGAAAGTACTGCGCGAGGGTTGAGAACATGCCATTCGAAGCTCTGGACTTCTACGATGTCGACTCGCTCTTGACCGAAGAAGAGAGAATGGTGAGGGACATGGTACGTGACTTCGTCGATAATGATGTCCTTCCGGAGATTGAGCATGCATGCAGAGACGGTGTTTTTCCAGATGAGTGGAGAGTTACTCTTGGAGAGATGGGGGTGCTAGGAGCTCCGTTGAAGGGATATGGATGT
>DANL01000037.1 GCA_002499865.1 Euryarchaeota archaeon UBA121 | reverse complement strand
GTAGACAAAGCACTGTAGAGGCTCTTCTGAACATGCTTTCTGAAGGAGTATGCAGTCTTGTGTGCCTTATCAGCGTAGCTCATGGGGATTATCCCATTAGAGTCCACAGCTTCGACGTTAACCTTACATGATTTGCTTGCTCTTTCCATGACCCATCGAGGTAGATAGGTTGGATAGTCATCAATCACAACAGCACAAGCCTTTGTCGAGAGTTTCTTGAGCATACCATCTCCCGAATCAAGATGATTCTCGATCCATGGTAAGTAGGTTATTCCATTATCCGAGAAAATCGAAATGTTGTCTACCATTCCCTGGACAACAAAAGTCAGAACTCTCTCACTAGACCATTCATGTCTAACAGAAATACATTCTACTACCAGCAGAGGCTTTCCTAACTCTTGGCATAATTCGATAGCTCTGTCCAGGGCAGCGTTGTAGTGGTACCTTCGAGTCGAGGTCATCCAGTATAGGACGAACTCACCTGAGTCATCTATTGACTCATCATTTAGTCTTCGAATCCTTGGGGAAGATACGCTTACTACCTCTCCCGATACACCAATCACGACATAATTTAGCCTCTCAAGCATATAAGGCGGTGTTTTCTTTCTTACTGGATTCCAAACATTCATTCATAACCTCTCATGACTACGACAACATATGACCATCCAAGTCAAAAGAGATGCTGAACCAATTGAAATTGAAGCAGATGCGTATCTTCCTACAGAGTTTGGAAACTTCAGGGTTAGAGTTACTCCAGACTCCAAAGGTAATGAGCACGCGCTACTATACACGGGAGACATATCCAATGGCGAGCCTCCTCTAGTCAGGATACATTCAGAGTGTCTGACAGGGGACGCATTTGGATCAATGAAGTGTGACTGTGGCCCTCAACTGCAAGCAGCCATGAGTAAAATCCAGGATGAGGGATGTGGAGCAGTAGTATATCTCAGACAAGAAGGAAGAGGTATAGGACTACACTCTAAAATCCAGGCATATGCTCTTCAAGATATAGGATATGACACCTTGGATGCTAACTTAGCTTTGGGCCTTCCAGCCGATGCAAGAGAATACGGAATCGCCGCTAGGATGCTCAAGGAAGCCGGAGTGAAAAGAGTAAGGCTAATGACGAACAATCCACTAAAAATTCAAGGACTCAGGAACAACGGTATTCATGTTGTGAAGAGAATAGAGCACATCTCAGGCATATCGTTGGAGAATATACAGTATTTGTCCACCAAAAGTAAGAGAATGGGCCACATACTTGACATATAGAAACTCATTCGTAACAAAGGAGAGATTGCAAATGTCATCAATGATAGGTCAGAAAGCACCAGATTTCTCGTTGCAGACTAGCGACGGCGAGCAGTTCAATTTCAGTGACTTGGATGGATCATGGAAGGTAGTATTCTTCTATGCCAAGGCTGGCTCTCCAACTTGTAAGAGAGGATGTCTGACCTTCAAGCAACAATATGACTTGTTCCGCTCACTAGAGCCACCGGTAGAAGTAATCGGAATCAGCCAAGATTCTGTCCAGCAACACAGGGAATTCAAGCAAGAACTTGAACTCCCCTTCGTCCTTCTATCTGATTCCGATAGAAAGGTGGCTGACATGTTCAAAGTCCCTGTTCATCTAGGAACTTTCCCTGCCAAATCCTCGTTTGTTATTGGCCCAGACAATACGATCCACCATGTCTACGACTGGCTATTCAGGCCTAGGAGACATGTTGCGAAGATTCTAGACTCACTTAGCAAAATGACTGATGGGGGCCGATTCTCCTGACATGGAGCCAGATTCTCACAGATGCCGGACTCTCCGAGAGGGAGATTAACGCACTAACTGTGTTGTCCAGAAAATCTAACATCAAGGCCAGTGAGCTGGCCAAAGAGCTCGATACCACTAGGTTAGATGCTTACAACTCGCTCGAGAGACTGCAGAGGATAGGACTAGTGACAACAACCGCAGACAGGCCAATGAGATTTTCCAGCCCTCCGCTAGACAGTGCCGTTACTCACTTGATAGAGATTAGGAAGGAGCAACTAAAGAGGATAGAGCAAGGTCTTGAAGACATCCAGAGTGGATCAAAGTACTCTTCTCCAGTTGAGAAAGGAACCTCTGATGATGAGCCCAAGTTTGCCGTCCTTAAGGAAAGAGTTCACATTATGAAAAGGATTGAGAAGATGGCTGAAGAGGCCCAGGATGAAATCGTCCTGACTCTCGGAAAGTTCGGTATTCTTCATCTCTGCAGAAGCAGTGCATTACAGGCGGTGAACGAAGCAGCCTCCCGAGGAGTCAGAGTCAGAGTACTTTCGCAGCTCGAAAGAAGGACTATCAGATTCTACAACGATCTCCATGAATCAATAGAGACCCGTCACTCTGACGATCTGGACGCACAGGGCGCATTAGTAGACGACTTTGAAGTCGTTCAGTACCTAAGCATGGAGGAAAACCCCGTTGGAAGAGGAAAGAATGATGCAGCTCTTACAGTTGAATCAGAGTCTTTCGCAGAATCTCAGAAAAATCTTCTTGACACCATATGGGAGGAGGCAGTACCTTACGAAGTAGCTTCCAAAAGATTCACCGAGGAGAGAATTGTAGACCCTCTGAAGCTGACTATTGATAGTGGCTCATTCCTGGAGAAAATCAGAGAAGTTCTTCAGATATCTGATGACCTTCCAGAAGGAGATACGCCTTTCAATCCCGATGCTTTCCTTGCCTCAGGACTAGAAATAAGTGATGCTAGAAGAAATCTAGAATCAGGCGGTATTGAGGCTCTATCCGCATTCGGAATAGATGTACAGCATCTTCTCAGACAGGTAGGAAATAGAGTCGGACAGGAACTATCATTCTCTCTAAGGAATATCGAGGGAAATATTGAGTTTCTCAGCGAGATGATGGATTGGTGGGAGTATGCAGGACTGGGACAGCTCAGCTACGATATAGATCCCAACTTCCATATCTTAGTAGAGCACCCGTCTGGTAAGCTTGGAGGACTCCCAATTCACTCCTTGGACGACGGAATCATAGAGGGAGCTCTTCTTTCAAGATACTCTGATGATTCAAGTGTAGAGATTACAAGGACTATCATTGAAAACGCTGAAAACTCTGTTAAATATGATATTAACTTCAACAATTAGTCATCAGAATACATACATCACATTATAGCCATAGCTCCCTGCCTCTATTTGTGCGTCTGTTGAAGTTCATACTCTTCATGAGGCAGGTTACCCGAGAATCTCCTGCTAATCTGAAGTGGATAGAGAGACAGGGACTACTCGCGGTGAAGCTCGCTCAGATATTCGCCCTCAGGCCAGATATCATCAGTCTAGAGAAGTGCAAGCAACTCCAGGCCCTATACAGTAGTGCTTCCACTATACCCACCGAAGATGTGTTTAGGATATTGAAAGAAAAGGCTCCAGATGCGTATCATGATGAAATCTCATGGTTTGATGTAGAGCCTCTGGCGGCGGCATCAGTTGGTCAGGTTCACAGAGCCAGACTAAAATCAGGCGAAGAAGTCGTTGTGAAAATAATCAAAGGTAATCATGAAAAGAAGTTCAAGAGAGATGTGAGAAGAATGAGTCGATGGCTCAAAATTGCTATGTTAATCTCTCCAAAACTAAGAAAGGTAGGAAATCCAATTGCTCTTTTAGAGCACGTCGAAGACTACACTCTCCGAGAGCTAGATCTTCGAAACGAGATAAATGGAGCTTCCAGACTTAGTACGATAAAGGAAGAACTGTCAAGTGACTTTCCAATGCCTAGACTTAGGTTCCCGAAATACTATCCAGATATTTCCAACAGATATGTTCTGGTTTCTGAACTTGTTAAAGGACAAACTCTGGAACAAGGTATTGAATCTTCCAGCCTAGAATGGGACGATCTTCTTGAGCTATTCAGAATTCACGGTGCTTTCATGTTCGGAATCGGGACTTTCCATGGTGATCTTCATCCAGGAAACTGTATTCTGGATCCCAATGGAAACTTCGTGTTTATAGATAACGGAGCGATATGCGAGGCCCCGAAAAAAGTCAGTAAATCTCTTTTCAACTTCTTCTACCACCTATCTGCAGATGATAAAGAATTGGCCTTTGAATCTCTCATCTCCTTAGCAGAGAGAAGACCTAGATCAGATGATGTCAACAAGTTCAAGAAAGATATGCATGTAATCTACAAGGATTTCGAAAATTTGAGTGTTGGTCAGCAGAGTCTGACAGAAGTCATGATGAGAACTGTGAGATCTGCAGTTGAGAATGCTGGAGCTGACTATGGGGAAGAGGGATTTCCAATAATACGCTCACTAATGTACATGGATGGCCTAGTTATTAGGACATACCCAGATGTAAAATTGATTTCCGAGATGAGATCTTCATTGGATGAGTTCAAATCCGGCTTAGATTTGGAGTGATATGATGTCAGGGCATAGTGATGTGGTAGTTGTTGGCGCGGGACCAGGTGGATTAGCATGCTCAATGCTTCTCGCCAAGGCAGGAATCAATGTTACAATTCTTGAGAAATCAGACGATGTCGGAGGCAGAACCAGGGTATTCGAAAAAGATGGTTTCAAGTACGACAATGGACCCACATTTTTCCACTATCCAGAAATTGCAGAGGAAATCTTTGAAGCTCTTGGACTAGATGCTAGGGAAGAGCTAGGGTTAATCGAATTAAATCCAAATTACCGATTGGTATTCGGAGCTGGAGGAAGTATCAATGCCAGTACCGATTTAGAAGATATGGTTTCCCAAATTGGAGAACTTTGTGGCGAGGATAACGCAAACGGATTTAGGAGATATATAGAAGATAACAGAACTAAGCTGAAGCTTTCTAAGAATTGTCTGAATACTCCTTGGAGAGGTCCGGCTGATCTTCTTAGTAGGAGGGCCCTAAGAGTTGCTAAAGTCTTGAGGCCATGGAGAAGTGTATCTTCCGACCTCTCCAAGATGTTCACCGATGAGAGAATGCAATTGGCCATGTCATTCCAGACCAAGTATCTGGGAATGAGTCCTTTCCAAGCTCCCAGTCTTTTCACAATCTTGGCTTATCTTGAGTACGAGCACGGAGTATTCCATGTCGAGGGAGGACTGGGAACAATAACTCAGAAAATGGCCAGTATAGCTAGAGAACTCGGAGTTAAGATAATACTTAATGAGACAGTAAATGAGTTTGTTTTCGAAGGTAAGAAGGTAATAGGGGCTAGAACAGACAATGGAACGTATACCGCAGACAAATTCGTAATGAATGCAGATTTCGCCACAGGAATGAAGGGACTAATTCCAGACAAGCTCAGGAAGAAATGGTCCAATAAGAAACTCGACCAGAAGTCATACTCCTGCTCTACATACATGCTTTATTTGGGAATTGACAAATTATACGACACTCCACACCACCAGATATATGCGGCTAAGGACTATCAGAAAAACCTCAGAGAAGTCACTGAGAATAAGGTTACTTGGGATGATCCATCGATATATGTCCAGAATGCCTGCGTAACAGATTCTACAATGGCCCCAGAGGGACATTCCACTATCTATGTTCTAGTTCCCGCTAGTAGTTCTCATGAGGGAATAAATTGGGAAGATATCAAAGACGATTACATGGATGTAATTCTCAAACAGATGGAAAACCTAGGCTTCGAAGGAATCAAAGATCACATAGTATCCCAGACCATAGTTACTCCTGATGACTGGGCCGCACGTGATATTTACAAAGGCGCAGTTTTCAACTTAGCACATGGCCTAGATCAGATGCTTTGGAGAAGACCACAGAATAAGTTCGAGGAACTGGACCACTTGTATCTAGTAGGGGGTGGAACTCATCCAGGAAGTGGTCTACCAACAATCTTGGAGAGCGGGAGAATCTCCGCTAAGTTGATTTGTGCGGACATGGGAGTCGAACCCGACTGGAACGGTGCCGAAACCTGGTTTGAAGATCTCAAGAAGCCACGTATTATGTCTAAGAATGCCACATAGAATGAACAGAAAATGGAGTAATTGAAATGGAATTAATTTACACTGTTCTGTTCATCATTCCTACTATCTGGGTTGGACCCTACTGGCTACTAATGCTATCTGAGCCAACATCGGAAAGAACAAAAAATTGGATGCGAGGAAACTCTCTATTTATTGGACCACTTGCAGTTTGGCTAATAACAGCCATCCTAGAGCCATCTGGCCTGATCGACCTAGTTACGGGCAATCCTACAGATTTCCTCGACACTATGGTAGAGATACTGGGGACCGAATCGGGCACCGTTCTAGCATGGTCCCACTTCGTTGCAGGAGATATCATGGCTACTCGATGGATGTGGAGAAAGGCCATAGAGAACGAAATAGGAGTTAGCAAGACTCGACTAATCGTCTTCTTCGGAGTGATGCTAATGCCCGTGGGCCTTCTCATGCATACGATCCTAAACCCCCAGGATAAGACGAGTCTATCGGAAGGCTAGCTATGGACAAATATTCAGTATTAATCTCACTGGAAAGAAAGGATACATATTGTATACTAGCATTCTCTGATGGCAACATATTCAACCTTGATTATTTGGAAGTGAGAAAGAATTGTCAATGCGCAAAGTGTAAGCCTAGACAGGTAAATGAACAGATAAAGATAGAGTTCGAGGAGGAAATTTCCAGAATGATGCTAGTGAAACCAAAAGTAGAGCAAGTGGGAAATTACGCGATAAGATTCGAATGGCCAACCGGGTGCTCAAGTGGTATCCATTCTTTCGAACATCTGAGAAAGATATCCGAATCATCGGGCCAGAAAGTATGATTCTTGATACGAAGGTGTCAAAACACGTTGGCACCTCGGAATAACAACGAGGATGTGGATGCCCTCCCGCCCCCGTTGGTGATGTAATGAGTGAAGACGACTCGAAAGAAACCTCGAATGGAGTAGATGAGGATGACTGGCACCTATATGCTAGTGCTGACTATGGTACTGCCGAATCACTTGAAAACAGTGAGCCAAGTAAGGAGGAGGAAACAGATGTCGAGTGGTTTGATGGAGATGATTTCTATCAGCAAGGAGGCTCCATTGACTGGGACGCTCCTCCCTGTCCAGCCCCATTAGGAATCGCTCATGTAATCAAGACCGGAGCATGTGACCATTGTCTGCATAGAATAGGGGGGAGGAGAACCCAATCCTCAGGTTTTGAAGGAGGAGCCTCACTTAGGAAAGAGGCATTTTCAAGAGATCCAGCTCTTTCAGATTTTGACATACCAGATCTGTGCCCCCTATGTGAAAATCTATTTGATGACGTAGGCAATATTGTTGAGAGGATCATTGAGACCATTGAAGGTACTCAATTCAGATCAATGCAACTAGGGATTCATATTCCGAAAGATCTACTTCAGAGTGAGGATGCGATAAGAACGAAACATGGTGCGCGTGGATCTAAGCCACTGAAAGCCTCATTCGCTATAGCTATACAAGCAGAAATGCTGAGAAAAATACCTGAAATTGCATTCGTCAAGGAGTATCCCGATGTAATGGTAACAGTGGATGCTTTGACCCTCAGAGTCGATACGGACGTTAGGCCAGTATTCATCTATGGCAGGTACGAAAAGCTCGCCAGAGGAATACCACAAACTCGCTGGCCTTGCCGATCCTGCAGGGGCAGAGGAGACGGTTGTGATAGTTGCGAAGGTACCGGTCTGCAGTATAGAGAATCAGTGCAAGATATCATTGGAGACCCAGTCAAAATAGATTTGGAGGCTTCCGATACGTCCTTTCACGGAATGGGAAGGGAAGATATCGATGTCAGATGCCTGGGTTCTGGAAGGCCGTTCGTTCTGGAGATAAAGAATCCCAAAATAAGAGAAATAGACCTTGGAGATCTAGAGTCTAAAATAAACTCAAACAATCCTGAGAAGGTGAAAGTAAACTCTCTAAGGTGGTGCCATAAGAAGGATGTCAGTAGGGTCAAAGAGACTCGATCTGAGAAATCATACACTATCAGGTTCAAGATTGAAGATGCTCCTCCTGAAGATCAAATAATTGAGTCAATTAACTCTCTCTCAGGAGTAATTTTGGAGCAAGAGACTCCGAAAAGAGTTTCACACAGGAGGGCTGCAAAAAACCGCAAGAGAAAAATTGTCTCAATTTCAGACGTGGTCGTAGATGGTCAAGAAATACAATTCTCTCTGAGATGTGAGGCTGGGACCTACGTCAAAGAACTGGTTCACTCTGATGAAGGTAGAACCGTCCCCTCTGTAAGGTCTGTAATTGACAGAGAATGCGAGGTCCTCTGGCTCGATGTCGATGAAATACACGCTGATTGAGTGACAAATAACAATCCGACGAACTTAATAGCGGGCCTTAGGTCGAGCGCTTCCACGACCTATGGTCGAAGGTGATACAATGGCGACGCGGACCCATGGTACTAGGCAAGGAACTAGGTCAATCCTCAAGAAGAAGAAGACTCAGAAAGGAAGACTCTTCATCAACCGGGCTTTACATCCTTACAAGGAAGGAGACAAGGTTTCTATTGTCCTAGACGGAGCAGAACAGAGAGGAATGCCTCACAGGAGGTTCCACGGGCTGACTGGAACTATTGTTAAGCCACAGGGAAACGCTTTCGTAGTCAGTGTCGTTCAAGGAAATATGACAAAGACGGTAGTAGCTAGGCCCGAGCATTTGAGACCAGCATAGAGGTGATTTGATGGCAGACCGTGAATTTGTAGATTTTGCAACAGTTAGGGATCTTCTTGAGAGCGCAAACGAACGAAGAGGAGAACTATCCTATGAGCAGATGATGGCTCTCCAACACGCAACATGGGCGGCCAGTACCAATAGAGGAGGAATCAAGACAGACCCGGAAGTTTTCGTCTCACTTTTCTCAAAACTAATGGAGAATGAGAAGTTGGCAGAGAATCCAGATATTTGCGCTAAAATAGCTGAATTAGCTCCAATGGATGTATCAGGAGTTAGGGTAATTATAGCTAGTAAGAGAGTTGCTATGGACACTTCTGAGATTGAGGAAATAATAGAAATCGTAAGGCAGAACGTCCTTTGATACCTTTTTCCACTGATTGTCTCCGACTAAACCATTGATGAGGGAAGACCTCTTCCAACATTTGAGAAGTATGCCAGCGCAAGACCCATCAGATTCTGGAATCTCTGAAGAAGGGCCACTTCATCAGGAGTCAGCAGTATTTATTTTGGATGTTCTTGATAGAATTCCTTCAGGGTACGAACTTCAGGGTCTATCCAAACCTTCAATGTATCTCGTTAGAGCAAGAATAGCAGATGAGACAATCGATTCCCCGGGTAAAGTCGTAGACACGTCATCAGGTTCCATTGGACCTCTGTCAGAAATAAGATTCAAGGATTTGACGGCAGAGTCATCAAATAATCTAAACGAGGCAATTATCGATTCGATAAATTCAGATCCTGATATGCACCTAGGGTTCTACAATAGGGCAAACAACCTCTCCTTGAAGTATCATGCATTCCAACTACTCCCTGGAATTGGTAATTCTAAGGCTATTCAGATGGTCAAAGAGAGAGGAGGATCTGGATGGTCTTCGTTCGAGCAGATTGACAGCTCGTGTGGAATCGAATCAGTCAGGCTCCTAGCCGAAAGGTATCTGGGGGAGATGAATGACCCCTCAGAGTCTCCAAGCCTCTTGGAACTTCTCGTACGCTCCGAGATCTAGCCGGAGGTATTGCTTTGGAAGACTTAGATCCAAGAATGTTAGTAGATTTACTCAGAGACAGGATCAGTCCTGATAGGAATCTAGGTCAACATTTCATCTTAGACGATAAAATAATTTCTGAAGCAGTAAATATGTCAAATCAAATCGGCGAGGAAGTCACAAAGGACTCACATATCTTAGAGATCGGACCCGGGCCCGGATCACTGACTCTCTATCTACTAAGAAAAGGGGCTAAAATAACCGCCTTCGAAATAGATGAACAAGCAGTATTGCACCTGAATAGGGTATTCGATGATGAGGACAACCATCTTTCCATAATACATGCTGATGCACTTACAGCTGACTGGCCAGAAGATATAACCCACATAATAGCCAATATCCCATATGGTATTTCCAGCCCTATCCTAGAGAGGATACAGTCCCACATTAGTAGGAATCAACTAAAATCTGTTGTTTTGATGGTCCAGGATGAGTTTTCGGAAAGGATGGCAATGAATAGAGGGCCCAGAAGCATAGGTCCACTAGGCCTATCTCTGTGGTTAGATTTTGTCATTCACCTCGGATCAAAGGTACCTCCCGGTGCTTTCTCTCCTTCCCCTAGGGTCAACTCCAGATTAGTAATGCTACAACCAAGAGATGAGAAGCCCCAAGTAAGAGACAGAAAAATGTTCAAAATTATCACACAACACTGTTTTGCCAATAGGAGAAGGAAGATGAGAACACTTCTCTCTAGGCCACCAAAGAGAATCAGTAGAATAAGAGGCTGGCATAAGTCAAGATGGGCGAGTCTTGTATTACAATTCAATGAGACAATTCCCGAAGGAATGAGGGTTGACTGGTTAGAAATTAGACCAGATGATATGTTAATCGAGGAATGGCTATCATTATGTAACTACATTTCTGACTTCGAGTCTGAAAATTGATACTCTAATCATCGCCTTGATAGGTTCCCCCCCTCTCGGCGGGGCACAGCCGGTCCCCGGACCGTTCACAGATGGAGTGCAAAACATGGCAAAGAAAGACACCTATCTGGCTCTATTGAGGAGGGGAATAGATGAGAATACCGCTCAGATTCTATCAGACGGAGGAATCAAAGTCGGTGATCTGAAAAAGATGGATCAGGAGACCCTAATCAATAATTATGGTCTGAAGAAGGATATTGCAGCATCTGTCATTGAAGCAGTCAAATCAGGTCCAAGAACATCCAGTAAGCAGAGGTTCCTCGCAGATGTTCTTTCCAAGGATGGGTCGCAAAAGGTCGATAAAATTGAGGAGCAGAGGTTCAAGAGAGAGCAAAAAGATCTGCTTGCAGAGCTCTTAGAGAAGAAAGAACAGCTCAGGATGGCCAGAGTAGAGGCCTTCAGAAATAAGAAACTTGTAATGAACAGACTAGGAAAAACAATCGAGCTAATCGTAAAACTTGAGAATACCTTTGATGATGAGTCTAAAGATGAACAGCGATCCAAGATTAGAGATCAATTAGAGACCAGAGGGCTGGAAGCGGCTAGGGACCACGAAATGCTGGAGCTGGTCGGAACTCCACAAGATATTGTTGACTTCAGAAGGAAGATTGCTCCAGTTCTATGTTTACACGCCTGCCCTCACTGCGGTGAAGAAATGGATCCAAGAGGGGGCAATCTGATGGAAGATATGTCAGATTACGTATTCATCTGCTGGGAATGCGAGAAAGAATTTAGATCAGCCATGGCAGAACACGTGGAAGAACGACTTACAAACGGATCTAGGATTACAATCGATCCCAAGATTAAACCAAGGTTGCCAGTGGTAAAACCTCCTAAGAAGGTAGACAGCTCATCAGTTGTCGAGCTCATGATGAAGGATTTGGAGACTACCGGGGCATCAGCAGAGGAATTAGAGGCCGCTGTAGAATCCAGTAAACTCTCTGGAGGGTTGATGGATATTGACGATTGGATAGACCAGACTCTCGCCGCCAAGGGATACATACAGGCTCAGGAAGACCGAGAAGACTTCATAATTGCCACAGGGGCAGGAGCTACGAAGTTCAACAAGTGGATGAAGAAGGCCGGTTTACGCTTCAACAAGCAGACCGGAAGGTGGTCTAGAGGCGACTTCTGAGGAATCGCATGAATAGTCTCGTTCTCTCAATTCATCCCGGGGTATTGATGTAAGGCTCCGTTGAGGTGAGATGAATGGTGGATTTCAGCGATACTAGATTTCTGGCTTTCCTAATATTCGACATCATAGCTATTTCTCTAGCAGTCTGGTGGATTTCAAGGAAACTAAAGTCAAAGCTTGAAGAAGTGGAAAACCGCAAAAAAAGAAAAAAATAATCTTTTCTTACTCGTTCACCGCTGCAGTCCATCTGTCGGAGTGTGGTATTCCTACAATCTCTATATGGCATGCCAGAACTCCACTTTGTTCACCGATAAGACTTCTGAGAGATATCAAGTCGTCTATGCAGCACGGACAATGAGGATGAGTTGGTTGAATCCATAACTGCACTATTCCCGAGTCATCGACATCAACGCCCCTTAGGATGCTCTCATCTGTCAAATCCTTCCCATGGGGCTCTTTCCTACCTCTCAGTACTCTAGCCAGCCTCCTCTGTGCGACTTCCCTGGCTCTAGTCATATCACCACTCCGTGTAAAATGGAAATGAATCTCCTGCGGTAAGACACTCCATCCCATCCGATGTCCTGAACCACGTATCTTCGTTCCCAATGGAACCATCATGATAGATCACCTTAGGCTCAACGGCCATTGTTCCTCCTAATGGTAAAGGTCGATTGAAACCTGCCGCCACTACTGGAGTCTCATCAAGCTCCAGGCCAACGGAATGGCCAAGGAAGCTAGATTGATCGGGATGCATTCCCATCAGATTTTCTGAATACCCCATTTCATCAGCGAGCGATCTTCCTATTTCCCAAGAATTTGAACAATCATCCCCTCTCCCTAGAGAGCCAATCACTGCATCCCTAATCTCTATCATATCTTCAAGTCTGGAATGCCAAGTGTCACTCAAACTACCGGCACTGAACATCCTTGTACAATCAGAGACATAACCTCTGTGCAGATGAACTATGTCAACTAATACTGGCTCTCTATCTTTCACCTTTCTAAAACCTGCACCAAGTGATGATATGGGGCTGGCCCCAATTCCTCCTATGGCCGAGTCGAAGTAGGAAGGAACTGATCCAGACGGACCAGACGCGATCACAACTCTGTCACAATCCATGGGCCACTTCCTCATCCTTATCCTGCCCCCAAAACCATATTCTCTACTAACACTGTCGGCCACCGATGCAATCTCCAGCTCAGTCTTGCCAGCGGATCCTGCTTCCTCGACAGCCTCGAACATCTTCTTGTTGATCACACCACTTTCACGATGCATGCTAATCTCCCATTCCGACTTCACTTCCCTCAATCCGTAAAGTAATGAGGTACAGTTCTCGATTTCACCGTTGAGGGATCCAACTCTGGAATTAAAGAAAGAAAGTCTCTCCGCTGGTATTTTACTACTCAACATTGCAGGTTTAGTTGAACACCCCCTTTCAACCAGAGAGTCCTCTAGAGCCCCCATTCTTGGTTGCAACATGACATCGTGAGGACAATCACTACCTCCTCCTTCGAATAATGCTCGCCTTAGTGATCTTCTCACCCAATGCGTAGTATCAATTCCAGAACCATCGGCTCCAATCAGGAGAATGCCATTTTGTCTTCCTCCTGTCAACCAGTAAAGCTCTACTGGATCATCGATTAATGCACTTTCCATACCATGATTAGCCAATGACTTGGAAAACCCTTTCTGACGTTTCTGTAACTCAGTAACAGGAACTCGCCAATCATCTCCGTCGGGTCCAGAGATGAGATCGACGTCCCAGTCCATGTACCTCTTCGGGGCCTCCTCGTCAAAGGCATTTGGGAAGATGAATGTTTGCAGGGACCCCAATGGCCATAGGTGAGAGTACTCTGGGACCCACTGTGACAGGAGTTCTGTCGCTTGATGACGTTTCCCTCGAAGGGAAGACTGTGCTTCTTAGAGTCGACGTTAATTCGCCCATTAATCCAGAAAATATGGAATTCATGGATGACAGGAGATTTACTGAATTTCTACCTACTCTAGATGATTTGTCATCATCAAAAGTTGTCATAATATCACATCAATCTAGGCCGGGAAAGCTTGATTTTACATCTACAGAACCACATTCAAAATTACTATCAAAGCTGATTGGAAGAAAAGTAAACTTCGTGCCCGATGTTTGTGGTGAATTAGCAATAGGGGCAATCAATACTATGAGTGATGGAGATATTCTTTTTCTAAACAATGTCAGAATGATGGACGAAGAGAATACGATGAAAAAATCTAGCCAAGAGGTATTAGCTACCTCTCAGATAGTGAGAAACCTCTCAGAGGTCGCAGACGCATATGTTACCGATGCATTCGCAACCTCTCACAGAAGCTCACCATCCCTAGCTGGATTCACAGATGAGATTCCTTGTATTGCAGGCAGGCTGATGAAGAGAGAGATAAATGCTCTAAGGACAGCTGTATTTGACCCACCGAGGCCATATGTAGCGATATTAGGGGGAATAAAGTGTGATGACTCACTAAGAGTTGCTAGGAACCTAATCCAAAAAGGCTCAGTAGACAGAATAGCAATGGTCGGTGTGGTTGGAAACTTGATGCTATGGGCATCCGGCTATGATATCGGAGAGAGTAACAAGCAGTTCATCAGAAACTCACTTGGCGATGCCTTTGACGAGACATGGAAAGATTCAGAGATGCTTGTCAGAGATCATTCCAACCTGCTGTTCTTACCTTCAGATGTGGCGATCGAAGACAACGGAGATAGAAGGAATATAGGAATTGACGAGCTTCCAACGAATCATCCTATCTATGACATAGGAATTGAAACAATGATGAGAATGAGGCCATTGATAATGGAAGCTAGATGCCTACTCTGGAATGGTCCTGCGTCGTACTTTGAGAAATCAGATTTCGCGTATGGAACGATTGAGATAATGAATATGTTCGTAGAAGCTCAGGGAGTCACTATTGTTGGTGGCGGGCATACGAGTGCACTATTCAATCAGAGAGGTAAAGCAGGTGAAGTGAGTCACAACAGTACAGGAGGGGGGGCAGTTCTATGCATGCTTTCCGGAGATAGAATGCCTGTATTCGAATCTCTAGAAAGATCTTCACTAAAGTTCAGACCGCTTCTTGAGTCCCTGGGTATAAGTCCTAAAAAATAAATCTGGAGCCACTGGGGAGATTTGAACTCCCGGCCTTCTGATTACGAATCAGATGCTCTACCAGGCTAAGCTACAGTGGCAACAAACACGCCAAATGAAAGGTAGAGATAAGAGAATCGCCTCTCTGAGAATTCACAAATATCGACTATAATAACTAAAATTTGTATTGAATAGCACCAGTCAATGCCGTAG
>DANL01000055.1 GCA_002499865.1 Euryarchaeota archaeon UBA121 | reverse complement strand
TAGCGTCTAGTTCGTCCCTCTGAAAGCCCATTGATTCGCTAATACCCGCCGTATGGGTGCCCCTGCCTAACCGTCTGGCCAGAAGAAGCATTATTCAATTGAAGACGGGGATATATTCAAAATAATCAATCACAGAATCCTTCCTATGGTATGGTTCATTGGCCGGAGTCCTTTGGATTATATTGCAAGGAAGCTCCCCGTGAAAACGAGGAGAATAGTTGGAATAATTTTGTTATTGGGAGGCATCCTTCTCAATTTTATTGGATTGGTGCTGATGAACCTTATTGATGATTCAGACGCGATGATATTGATTCCCTTGATATTGATTGGACTTGGGATTATCAGCATGGTAATGTCGATTAGTTTTTTCAGAAAATTTGAACATAGGGGGTGGTTAGAAGACGCTTTGTTTTACTGGTCTTTTTGGTTTGATGATCTTGAGTCTCTAGATCATGATGATGATCGGAAACAACAAATTGATTGCTCATCCTGTAATCAAAAGTTAAACATCCCCTTTAGTTATTCAGGGAGGATTTCTTGCCCTGCATGTGACATTAATATGGAGCTAGAAGAAGGGATAATTCAAGCATAGGGATAGGGACTGAGTCGCCCCACGGTCAATCGGTACCCTCTGAGAAGTTTCTATTTCCTTCTGATTGCCACGAATGCGACCACTGATACTATCAGAGCAGATATTGCAACGATCAGTATCACTGGGAGTAGGGATTTGGAATGCCTGCTGGAGTCCGATGGGTAGTAGTCCCCCTCATCCGACCAGCCGTCTCCGTCTGAGTCAAGGCATCCGATCCTATCTTCGCTCGAAGTCCCGTATATCCCTGGACAGTCGTCAGAGAGTTCAGTCCCTGGTTGATCGGCATAAGTGTCCCCATCGCCATCTGACCAGAGTTGGCTGTTCTCTGGATGTGAGTCCTCTATGTCTGACCAGCCATCGCCATCCGAGTCTGGGCATCCTAACAGGGAGGCAGTAGAATTGCCCCACTCATTGGGGCAGTAATCGGGTATGGACGCTGGGCTGGGGTTATCCCCATATCCGTCCTCGTCGTTGTCCGTCCACTGTGATGGGTCGTCTTCGAACACATCGCCCTCGTCTGACCATCCATCGCCATCGCTGTCACGACAACCAAGAAGGTCTTGGGTGCTCGTACCACTTACACTGGGACAGTCATCAGAGAGGTATGCTGGAGATGGGTTGTCGCCAAAACCGTCTGAGTCCGAATCACTCCACTGAGTGTCTCTCGCAGGGAATGCATCCGCTCCCTGCTCGGTACCCCAGTCTTCTGAGGGATCGGAGTACCCATCCTCATCCGCGTCTGGGCAACCCATTCTGTCAAATTCTGAATAGCCCTCCACCGAGGGGCATCTATCCGGGTTAGTACCGGTTTGGTTGTCTCCATATCCATCTGAGTCCGAGTCCACCCACTGTGACCCATCCGATGGATATTGATCCAGGGCATCGGCCCAGCTATCCCCATCAGAGTCCGTACATCCGAGGTATCCTGATGTCGAGGTACCAGCAATCTCTGGACAGTCATCTGATATCTCAGTGCCTGATTGGTCGGCATATCCGTCGCCATCACTATCCGACCATAGAAGACTGTTGTTCGGGTACACGTCCAAGCTGTCCCTTACCTCGTCGAAATCGGTGTCCTCGTATGGATCCATCCTGATTACCTGGTTATTCTGAGAGTCCACATACCAAAGTTTCCCACTTGGTCCCACCTCGAGACCCATGATTGAGCCAGCGTTAGTACTCACTGTTCTCGAACGGGCGACTCCTTTTCCGTCATCATCGAGGTTGTAACCGGTAATCTTCCCGTTACCGTTCTGAGATACGAACAACACCCCCTGGTGTAGTGCTATCCCAGATGGGAAGGACAGTCCGCTATCGAGGATGCCCCACTCAACGCCGGTAACCTCGCTATACTCCGCTAGTGGCTCCATCTGTGTTTCGTCTCCCATGATGTTCGTTGTGACTCCCGGGCCATCTGTATTCACCCAGATTATCCTACCTGCTCCAGTGTCGGCGATGTACAGTATGCCGTTGTCATGGTTCATCTCCATGTGACCGGGCACCCCTGGAACCCTAGTTAGGGAAATATCGGAATATCTCCTGACCTTACCATCTGAGTGATCGTCCTCTCCGGTATCATGGTCCTCTTGGAAGTCGTAGCGTACCAGCTCTCCATAGTAGCCATCATAGTACCAATACACATTCTCTGAATCGTGGGCTATTCCCATCCCTAGGGGACTCTCGTGCAACATGTCGATGTGACTCCCAAGAAGGCCCCCGGGCTCTTGGTTCTCCTCTGCGAAATGACTGAGGGAGGACGGCCATAGAGCGGGCCCCATGAAGTCATTCGGATCTCCTTGACCGTTGTAGGTGTTCCTTGACTCTTGTGCTGTTGCGAACTGATAGTCGAATTCCTCGTGCCAGTCGCCGAATGCTATGGCGCTAACCTCTTCCATGAAATGATTCCTGTTGGAGTCCAGTCTATGCTCAGACAGCTGGTTTGTTTGTCCTGCGTTATGGACTATCGTGACGCTGTCAGTGGCTCTATTTACTATCCACAGCTCGTTCTGCCTAGCCGGGCTGGGGTGGAACTCCAGATCTCTTGGGACATCGAGATCATCGGAAACAGATGCAATTTCAGTTTCAGCAAAACCCGGTCCGAATTGTACTATGTATGTGTCTGGCTGAGATATTCCCTCTTCAGCTGAAGTAGCGATTGAAACCTGTCCCAGAATACCAATCAGGAATATTCCAACTAGTAGGATACTGGTTTTCCCATTTCGCGTCGTACTTTCGGACATGATTTACCGAGTGATTGCCCCTTTATTGTGCCTATGCATTCAATCTTCTGAATGTGAGCCGAAAAATCAGTTTCCGTTTGATCTTTCCAGAGTGCTTTGGCGTGCTTCCATTAGTATCGCCTCTAATTTTACCTTCAGCTCGGATTCGAGAGCTTTCAGCATTTCCTTAATCTCCTTCTTCGATAAATCCCCTCTCTTGGATAGTTTGTCTTCGAGATTGGCCATCATTTCTGACTCCCTCTCCTTTGCTGACTCCGCGACGCGTTGCTCCATCTCCACTTCCATCTCCAAAGCCATCTCTTGACGGCGAAGAGCGAGTGCAGCCTCCATCGTCTCCCTCTCTGATCTGAATCTTCTCTCTAGCTCGGAGAGAGCATTCCTCTCTGATGCTTCTTCGAGTGCCTTTGTTCGTATCTCAACATCGGATCTCATCTCTGACTCCAGTGAAGAGCTCTCTTCTTCGAGTTGCTTCTGGAAAAGCTCCTCATACTTCCTCCTGGACTCCGCGAGCCTCTCTCTCATCTGAATCTCCTGCTCCAATCTATGGGCCTCCACCTTTCGGTTTACTTGGGCCTCGGATGCTTCCCTGAGATCCATCTCGACCCTTCTCTGCATACGCTCCTCGCCCTGTGACGCCTCTAGTTCCAGTCTTTCCTTGAGGAATGCCTTTCTCCTGTCTACCTCAACTTCCATCTCCTCCCTGAGTCTCTCCCTCAGTTTTGCGGTATGAGCCTCGAGCCTTCGATCCCTCTCCAGATCGAGCTGTTCCCTGAGTCGGTTCTCCTCTCTCCTTAGTCGGTGTAGCATCTCCTCCCTCAGAAGTCTCTCTTCCCTCTCTAGTGCCTCACTCTCAAGTCTCTCTATCTCGTCCTCAAGTTCTGCCCTGAGATCCGCCTCTAATTGCTGGAGTTGCTCATCGAAAAGAATGTCGTTGGCCTTCCTCATAGCTCCGTGCATGCCTGAAAGTCTCTCAGTCATCTCTGCAATGCGCATCCTGCGCTCTCTTCGAACACCACTCCTGACTCTGGACTCCTCATCTAGGAGGTCCCTGGTCCTGGCCATGGACTCCACTGTGGGGGATGTTGCCAAGCGATGCTGGGCTCTGAGAGTAGCTAGCTCGTCAGCACCCTCGGAATCGTCTGGAGTTGTCGACTTGCTCTCACTCACGGGTACCCATCCCTAGTCTCACGCTAGTTTCACCCTATTTGAGGGAGGAGGGTTCTAAAGGTCCGAAGATTGCTATTTGGCGATACGTGCCATAGGCACGACTCAGAAGGTCACGTTGAATGCCACATCACACGCTGGACAGTTCAGTTGCTTGGTACCTGGCTTGGGCCTTATCCTAAGCTTCCTC
This sequence comes from Euryarchaeota archaeon UBA121, assembly GCA_002499865.1. Classification (GTDB taxonomy): domain Archaea; phylum Thermoplasmatota; class Poseidoniia; order Poseidoniales; family Thalassarchaeaceae; genus MGIIb-O5. The sequence continues at coordinate 744 of DANL01000055.1, read as the reverse complement.
TCGCATCCAGGACACTGTATCTCCACTTTGAGAGGCTTCTCTGTAATCCTAAACATGCCTGAGCAGGCTGAGCAGGCCACCTCCAGAGGCCTCTCTGGATTCCCGGCCTCTACTACCACGTTACAGATGGGGCAGGGTAGCTTCTCCGATGCTAGAGCGTCGATGGTGGGCTGATGGGTTACTTTGCATACGGCACCACAAATCACACAGGTTTTCTCTCCCAGACCATGAGGCAACATATGGTCACAACTGGGACATTCAGCGGCCGGAGGGGTGTGCTTGGACTCTATCTCCGGCATGTCCGACATGACCATCCCTCACATCACAGATTTATCAACAGGACCCTGTGAATCCTGTCCACTGAGTCCAAATAGGACTCTAAACGACTCAATCACATCGCCATAAACGTCCTTCGCCAAGTCTCCCAATGTGCGGATCCTCTGAATCCCTGTTCCACCGACCCACATGCCATTGAGTATGACTAGAAGGGCACTCGCCTCGTGTAGAGCGACTCCTGCCGCCAATTTCATTTCATAGCCAAGCATTACAGCGATGACCAGTAAGGCAGTGACTCCGACGGAGATTATGACGTTAGCCATGACTACGCTTCGAGTAGTCTTTGCCATGGTTATGAGCTGGGAAAGTGCACGTGGGTCCTCTCCAGGAATCAGTACGTCTGCCGCGTCTAGGTTAACTTGCTCGCCGCTACCTACCGCTATACCGACATCAGCGGCCGCTAATGCT
>DANL01000053.1:385-2577 GCA_002499865.1 Euryarchaeota archaeon UBA121 | reverse complement strand
GGTTCAGGTTCCGATTCCGACGATTCCGGCTCGGGCTCCGGCTCTGGTATGGAAAAATCAGATTCTTCTTTGCTTGTGTTTTCATCTGCCCACTCAGGTAGATTGGGTTCCTCGTCCACTTCGTCGCCGAAGGTGGCCCCATGATAGTCCTGAGCATCAGAAACCTTGTACTCAGACTCTGGATCACCTTGTATCTCATACTGAACTGTGATTCTCTCCCCGACCTCTATTCTTCCAACGCCCCATGTAATGTGAGTACCTTCTCTCGCTGGCTCTTTGGTGTATGAAGAGTCGATGTCCCCCGATATAGAAGACTTAACTGAGGAGTTCTCCAAAGAGAATGTTCCGGGGACGACATCATGCAGAGCGAGATCTTCAAGAGCGCTATCAGAATTATTCTGGAAAACTAGAAGGATTTCATACCTTCCCAATCCTCCTGCAGGATACACTTCCTTACCTGTAGTGAAGCCTCTCCGTTTGTGGACTACTGTTATCTGAGGTGGCCTGGATACATTTCTTGTGGCAACTGGTCCGAATCTCTCTGAACTGAAGTCTGCTCTGGCCGGAGCTACCAGTGTGCCATTATCCTTAGAAGGCTCACTTGCGTTAAGAGGATACTTGATGATGAGTTTTTTTCCTGGTTGAAGTCCTAATGGAGCTGACGTGCCGACAGTGATTCTAAGTGCATGGCCCTGTCCATCTGGAGATATCATTTTCTCCTCTAATTGAGTCCCATTGACTACCTCGACTCTGTATTGATCTTCATTTAGCTCCGATGACCCCATCTCAATAGAAATCGACTCAGGAGAAGGCGGGGAAAATATTCCAGGTATGTCATCTAATAATCTCATGACATTGATTGTTGCCGAACCCTTATTCTCGACGGTAATTGTTGTCTCTATGTCTGAGCTAACATACGTCCTAATTCTAGAACGGTCAAACTTCTTGAGTATTTCAGCATCTAGTACTGTTAGTTTTTGTTCTTTGACAGTTATCTCTCCTCTTGACTCGGAGGATGCCCTAGGCAGTATCGAGTATGAAAGCGTGGGGAATGTAAACCTGGGTTGGTCTTCTGATCTGACTGTCTTTACCATAGAATCCCAGCTTCCTTCCGGTGGCAACACAATTCTCAAATCAGAAGAATCCAATATTGGCTCTTCTCTACCTGCCAAGACCACTGTAATATCCGAAAGTGTCACGACGAATGATGACTTGTTCTCAAAGACAAATTTGCTGTGCCAGATACCTGGACGGTCGTCTTCAGTTGGAGTGACGAAAGGAGCTGCTCTACTTCTTGCTGAAATATTCTCAAAATTGACTCTCGACACTGTATGGTCGGCCGAATATGTGGCCGTTACTTTCCCTGCAGGAATTTTGGTTACATCCTTCGTGGTTACCATAGGCAGCAATTCTAGGGTTTGGCTCTGTCCAACGGACAGTCTTCCAACGGACCATGTAATATCTGATCCTTCAACTGAATATTCGGAACCCTCTGGAATATCGAAATTATCAGGAAATGTCCTAGTTACCTCAATACCTGAAAGGTTTACTGTGGAGATATTTTCAATTTTGATGGTTACTGAAATTTCTTGTGGATCATCAGAATGGACTAATGAAAGGCTAGCCTCTTGATCTCGTTCTGAATCAGTATCTACCCTCTCACTAAGAATCAGCATTCTTGGCCCATTGGCAGTGTATGGAATGACCGTTTCTTCTGTGGCCTCCAACTCTCTCACTGTCACCATGTTGTTTCCCAAATCTGTTGATTCGAATTCACTCAGAGACACCTCAATATCCCAAGCTCTATCTTTACGACTAGAATTTCTGAGGATTAGTTCGCCTTCGATAGATTGGTTTCTTACAGAGCCATCTGGATTTACAGTGGAGGTTTCTATCTCACTCAGTGTGGCGTGTAGTTTGTCACCTGGGATCGAATCCACCTCTAATGCTGGCCTAAGACTTGGAGACTGGATAGATTGGCCCTCCGTAGCTGACGCGGATATAGCATTGAGGCTGTCCTCAATATCATCAGATTCATCCCATTCCTCTAATTCATCGGTGGACATCTCTAAAGCCATTAAAGAGTCCCCGATACTTGTTTCTTCATCCTGAATATCAGGAAGTTCTTCTATAGGCAAAGGTGTTTCCAATTCAGCATCCATAGTTGTTTCCTCGACGGGCTCGAAACCCGG
>DANL01000053.1:0-285 GCA_002499865.1 Euryarchaeota archaeon UBA121 | reverse complement strand
TTGGCTCTCCGTCGATGACGCGGATATAGCATTCAGACTGTCCTCAATATCATCGGATTCGTCCCAATCCTCTAATTCTTGGGCAGACCTCTCCAAAGAGATTAAAGAGTCCTCAATACTTGGTTCTTCAGCATTCATATCAGGAAGGTCTTGTACAGGAAGAGGTGTTTTCAATTCAGTATCAATGATCAATTCCTCGACGGGCTCGAAGCCGGGCGGAGGCGGCGGGGGCGGCGGTGCGGATTCCTCGACGGGCTCGAAACCCGGCGGGGGGGGCGGGGGGGG
>DANL01000041.1:8665-33260 GCA_002499865.1 Euryarchaeota archaeon UBA121 | reverse complement strand
ATCTATCCAATCTGCACCATTCTCGGCCATAGCTATCGCCTCCTCGGTTGCAGACTCCACTGTTTCGTATCTAGATTGGCCGTGAAACGAATCGGGGGTGATATTGAGAATGCCCATAATCCTAGGATTTCCGTCAGCGCGGCTTCTGAGTTTAGGTCGCCAGTCGGGCATGTTCGGCACGCCATTCGACGCATGCTTTATGATGTGACCGAGTCGCATTACATCGATGGTGATGGGAGAGCAGGGTTCAGAAGAGCCTCTAAACGACCATATGGGCAATATGAATCAATCCGGTGTCCCGGATGGTCCGACTAGCGAATCTCTTGAATTAATGGAGTCAATCATACAGAGGCTGCAACCCGCCGATCGTCACGATATCAGGGAAATGATAAGCTTCAGAGGTTTAGTATCAGGTGCTCTCGCCTCAATGACTGCGGTTTTCTGGTGGATATCGGTGGACAAAGGTGGCTCTTCACTGGGAGATGCTGATATCCCAATATCTCTGATAGGGGAGTTCACTTTCAGGGAAATAAGCATAATTATCCCTGTTTTAGCCCTGATGGCTACTTTCATCATGTCAGTTGGAAGGGAGACAGGAAATGCTATTCTCAATAATATTGGAGGCATACTAATTGTGATAATTATGTTCTACATCTTAGAGCCTCTGGGCAATGCAATCATAGGTCCAGAAATTGAGATGCAAGTGGCAATATTCGCTTCAGGTCGACTAGTGGCAATGGCCATAATGGTAGGCATGGCAACTACGTTCTTTTGGGACGCCATACTTCTCCAATGGGTCAGAAGTACGATGATGAATATGGGAGTCGATTTATTTCCCTCGACTACTATTCAGGATAACCCAATTGTAAATGAAGAAGGATCTCCTCCTCTGGGGTGACCATGAAGGATGCCCCCGCTCTGAAAGTCTCGGTCTTGAGGCTAGGACACAGAGTAGATCGTGATAAGAGGATGACCTCCCATCTTGGACTGACTGCCAGAGCATTTGGTGCCGATGAGGTAATACTTTGCGGAGATGACGATCCTACTCCTATTGAGACTTGGAAATCAGTTACGTCTAGATTCGGCGGTCAGTTTGGATGTAGATACGAGGGGAGGCCAATGAGGTGGCTCAGATCATTCTCAAAATCAGGAGGGACCATAGTGCATCTCACTATGTATGGGAAGTCTTGGAATGAAATTACGGATAAAATCCCATTAGAAGGTGATGTAGCTATCGTAGTAGGGGGTACAAAGGTCCCAGGAGAGCTATTCGGCATAGCAGATTATAATGTCGCAGTAGGGAATCAGCCCCATTCAGAGGTGGCGGCCCTTGCCGTATTCCTAAACTCATATCTAGGGCCATGCGAACCCGGAGACTTTCCAGGAGGGTCAGTTTCAGTAGTTCCCAGTGAAGATGGGAAGATACTCGTTTCTAACGAAGATCAATGAGTGAAAATGTATACTTCTTCATCAATGATTAAGTGACGTATTTGTGCAGCTTCGCTGATGTCGGGGTCGGGACTGCAACGCGGATTCATACCCGGCGCAGATATTCCGGGTGTTTCAGACCCACCAATCTTCCCAGATGCGGCAGATGGACTAGTCGATTCACAGAGCAGAAATCCTCCCAGCGAGGTACCTGGATTATTGATTCTGGCAGATGGAACCAGATACAATGGAGTTCTATTTGGAGCTGAAACGATAGCCCAGGGAGAACTAGTTTTCACAACTGGGATGGCAGGATATCAGGAGAGCTTGACAGATCCATCATTCGCAGGACAAGTACTAACCTTCACATGGCCTTTATTGGGAAATTATGGCATAATTCCTCAAATCTCAGAGTCCTCAAAGGTTCATCCGAGAGGAGTGGTTTGTAAACAAATGATGGCCATTCCCGATCATAGAGATTCTGTCGGTAGTGTCCATGATTTACTTTTATCCCATGGAGTTCCAGGGATCCAAGGTGTCGATACAAGGGACTTAACTAGGAGAGTAAGAGAATATGGCACTCTTCTTTGCGTTTTTGGACCTGTAGAAAAGGCGAGCGAGATGGAAAGGTTGTTGTCAAAAATGTCTCCTCCAGATCAGGAAGATTTGGTAAAATCAGTGACTGTTGACAAGCCAGTTATTGCCAACCCCGGGGCTACTGGGGAAAACGGTCAGAAGTTACCCAGATTGGCAGTGTTAGACTGTGGAATAAAATACAATATTATCAGAGAGCTTTGTAGGAGATTTGAGGTAGTCTGGTGCCCCGCTTCAATGACATTTCAAGAAATAATGGATGATTGGAAGCCTGATGCCCTTTTCGCATCTAATGGTCCCGGCGATCCAGCTCACCCTGGGACAGCTTCAACCGCTCGCGATTCTCTCGCCGCCGCCGTCAGATCCGATATGCCCGTGATGGGGATTTGTCTCGGGCACCAACTGATGGGCCTCGCAGCAGGGTTGAGGACATACAAGCTCAGGTATGGCCATAGGGGATCAAATCAGCCCGTTCTTGATCTGGTAACTGGCAAGGTTGACATTACCAGTCAGAATCACGGTTTTGCAGTAGAAGACCCCAGCAAAGGAATGCTCGCCCCACATCCCTCGGGTGCATGCTCCGTTGCAGGAAGTAATATCTTAGATGCCGAATTTACAGTCAGGCACGTAAATGCCAATGACAGAACTGTTGAGGGTCTTGATTTAGTCGGCAAGCCAGCATTCACCATCCAGTTCCATCCCGAAGCCTGTCCAGGTCCACATGACGCTTCCCCGCTATTCGACAGATTTGCTGAAATAGTTGCTGACCATCTGTCAGGAGATCCGCAACCAGCCATCATAGGAGGAGGTGGGAATTAGTGCCCCGAAGGAACGATCTCTCAAGAATAGTAATACTTGGGAGCGGACCTATTAGAATCGGCCAGGCGGCTGAGTTTGATTTTTCAGGTTCTCAGGCATGCAGGGCTTTGAGAGATGATGGATACGAAGTAATATTGATCAATTCCAATCCAGCGACAATACAGAATGACCCAGAAATGGCAGATAGGATATACATAGAGCCACTTCTCCCTGAGGTCGTAAAGAGAATTCTCGAGCTAGAGAAACCAGACGCAATTCTAGCAGGTATGGGTGGTCAAACGGCATTAAATATTGCCTCCGCACTGGCCAAGGATGGCTCATTGGATGAGTTAGGAGTAGAACTGATAGGATGCGATCTAGCATCTATAGACGAGGCTGAGGATAGAGATCTCTTCAAAAGAGTCTGCGAGGGTATCGATCTTCCAGTGTGTGAAGCGGTAGCCTGCTCATCGATCAAAGAGGTCTTAGATGCAGCAGAAAAAATTGGAAAATACCCGCTTCTAATACGTCCAGCGTTCACACTTGGAGGATTAGGTGGTGGAACCGCATTCAACAAAGGGGAGCTAGTAGAGATTGCCAGCCAGGGGCTTCTGCAATCAGCCATAGGTCAAGTACTCATTGAGGTCAGCATCTTAGGATGGCAAGAACATGAGTATGAGGTGATGAGGGATGCCGCTGATAATGCAATTATCGTGTGCACCATGGAGAACCTCGATCCAATGGGAGTTCATACGGGAGAATCTGTTGTCGTCGCACCTCAACAGACTCTTTCAGATCGTGATCATCAGATGTTGAGAGACGCGGCATTGAAACTTATTAGAAGACTCAATATCAAAGGGGGATGCAATGTTCAGTTTGCAGTAGAGCAGTCCACGGGCCAGTATCGAGTTATCGAGGTCAATCCGAGAGTATCACGCTCATCGGCTTTGGCATCCAAGGCAACAGGCTATCCAATTGCTAGAATGGCCGCTCTGATAGCCGTAGGGTATACTCTAGATGAGCTCCCCAATCCAATCACTGGCAAGGGGACAACTGCCGCTTTCGAACCTACATTGGACTACTGTGTAGTGAAAATACCAAGATGGCCGTTTGATAAATTTAGGACAGCCGATAGAACAATCGGAACCTCCATGAAATCAACAGGAGAAGTGATGGCAATTGGGAGATGTTTTGAAGAGGCTTTTCTCAAGGCATGGGCAAGTCTAGAGTATGGTAAACCACATCCTAGGCCACTCACCATGGCTGATTCTTCAGGAGGCGAATCTATGGATGAGAGGTCTTCCGAGGAACTCCCTACTGCAATTTTAGAAGATTGGCTCAGAGTGCCCACAGATAGGAGAATGTCTGCAATCATGGAGGCATTCAGAAGAGGTTATTCGTTAGAGGATGTCAGGGACTTAACTGGAGGAGTGACTAGGTGGTTCTTACACAGATTTGAGAAAATGGCCGCCGTTGAAACTGAGATTAGGGCCGCCGGCGAGATGGGTCTCCGCCCTTCTGAAATCCCCGAGCCAGAGATGAGGTCTTGGAAAGGAGTAGGATTTACAGATTTACATATTGCAGACGCACTCTGTGGTTTTCCTCCCTCTGGATTCAAGAATTTGCCCTCGGGAAGGGGAGAGGCAGCAGTTACAATCAGAAGACACCAATTGGACATCCATCCAAGATTTAGAATGGTTGATTCATGCGCAGCAGAGTTCGCCGCAGTCACTCCTTACTATTATTCAACATATGAGGGAGGAACTGGGGAAAATGGTGTTGATTTAGTCCCAGGACTAGAGGCTAAGTCTAAGCAAAGAGTAGTCGTTATTGGATCTGGTCCCATCAGAATTGGTCAAGGCATAGAGTTTGATTATGGATGCGTCCATGCCGTAGGCGCGATAAGAGAAATGGGGCATGAAGCGATTATTATCAATAACAACCCAGAAACCGTTTCAACTGATTTCGACACTAGCGATAGGCTATATTTCGATCCACTAAATCTGGAATCAGTTTCCGAGATTTTACTTCGAGAGAAAGCTCATGGAATCCTCCTTCAGTTCGGTGGTCAGACCGCAATCAATCTGGCTTTGCCACTTTCAGATAATCTATCCCACCTGGAAAAATTAGGTCTAAGTTTGGTAATCGAAGGAACGACCCCTGAAGCCGTAGATGAGGCCAGTGATAGGCAGAGATTCGAAGATTTTGCTGAGAGATGTCAATTGGAAATGCCAAGGGGCATGACCGCCATAGATTCAGATGGAGTCAGGAAGGCGGTTTCTTCTATTGGATACCCAGTTCTAATTCGTCCATCCTATGTATTGGGAGGAAGAGGGATGGAGATACTATCCAATGATAGGCAATTGGAGGCATATATGGCCGAGGCATTTGTTTCGCCCGATAGGCCTTTACTGATTGACGAGTATCTAGGTAATGCCATAGAGCTTGATGTCGACGCCGTCTGCGATGGAGAAGAAGTTCTCATCGGAGCAATCATGGAGCATTTAGAAGAAGCCGGAATCCATTCAGGTGACTCGACCTGCTTCATACCTCCTCAGAATATCTCTGAAGACATACTCTCAAAGGTTGAGGAATGGACCACTACTATTGGCTTAGAATTAGGAATTAGGGGTTGTTACAATATTCAATTTGCAATTAGGGACGAGGAATTATATGTTTTAGAGGTCAATCCAAGAGGATCTAGAACGTTCCCCTTTGTCGCTAAAGCCACTGGAGTCCCCCTTGCTAGAATAGCCGCAAGAGTGGCTCTTGGGGAGAAACTTTCCTCTCTTGACATACCCAAGCCACAGACTGAGGCAGTATCCGTAAAGGCCCCAGTTTTCCCATTTATAAAACTAAGAGGACTAGATCCCGCACCAGGTCCTGAAATGAAGTCTACAGGGGAAGTTATGGGCTCACACGTAAGGCCAGCAGCTGCATATCTCAAAGCAAGAATGGCCACAGAGTTACCTGTGCCTACATCAGGAGGGGTATATATCACTGTCAAGGATGAGGACAAGAATGGTACAATTGAGCTAGCAAAGCGCCTACAAGAGATGGGCTTCAAGATTCACGCCACACCAGGAACTGCACTCGCTCTCAGAGAGAACGGGTCACTGGAAGTAGAGACATGCTACAGAATTGAAGAAAGAAAGTCCCCTGATGCTCTCGATTTAATGAGGAGGGGAATGATACAGCTAGTAATTAACACCCCTACGGCGACTGGTGGGGCAGTATTAGACGGCAATATGATGAGGAGATTAGCCGTAGAGCTAAACATCCCTTTCGTTACCACAATGGCAGGGGCAAAGATGGAAGTGGAAGCAATAGCTGAAATGCAACTAGGAACACCAGAACCCCGTTTGTTGGATATTTCAACATTAGACTGACACTTAGGCGCCTATCCTTTGTACAATTTCTTCTCGTGACTCCTCTTTGTACTGTCCTGGTTCTAATGAATAGGCTTCCAAATCTAAACTTCCTATCGAGGACCTATGCAATTGCAATACTCTATTGCCTAGTGCCTCTATCATTCTTCGAATCTGCCTCTTTTTCCCTTCGAAAATGGTTACTTCAATACTGTAGTCACTAAGCTTTGTTACTAGGGCGGGCATAGTTGTATATTCCTCAGTAATACCGTCCCTGATGATATCTATGCTAACTCCTTTCCTAATGGAATTGATTAATTCGGAAGTGACTCTCTTAGAGACTTTCAAAGAATAGGTTTTTCCAATATTTTTTGAAGGGTTTGCTATGTCATTTACCAATGATCCATCATTGGTCAATATCAGAAGTCCAGTGGTGCCTTCGTCTAGCCTTCCAACTGTTACTAACGAGTCCAAGACTTTAGAGTCAACAAGATTTTCGAACAATGAGAAAACAGATTTCTTGTTCAGTGATCTCTCATGTTTGTTTATCCTTGAGCATATCACTCCCTTTGGTTTATTCAGTATGAAGTAGTCATAATTACTTGGAAGACTCAAACTAATACCATTGTAAATGACCTCCCTTTTATCTGGATTGAACTCATATGAAATGTCTTTCACTACTCTTCCGCCAACTGATACTGAACCGTCCCAAACGGCCTTCTTGAGTTTATTTTTAGAACTAAAATGACCTGTCCTTGATAGAAACTGATGCAGTCTTATTTTCATCTACTTCACCTAGTCCATCCTAAAACTACAGTACTCAGGACGCTTGAAAAATAGATGCCTATATCTAGCAACTATTCGATATGCTAGGTCTCTAATCGGGAGTGGTATAATCCACAATATCGGAAATACTGACCTCCAGTGTACTCCCATGTAAAGAAGACAGCGAATCGCTGCAGCGGAGCGGATGTACACCCTCCCCCTTCTGATTAGATATACCGTATCTTCCCTTCTTAATGACTCCGGCATCTTAGAAAATAGCAATTCAGCATCTTCTGAATTACCAGGCCTGAATGCCAATAATTCCTTATCCATAATTCGCTTATCGATGAATTCTGCCAGTCGATGACAAAGGCCACAGTCCCCGTCTAGTATCAATACATCTCGACTCTCATCAAGAACCATTAGACCACCTCAGCTGACCAAGTCTTCACATATACTCCTTCTGAAACATGCACTAAGTCTGGCACTAGCACATTACTAATGCCCAAGTCGAACTCATCGGTAAGTGAGTTAGACTCCAACTTTACCTCTCCAGTCCCAAATTTCCAAGGCTCATGGTGAGTGTAGGCTACACACAAATTTCCTCTATGAGTTGTGTACAAGCAATACCTCTCAAAGAGAAACTCTTCCAGAGTGCCCTTCTGAGCTACTTCCTCCTGCTTATCCCACGTGCATTCGCCAATAATCCGGTGACTGCCATCTTTTCTACAGGCGTTCCACTGATATTTTCCATCCTGTGACAGGACATTTGCTATTGAATACCTATATGGTAGTCCGTAGGCTCTCGGTGCGTAGGAGCAAGTAATCAGACTCTGAGCTTCAAGAGTCAAGAAAAGAACGCCAGCACGACTCCCCCTTCTTACGTAGGTCCTGATATTAATCTCAGGAAAGGTCGAGACCCCAGGTATCGGAAAAGTCATTCTAGGTCTGACATTGGCCATAATGAATGGAATTGTTCCAATGAATGCTCTGCCCTCGAATAAATCTATTTCCAAGCCATCTGGAATATATTTCGCTAGCTTCACCGGATCTACCTCCCAGTGCATGAAAGTGAGTTTCTTCCACTCCTGAACTAATGAATGAGGACGTTCAGGCATTGGGAATGGTAGATGATCAGATCTCATGGTTAAGCCCTTCATACGCCAGACAGAAGATCAATCAATACTCGCTTGTCCATTTCAGAAATTAAGGCTGATGCCCTAGGTCCATGACTTCTCCCAAGTAGTGCCCAGTATAGTGCTGAGAAACCATCTCTGGGAACTAGCTCACAAATTCTAGTACACTCCCTAATTTTCTCTCTTATGGAATCCTGGCCCCACTCGCAATCTTCCAGAGATTTACTTAATCTTCTCAAGAAGATCTTCTGTTCTTCCGATGTATTCTCTCTAAAATCATCTCCAATCGCAGTCTGTATTATTATTCGGGCATCTTCCGGAAAGTGACTTCCACCTATCCAATTTCTCATCTTATTCAATCTAACCACTAATGAATCACAGGGATTTCCAGACAGATGCCCACTATTTCTAAGAGATTCCCAGATCTCCTCATCAGAGGACTTGATTTGTGCAAGCATTGATAGATGCCTGAAAGAAACACCTGCGATCGAATCAGAGGGGTCGGAGTTTCTTACTACCTGACTCAACCTAAGTGCCCCTTTCCTAGTATCGATCCTTGTCTGCATACGCTTTGTAATCTCTCCAGTTTCAGTCCTAGAAAGTAGACGTTCGTATTCATCTGCCATCTCGAACAAGGCCGATCCTGTATCAAACTCAATATGCCTCCCAATCTTACTCCTGGCGATAACATATCGGAGGATTTCAGGAGGTACTAGGGAGAGAGCTTCCATCGGCCCTATCGTGACTCCTGATGAGCTGGACATCGGCCCCATTCCCTTAAGTTGAATCCACTCGTAAACTATCTTCTCAGGAGGAGTCCCACCAAGAACTTCACAAATCGGTATTCCAGTATCAAAACTACCTCCAGCCGCGCCATGATCCTTGCCAGCTGGCTCACAGGTTACTTGATGGATTATCCATCGAGCAGCCCAATCAATCCTCCACGGCATCTTCCCATCGGCCTTCCTGATATCTGCGGCCCCAGTGACTCCATTTTCATCCTCCCAGGAAACAAAGGGATATTCGTAATCAGTTACTCTAACCCCATCCATACTTCCGTTTGGTCCACGAGGGCTATAGGGAAACCAGTCTTCAGGAAGCTCTCTTCCAGATACTGTCATTATTATCTCTCTAATTTCTTGTCTATTGCAGATGGCCTGATCAATCTTTTCCGAGAATCTTCCATCTTCGTAAGCCTCATGATTCATCTCTATCTCTGGAAATACTCCTATCTCTCTCAGGGATTCTAAAAATGGATTCAAGAAGTATTCAGCATAGCTTACTGAACCAGTACTCGGGGTCCCATCAGCATTAGGGGCTGGGATGTAAGCAAGAGGTACGCCTATGTATTTCTCATATTCGGGAGATAGAAAGTCATACACCCTTCGTAACGGGTCCATAGAATCAACTATGAAGACATATCTGGAATCGAGTCCAGCATCTAGACATGCCCTATGTATCATCTCTGCCGTAAGAATTTCTCTAAGATGGCCAATATGAAATTCGCCCGATGGAGTTATGCCGGAGACGATTACCTGTGGTACTTTTCTCTCAGATAATCTCTGAGCTCTGAAATCTGCCCAGTGCATTTCTCTTCCTCAGACAGTCACTACTCTGACAAGTCCACGCAGAGGCACACCCTCGATATCGTTCCTGTGGGACTTATTGGCAAGAACCATGCATAACTTTACCTCTGCACCAGCAGCTCTTAGATTGTTCACCGTCTTGGTCATTGTCGTTCCTCCAGAGAGTACGTCATCAACTACAACACACCTCTTACCTTCAACATCAGCGAAGACCTCAGAAATATGTCCGCCCCCGTCTTCACTGATACTCCTGCTGACGGCTAAGTCAAGATCCAACTGTCCGCCTATAGCTTGAGCAAATGCTATCCCATTAATGCTGATACCGACTATGGTATCTACATCATCTCCAATTTCCTCTTCTAAAATATCACAGAATACGTAAGAAATAGCCTCTATCCTTCCAGCCTTAACTGCAATCGACCTCCAACCAACTCTGATGTCATTTGGCATATCTTCAGAGCCCACCCCTCCCGAAGAAAGCCACTTAATAGTAGTCTGAGAAAGAGACATCTCATCTGCTATCTGCTGGGTATTGAGTCCCTTAGAACGCAATTCTTCAACAGTGGCTCGTAAATCATCCACGCTACTTGTCATCATACTGGGACACTATCCGCTTCCTATGAACCTATTGAGAATACAGTATAGAAATTAACTAGTTAGAGATATCTAGAAACGACCCGTACTGCCGAATCCACCATCTCCTCTCTTGGTATCTCCAAGTTGCTCAATTGAAACCTCCTTGAACGAAACTTCGGGTATGGGAGAGATCAACAGTTGGGCGATTCTCTCTCCTGCCTTTACTCTGTATGACTCTCCCTCTCCGATCCAAGTCATGAGAACAAACAACTCCCCTCTGTAGTCCGCATCTATTGTGCCAATACTATGAGGCAGAATCAGGCCCTTGGAGCCCAAGGAAGATCTAGCTCTAACTTGCCCCTCATATCCCACAGGGATCGCCACTCTTAGTCCAGTACGTAGTTTGACGCTCTTTCTAAACGGGACTACATACTCCTCTAAGGCATAAAGATCCCATCCAGCAGCGTATTCACTACCTCTGGTAGGTAGTCTCGCACCCTCATCAGTCCGGGCAACCATGACCTCCAACGACTCTTCCATAGCCCCTCCCAGAGGTACCAAGATTTTACCTTGCCCGACACCCGCATCTCCCGGTGGGGTGAAAAGGAGTGGTATGTTCGGAGCATTATGGATGGTTTCGACTACGAAGATCTTCTCGACAGAGCTCGTGAAAGAATTCCAGAAGGAATTAGTCAGAGGTCTAGATGGACTATGCCGGAGCCAGAAATATTGATTGAGGGCAGTCAGACCATTCTGAGAAACTTCTCAGACGTAGTAGATGCAATGGATAGGGACGCAAACCATGTCTATCAGTATCTTCTCAATGAATTAGGAACTTCAGGGACTAGGGAGCAATCAAGAATAATGCTCAAGGGAAGAGTCCCTCCAAAGAGAATCAAGGAAAAACTGGTGAGCTATGTCAAGACATACATTCTCTGTAATCAATGTAGGGCACCTGATACGAGATTCATCAAAGAGGATAGGACCACTCTGTTGAAATGTCAAGCCTGTGGGGCTACTAGGCCTGTAAGGCTATGATTACTCCGGAGCGAAATCAAGGAGTATTTTACCACGGTTCTTACGATCATGCATGTGCATCTGAGCCTCAGCTACTCTTTCAAATCTCCAAATGCTATCTATGACGGGATTAATTTCGTTATTTTCTAGCATCTTAGAAAGTGCATTTAGATGGCTAGCGAATATCCTGTCGTCATCTAAAAGACCCATATGTACGCCGAAAACAGCCTTATTTGATGACATCATCTTAATCGGATCTAATTTAGGGGTGTTAAACCACATCCTTATAGCCGCGATAATGGATCTCCTATCGCCCTTAACTGCAGATGAAGCACCAAAGAAGTATACCTTCCCGCCCCTCCTAGTGGCCTTGTAAGATCTCATTAGATTACTCCCTCCAACGGGATCTATGGCGTGATGAACTCCTTTTCCATCAGTCATTTCTTTGCAAATCTTGACAAAATCTTCCGATTCTCTGTCTACAAACTTGACTCCTATGGACTCTACGAACTCTTTCTTAGATGCAGAGGCCGTTCCTATTACTACCGAGGCCCCTGCGACTTTACACAATTGAGCAACTGCAGTTCCAACGCCCCCTGCAGCATGATGGATTAGAACCGAATCTCCGGGGGATATTCTTCCTAGGTGGAATAGCATATGATATGCGGTACCATATGTGACGGGAATCGCAGCCGCTTGATCAAAAGTTACAGAATCTGGTAACTTGAATACTCTGGTACTGGGTATTGAAACCTTCTCAGAATAGCCACCAAATCCAGTCATAGCTAGGACCCTGTCTCCAACGTCAAATCCATCAACTCCTTCACCTATGCCGGTAATTACTCCGGACGCCTCATAGCCAGGAGTAAATGGAAAATCAGGATTTGACCCGTATAGTCCTTGCCTCATCATCAAATCTGCAAAATTTATTCCCGCTCTGTGGATTCTGACGACAACCTCACCTTTGGAAGATAATGGCTCCTCTGCTTCGATTATTTCTATGGAATCCACGCCTCCAATCTTTGGATAAATTACCTTCTTCATATTAACACCATTTTCTAGGGCAGGTACTTCCTAATTTCAGAAGAACTTTTCTTTTCTATGTAAGGTATAGATTCTGGATAGCCAGCCTTCAGAAATCCCACAACCCTCTCCTTTTCCTCGTCAATCCCTAGTACATTGTAAGTGGAGGGGTGCCTAGTTATGCTTCCGGTACTCCACTGAGATCCAATACCCATGTCCCATAGAGAAAGTACTAGATTATGCAAAGAACAAACAGTCGCAGCATAGTCCTCTTCCTCTCTGAATGAATCTTGAGGGCTTAGTTTCGTTGTGACTGCAATTAGGGCAGGGATGTCCATAATCTTCGACACTGCTCTGTTGATAGATTGTTCAGACCCGTTCTCCCCGGCCTTAATTGCCTTCTCTTTGGCCATGGATATTACCGTTGGTAGAAGCCCCTGCCTCGTCTCTAGTCCCAATACATAGTAGTTCCAGGGGTGCGTTTGCTTGTGGCAAGGAGCATTACTAGCGGCCTCAAATGCCACCTCGAGGCTCGACTCTTCTACAGCCCTCTCGGTGAATCTGTAAACAGTTCTTCTACTATTCAGAATATCTTGCACAGAAGTCATGAAAATTCCTAGTCCAGAAGGTCTAATTTAGCAGCCAAAATGAAATCTGACTCAGTTAGGCCGTTAATCTTGTGAGTCCAAATAATTACCTTGACCCTCCCCCATCCAAATTCAAAGTCAGCGTGATGTCCCTCATCTTCGCAAATTACGCCAGCAGAATTTACAAATTCTAACGCTCCCACGAAATCTTCGAAGACCCAGGATCTCTCAATATGGCGATTATCAATTATCGACCAATTATCATCTATTTGTCCCAATAGCTCTACCGCATCTTCCTCATCCAGAGGAGGGACCCCTCCTCTGCAAGGAACACATTCTCTATTTTCTAAGCCGCCCATTTTTTCATCCCCACAAATGACTATCCATTCCGCCATCAGCCATCTGCTCTGCCTTCTCCTGCATACTCGATCTACGTCGCATATCCTCTTTCTCGAAAGTCATCATCTCCCCATCTTCCAGATAGGGAACTCTCATGTGAGCGATTAATCTCACCTCTACGATCACATCTCGAGCTATAGATCTGAAAACTCCGTTTTCATCCATAATTTCTACGGCATTCCTAGTAGTTCCAATTAACATCCCTCTGGCGATATTTTCACTATCTGAAGAAATTGCCCTTGAATCGATCACTATCTCAATAATGTCATCTTTCCTCAGGCCCGCGCTACGACTTGAAAGAGGCCCATGGAATACATCTTGAATATCATCTAATTTAGGAGAACCATGGGCTTGATGAATCTTAACCGCCCAATCGGGCAGTGTACTGGATATGTCATGCATGAGCTATCGGCGAGGTCCATATAGAAAAAGGGCATGATTTGAAAATCCATACAATTTCTGGCTACTGTCTTGAATAGGAATGGGCTGGTCGTAGAGTCAGGAAGACACATGGCATCTATCGAATGGAGAAAAATCCCGACTGTTCTAAAAACAGACGAGATTCTTGATAAGGCTTTCAGAAAGGCCAGTAAACAGTCAGATACCGTAGAAGATCCCGACAAGTACCATAGAGTTCGCAAACAGATGAACAAGATGGTACAGTCAGCCGCCTCAGTAATTGATACGACACTCATAGCATACGTTGAGAGATGGCCAAGTTTGAATGCACTCTCAGAATTCGATCAAGCCCTTGTGGATGCCGCGGTTGGTAATGACAATTACAGAAAGAGTCTGGGAGCTATTCAATGGGGCGCTGAGAGAGTAAGGTCGATAGCCGCCGATACACAAAGAAAAATTCTAAGACTTAGGGACATTGACGGATTTCATCAAGCAAGAAGATCTGCATATGGTAGATTCTCGTCCATAATAGAGCAAATTTCTCCCGAAATAGAGTGGCTGGGAGAGGCACGAGATATTCTAAGGAAGTTACCTTCCATAGATTCCAATGAGCCATGCATTGTCGTGGCCGGCTCTCCCAATGTCGGTAAATCAGCCTTGATTACTTCTCTATCCAGCGGAGAGCCCGAGGTAGCAGCTTATCCATTCACAACTAAGCAACTACATCTGGGTCACTTTATGCATCGAAGAAGAAAATACCAGATGGTCGACACACCTGGCCTTCTGGATAGGCCCATGGTAGAGAGAAATAATATCGAGATGCAGGCAATAGCGGCCTTAGAGAATGTTGGCGATGTACTATTATTTTTGATAGACCCAACCCCAGAAGCAACAACTAGTATGGATGAACAAATGAATCTTCTCGAAGAAGTAAGTGGCTTGATGTCAGAGAGGGCAATTCTAGTTGTCCATAGTAAATCAGACTTACACAAATCTACAGAAATGGAAGATAAAATTGCCATCAGCTCAATCACAGGAGAGGGAATGGAAAATCTGAGGAAAAGGCTCGTTGAAATGATAGCCGCTGATGAAATATCGGACCCCCTCAATCTCCCCGAAGACTGGCCGAGAAACGACTTGACCTAGTTTATGTGCCAAATATGTCCGCACGTTGTGCAATACATATCGAAGCCACCAATTGAGATAGGCAGACCCCCGATATCCATTTTCGAACCACACCCCGGACACCTGTCAGCCATAACACCGCGAGTAGGAATGGGTTATTCAAGCAATCTATGCCCAATTCACGCGTCCCTGAAGCGCTTCCACATATCTCTAAGGGGGAAGGCCATCTCACTAGCGCCTAGAAGTAGGGTCATTCCAATAGTAGCAAGTAGTATTTCGACAAATCCAGCAAGATGAATCTCAGGATCAATAGTGACCAATTGTTCATCAAGAGTGGAACCATCCTTTCCAGCAGTTACAAACCGATATTTGCCGGGCTCTAGTACAAACTCTAGACTTCCATCCAGTGAATCAGGACCTCCTGCAATGAAAACAAAATCATCCGAAGTACAAGATGTTAGTCCGTTAGAATCAGGAGGACAATCTTCTTGATACTTCGCATCAACAACCCCGATCCAGCTCCTATCCGGCTCGTCCCATTCCAACTTCATGCTTATCTCTAGTAGCATGAATGCGGGAGGGACTTCCAAGTCTTCACCGGTCATTCCAACAGGACAACCAACCGAATCATCAGTACAAGGTACGATAGGCACGTCTGTACGTGAATTTTCCACATTTATGCCAATTAGGCTACCCATGACCATCAATATGCAGAGACCCCCAACAAGACCTGGAAGTATCGACAATATCCTGACCATATTCATTTGAATCCCTCCCTATGCCCCTCCGGACATCAACTGTAAGAAAATCAGCAGAATGGCAATCCCTGGAAACAAATATAGCATTATTGTCAACCTTTTTCTGGAAGATTCTCTCTTCTTATTGTTCTCAATACAAGACTCATCATCACAAACTGCAGGCTCTATCTCCAGAGAAATAGGTTTCCAACATACAACACAGTGCCTGTGGGGTTTGATATCTATTGACTTGTTAGAATTCTTACGTCTTTCAGATTGCCTTCTTTTATTGGCCGCCTCTCTTGCCTCCTTTGCTGTTCTCTTGCCAGCATTAGCAATTCTATCGGCCCTACTCAAGTTTTATCCTCCTCTTACTTCTGTTCCTTGGAAATCTCCGCCAACTATGGCCTCTCTGATGAGATTTACATTTCTTCCATCGAGGATATTCAAGGTCAGGCCAGACTCAGAGGCATCGATGGCTCCAACCGGGTCAACTACTTGGGAGGTTCCGGCCCTCGTGTGTTCAGAAGAGCCAATAATCTGGAGTAATTGGTCATGGGTCAAGGAATCATATGGGATGGCATCTGGATTAGATTTCGGGTCACTATCGAAAACTTTCGGTACATTGGTTGCTATTATGCACTTATCCGCACCGGAAGATATGGCAAAACGTATTGCAACTGCATCCGTGGTATGACCAGGGTTGGTTCCCCCCATAACGACTACCTGTCGAGTCTCAAGAAGAAGAACCGCTTCATCAATACTCTTCGGAATAGTACCAGAAACAGGAATTCCAGAATCCGATAGCGACTCTCTGAGAATAGTGGCATTTAGTCTGGTTGCTGCTATGCCTATTTTATCGAGGTGCGACTCATCTGAAATCATCGGTCTAGCTAGTTCAATGCCCTCCCTAGCAGGAGCGCCACCCCCGACCACAATACCAATCCTGTCATTCATGGAGACCCTGTCCCTAATTACCGATACTAGCTCCTCCAGCCAGCTATGTCTTTCTTCAATCTCAGGACGGAGCAGACTCCCTCCGAGTGCGACAATCACGGTCGTCATCGACCACCGAGCTAGGACGCCCCTTTCAATTCCTTTGCCCTAGCTGAGTCTAAGGGTTGAAATGCTGCCCCTCCGGCCTTTAACTGGGGGTAGTGCCATATCCGACGAGATTGAAGTCCAGCAGAGGAGATTACGCCTCAAGAAGGCAGTAGAGGACTTGTCTACAATGAAGGGAATGGGTACTGAGCTAGTTTCGGTTGTTGTTCCTCCTGATCGGATGATTAGTGATGTCAGGCACCAACTTTCCAACGAAGCCGGCCAAGCCGCAAATATCAAGTCTAAGTTGACCAGGAAACATGTTTCTGATGCTATCGAATCGGCCATAGCTACCTTAAATCGATACAAGACCCCCGGAGAAAGAGGAATGGCCTTATTCGTAGGACATGTTATTGTTGGAAATAATAAAACCAGGCTAATGTCCATAGTCATCGATGACCCTCCTGAGGCTTTTACTTCATACAGGTACAGGTGTGGATCTACATTCGAGATCAGTCAGCTTGAGGAGATGCTAATTGACAGGACTGCTTACGGCCTTTTTGTTATAGACAGGTCAGAAGCAGCGTACGGACTCGCCAGTGGAAAGAGATTACACTGTCAAGAGCATGTAACCTCATTAGTTCCTTCGAAGCATGGTAGAGGAGGGCAGTCTGCACAGAGATTCGAGAGATTAATCGAAGAGGCGGCAGATAAATTCTTCAAGAAATCTGCAGAAAGGGCATCATCATACTGGCTCCCCATGATTGAAAATTTACAGGGCATAATTATAGGGGGACCAGGGGCAACCAAAGATTACGTGGTGAAAAATGATTATTTTCATCATGAGATTAAGAAATTAATTAGGGAGCCCTTCTTTGATGTAGGCTATTCCAATGAAAGTGGCCTAAGGGAATTGGTTCAAAGAGCGGGAGGCCTTATGGACCAAATAGAATTAGATACTGAGAGAAAACTAGTTGATAGATTTTTGAGAGAAGTAATGCAAGCTCATCCAAAGGCCACATACGGCGAGATGATGATTAGAAGTGCGCTTGATCAAGGTGCAGTTGAGAGACTATTACTTTCAGAAAATGTTAGGAAAAGGAGAGTTATGTGGGTTTGTAGGCAATGTAAGTCTGAATGGGAAGGTACTCAAAGTAGAAGATCAGACATTCCAGTTTGTGCCAAATGCTCGTCTGAAGATGTTGTGGAGGATGCAGATAGGTCCATGGATTTGATTGATGAATTGACTCAGTTGGCAGGTCATACCTCAGCTGCCGTCACCCTGATTTCTATGGATACGGAAGAAGGCGCTACCTTATTCGATGCATTTGGTGGTATAGCGGCACTATTGAGGTACCCAATTTCTTGAGGTGTAATATGAGGGATCTAATAGAAGCCTGCGCACCTTTGATTTACGATTCTGTAACTGAATTGGGCATCTCTGAAGAGGATATCTCCAATCTAATCGGGCCTTCGACTGTTGGTTCTATGGCTGATGTTGCAATCCCCTGCCATTCTTTATCTAGAATATTAAAGAAATCTCCTGTTGATGTTTCGGAGCAGATTTCTATCGCTATCGCCCCTCATTTACAGGGACTGGCCATAACATCTTCCATGAATGGGTTTGTTAATCTGAAGGCCCATCCTGAATGGTTAGCCAACAAAACTATGGAACTCTTATCTGATAAAATGATGGGGGTAAAGAAGGATGAATCTAGAAAAATTGTTGTCGACTATTCAGCACCTAACGTGGCTAAAGAGATGCATGTCGGACATCTAAGATCAACTGTGATAGGGGATGCAATAGTTCGAATGCTACTTTTCAAGGGCCATGAAGTGATTAGGGAGAATCATATTGGAGATTGGGGTACTCCATTTGGCATGCTAATAGAGCATCTAATAGATTTAGGAGAGGACAGCTTCACATCAAGAAAGGGAATCTCGGATTTTGATCAGTTTTACAAAGAGGCCAGAGTAAAGTTTGATCAGGATGATATATTCGCCGAGAGAGCTCGATCTAGAGTTGTCCAATTACAAGGTGAAGATTCTGATACACTTAGACTTTGGAAAGTCTTGGTTGATGTATCAACTGGCTACTTCAATGAAGTATACGAGATGCTAGAAGTCCTTCTCGACGATGGGGACATTATGGGAGAATCTGCTTACAGGCATCTACTGCCGAACGTTGTTGAAAGATTACGTCAATCGGAAATGTTAGAAGAAAGCGAGGGAGCTAGTGTAGTCTATTTGGGAGGTAAGTGGGTAAATAGGGACGGGGACCCATTCCCAGTCATCATCAGGAAAGGCGATGGGGGTTTCAACTACTCTACCTCTGACTTAGCCTGTATCATTGACAGGGTGGAAAGAATTTCGTGTGACGAACTAATTTATGTCGTGGGAACTCCACAGAAACAACATTTTGAGATGGTTTTCGAAGTCGCATCAAGAGCTGGATTCATGGATGAAAGACATACGGCCAAACACATAAACTTTGGATCGGTTCTCGATTCGAATGGACAGATGCTGAAAAGTAGGACCGGGCAATCGGTAAAACTTGTTGATCTATTGAAGGAATCAATAAGGAGAGCCAATAATGCCATCTCTGAGAAGAATCCTGGACTTACAGGAAATGATAAGGATAGAATCTCAAAGATGATAGGCATAGGTGCTGTAAAGTATGCCGATCTTTCTACCGACAGAACAAAAGATTACGTCTTTGACTGGGATAAGATGCTCTCCTTTGAAGGAAATACTGCACCATATCTCCAATATTCTCATGCAAGGATATCACGTATTTTTTCTCTTTCACCTGTCAGTCGAAACTCGCTAAAAAATTCTTCCATCGAGCTATTTACCGAAGAAGAGGAGACACTAGCCAGATGTATCGTGAATTTTGCAGAATCATTTGATAAATCAATTTCCAGTATGCACCCTCATAAACTCTGCACACACATCCATGCAACCTCGTCCGCATTTGCAACATTCTACGAGGCCTGTCCAATACTAAAGGCCGAGAACGAAGAGATTATGACAAGTAGGTTGGCACTATGCGACTTGACAGCAAGAGTCATTTCGACTGGATTGGGACTCTTGGGTATTCAATCGCCAGAAATGATGTAACTATGCCCTATCGACTCTCCCTTGGAAGCAAATAGCCCGCTCACAAAGCCGAAGCAAAGGCGACTACTGAATCATAATCTGGCTCAACTCCAGGATTTTCTGCGTCCCAGCGATATCTTACTACTCCATCTCGATCTATGACTATGACTACCCTGTCGGCACTAACATAACCCTCAATTCCGCCTAGGCCAACAAATGAGGCATCGTAGCTTTCTACGACTTTTCTATCTACATCAGATAGTAATGGAAACCTAAGATTATATTTCTGTGAAAACGCATTATTGGCCCAAGGCGAGTCGACACTAATTCCAAGAACCGTCGTGCCAGCATCGTTCAACTTAACGATATTATCCTGGAAGGCACACATTTCCTTGTCACAAACTCCTGTAAAAGCACCAGGGTAGAATGCTAAAATTACTTTCTCGCCCTTGTAATCAGACAGGCTGACATCACTCTTGTCAGTTGTTTTCAATGTGAAGGCAGGGGCGGTTTCTCCTATTTTGACCATAAACTATGCCGACAATCGATAGCGTATATCGGTTTCGTTTTATTGGATTTGAGATAGTAATGGTTACACGGAAAAAATTTAACAAAATATCTATTCAACATTTGTTATTTTCCATCTTCAACTCAATTACTTCTAGACCCTTTCCCCGTATGAAAGATACCTGATGAATGATCCCAATATTATTCCAGAGACTGCCAAGCTTTCCTCATTGAATCTATCCATGGTATCCAGATACGTGTGGTACTCACTAGAACCAGAGCCATAGCAAACTAGGGCTTTACCATATTCCATACCATCGTCTGGTTGATTGTCTATCTCATAAACGAAGGGCGCATGATCTGAGTTGTATGGCATGGCCGTAGATGGGATGTCATTCACATTTACGCGGTACTTAGATGACAAGTCTGCATGCACCTCAGAAAACTTCGCTGTGATTCCCCTGACTATCTTCGTATCCTTGGGATTGTTTCCGTAGATGGTGAGGCCGTTATTCCTTTCCAAGTCTACATGATTCATATCTAGGTTGATATTTAGGCGCAAGTTTTCTGATAGCAAGTTACGATACTTATCGACCCATTCCTTAGATCCCCAAAGGCCTTCTTCTTCCCCTCCCCATGTACAGAAATAAATCGTATATTCAGGCTCTCCCAGCCTAGATTCAAGAATCGAAAACTGTCTGGCGATTTCCTGTAATGTTGCCACTCCTGAACTATCATCTACTGCTCCTTGCCCATTATAAACGGTATCATGGTGAGCTCCAAGAACTATAATTGAATCAGTTTTTCCTTCGATAATTCCACATGGGACGTGAATAGTTGAAACAGCTTGATTATCCACATCTATCCTCATCTGGATTCGCCCATCTCCATTGATTACACTATCGGATATTGTGGTGCCCACGCTCTTGGAGACCATTATGAATCCAAATGAGTCTGGAATGAAATCAAATCTCGTCAGATCAATGCCCTTGAAATAAGGGACGCAGTCATCCATTACCAGCTCATCACAATTAGTCAGAGAGTTTACGGTAATCATCGAATTAACGTCATTAGCCAAGGCCCTCTCCAACAAATCAGTATTCCCATCAGTCCCAGTCTCTATCCAGACCATAGCAATTTTACTAGCAGCCGAGGGCCAATCGGAGTCTTCGCTACCGTTTCCCAGATCAACAATATCAGCATTTTCTGTATGAAAAAAATCTACCGATCCGCTATACCCCTGAATCACATAGTCTTCCCTATGGGTGAACTGAGTTATCTGCCTGTTTACGTCTGCGACCGAACATGGGGTCGGCCCTCCGAAAATACTCCCGATATCTCCCGGCACGCATATGGATAAATCCGGCTCTCCTCCAATTTCGAACATATTCACATCAAACTCATCCATTGTCGAAGGTATTCCCATGGAGGTGAAATTACTCTTAATTGCATTAGCCGTATTTTCCTCTTCTACGGTCCCAGACATTCTCCCTTCCCATTCAGGATGTCCCATATCAACCAGCGTCTGAGCGAATTCTCTAGTCTTGTCAATATCAAAATCAATGAGTGCGTATTCTGGCTCCCCTTGAATAAAATCTAATATTTCATCACCATATAGGACTGCTCCTCCTGATCCACCGACAATCAGTATCGAAATCACCACTAGTGTGGAAAATGGTAAATCTCTACCCATATCTAATAATCTTCTAAATTTCTTATTCTCAGATGGAATATCAGCAATTTCAGCCTGAAAAACAGAATTTTCTTCCAGCCTCCTAACCAGCTCCTCCTTTCTCCCAGAAACTGGCATTCCTCTTTCCCTGAGAGAGTTTTTGAGTTCGGATACTGATAGATCAGACCATTTGGAGGATTCGCTCACAACATCGTTACATCACGCTGACTATTGAACCCATTCTGGAGATTGTCTGAAATAACTCGATTACTCCAATGTTACTTCTTCACCGGTCCATCTCTTACCAAGAGCGTGCGACACTCCCATCTGATCTAAAATTCTAGCTACAACGAAGTCAATTAAGTCATCAATTGACTTCGGTGAATTATAGAATCCCGGATTCGCTGGCAATATGACAACTCCCCACGAAGACATCTTTGCCATAGCTTCTAAGTGAGGCGTAGGTGATGGAGTTTCCCTTGGCACAATGATTAGTTTTCTCCTCTCCTTGATTGCAACGAGAGCGCTTCTAGTTGAGAGATTATCAGATATTCCTGCTCCAATTTTTCCTATAGTTGTCCCACTAGCTGGACAGATTACATATGCATCATACAATGCTGATCCAGAGGCTGGTCTGGCAGCAAGATTAGCATTATTGTGTATGGATACGCCCTCAACTTCACTGAGTTCTGAGGCTCCGATACCACACTCAAGTTTGAGATTGATTTCTCCGGCTTTACTTACTATGAGGTCGATTTCCCATCCAGCTAGACTTAGTTGCTCAACTAACCTAACTCCATAGCGGGCACCAGAGGCCCCGGTTATCGCTACTACCGCACTAGGCATGATGTGCCGGCAATGCTACATGCCTTGAATGGTTGCCTAACTCCCTAAAATTGATTTTAGCGATTCTGACAGATATTCAAACTCCTCTTTGGTGTTGTAAATATGAGCTGAAATCCTGATATATTTGGCATTGTGAATAGGCCATGAAATCACTGGTACTTGAATCCTGTACTCATCATAAAGTAAGTTGTGAGTGGGTTCTCCATCTGGGGGAGGGGGGAGAACTTCGTCCTCTCCTGGGAACTCAACCGATGACATCGAAGAAATCATTGAATCCGGTGTCGGAGGCGTGGTTTCTAGGGCCTCACAAAGAAGCTTCCTACCTTGGAGCACCATGTCCTTGTTCTTTGTCATAATCTCCTCCCAACCCCCTTTAATCTGACTTCCCAAGTATCCAATGGAGAATGGAATACAAAGCCAAGGACTAGGGTCACGTGTACCCGACCAGTCAAATTCAAAACGGAATTTCTCTGTTGCAGGTAAATCACTTGAATAGCCATGACCTATGTTCAGTGGGCTAATTTTCGCCCTCTTGTCTTCTCTAATATGAAGGAAAGCAGAGCCCTTGGGGGTGCACATCCACTTGTGACAATTTCCAGTAATATATGCCGGATTTAATTTACTAATATTAAGAGGAACAATTCCAGGTCCATGAGCCGCATCGACCAGAACATCGACACCCCTATTTTGTAGTAAATGTACTAGACTCTCAAATGGCATTCTTACGCCCGTCGGACTAGAAACAGTATCTATCATCGCCAATACCGTTCTGCTGGTGACTGCAGACAAAATTGGCTCAATGATTTCGGATTCATCATCCATTCTGAAAGGAACATGTACAATAACTGTCCTCGCCCCAGATCTTACAGTCACGAAATCAATCGCATTCTTGCAGGCCTGGTATGCATGATCCGGAACAATAATTTCATCTCCCGGTGAAAGTTTTAGAGACCTGAGTACCGTATTTACCCCCATTGTCGCATTGGTAACGAAGACCATACCTTCTGGATCTGCATTAAGGAACCTAGATAGCTCCATAATGGACTCTTCCCATAGATTTTTCATCCTCCTTTCCACAAAATATACTGGATCTTCCTCCATTTCATTTCTGATTCTATCCTGTTCCTCACGGACAGCAATGGGGACCGCACCGAATGATCCATGGTTTAGAAACACGGTATTGGGGTCTAACCCCCACAGCCTAGCAAGTGGACCTTTCTCTGGAATCATTCTAAGTTAACACATCCTCGTCCGTATAGTAACTAGGAACTCTCCCTAGAATTTTCTGACATGTTTCAACCAATGCACTCTCAATTCTTTCGATATCAATCTTATTCCCTTCCCTATCAAAACAATATCCAAGCTTGTGTAGACAAGTATGAGTTCCTTCCTGCATACCACACCCAGAGACCCCCTCTACTCTGGACCCCGGAGTATTCACATTTATTGACATCCCATGTCTACTGACCCACTTAAAGAAAGAAAGTCCAATGGAGCAAATTTTGTGCCCATCGACCCATACTCCCTGCATCGCTTTGTCTTTGTATGACTCAATACCACATTCTTCGAAAGCCGATATTGCCCAATCCTCTAGTAGAGATATCACTGCTCTGACACTTTGAAACTCCCCTTCCCACTTAATTATTGGATAGACAACTAGTTGCCCGGGCCCATGCCATGTTGCCCCTCCTCCTCTATCTGTCTCGAATATCTGATAATCTTCAATCTCCACTCCATCTCTAACTGCCTTGGGGCCCAAGGTGACAACTTCTGGATGAATAACGAAAATTAGAGTATCTGTAATTTCATCTTCAATCCTTCTTTCCTGTAATTTCTTCATCTTCTCAAAAACTGTAGAATACTCCTCTACTCCGAGATGGAGTATTTTTATG
>DANL01000041.1:856-8283 GCA_002499865.1 Euryarchaeota archaeon UBA121 | reverse complement strand
AGAACGCTTTCGTGGAAGGCCTCTGCCATAGTCGGATGAGCATGCACTGTATCGGCAATATCCTCTAAGAGGGCACCCATCTCAAGAGCTAGTACGAACTCCCCATGGAGTTCAGCTACATGACTTCCTACTGCCTGTATCCCTAGGATAACATGATCAGAATCTCGAGCTACGACTCTGATGAATCCGCCTGTTTTCTCGGCTTCAAGAGTTAGGGCCCTGCCATTCGCAGCTAGTGGAAATTTCCCGATAATTATCTCCTCACCCCTTTCTTTGGCCTCATCAGGCATCAGTCCCACAGAAACAATCTCAGGTTCAGTGAAAACAATGGCAGGGATAGCAACCTTGTCAAACTCCCGATTTAAACCCGAAATAATCTCAGCTACCATCTCTCCCTGTGAACTAGCCTTGTGTGCCAGCATCGGCTCTCCAGAAACATCACCGATTGCGAAAACGCCCGGGATGTTTGTCCTACATTGCCTGTCAATTCTGATGAATCGTCCGGAGTGATCCATCCTGACCCCCATCGTCTCTAAGCCCCAGTCCTTGGTATTCGGCTTCCTGCCAACAGTTACCAACACCTTGTCAACCTTAATCGATTGAAGCTCGCCATTCTTCTCGTAAGAGAGCTCGACTTTCTTTGAGGCGCCTCTTCCCTTGATGTTCGCTCCCTTGGCCAGAGAGTTAGTATGGATAGAGACTCCATGCTTCTTCAGCCATATCTCCAGAGGCCTTCGTAGCTCCTTGTCAAATATTCCCAGTATACTGTCCATTCCCTCTATGACCGTTACCTCTGACCCTAGCTTAGAAAGTGCGCAACCGAGCTCTAATCCAATATAACCGCCTCCAACTATGGCAACCTTTGCGGGTAAGGAATCTAACTCAAGAGCCCCTGTTGAAGAGAGTATGAACTCTTCATCACAAGGCATGAAAGGAAGGTCTATATGACTAGATCCAGTTGCTATAATGACATTTTCAGCCTCAATTTCTATATCTCCTTCTGAGGTTTTGACAGTACACCTCTTAGGGCCAGTGAAGGTTGCCCATCCTTTTACTAATTCCACACCAGCCCCCTTCAACAAAGCCTCCACTCCTTTATTCAAACGATCAACAATTGAATCCTTCCAAGAAATTAGTGATGCCATATCTAGAACTGGTTCGGATGATATCGAAATTCCCATATGTCCATTCTCAGAACTATGCTTTGAAAGTGACTCAAATCTTTCAGCAGCATGTATCATGGCCTTACTCGGAATGCAACCTCTAATCAGACAGGTCCCTCCTGATTTATCTCCTTCTACAACTATGGTGTCAAGGCCGAGCTGACCGGATCTAATTCCAGCTACATATCCGCCAGGACCGGCTCCAACTATCAAGACTTGACATTTTCTGATTTCAGTCATTATGTCACCTCACATGAATATCATAGCAGGATGCTCTAGCATTCTTTTCAGATGCTGTACCAGACTAGCTCCGTCAGCTCCATCGATTACTCTATGATCAAAGGAACTAGAAAGATTCATGATTCTTCTAACTACGATATTTCCACTTCTGACAACTGGCATTTCCCTGGCTTTATGAACTCCCAATATGGCCATCTCAGGATGATTGATTATTGGTGTCGCGCCAAGTCCGCCTTCTCTTCCAAGACTGGTAATTGTGAAAGTGGAACCCGTTAAGTCA
The DNA here is from genome assembly GCA_002499865.1 of Euryarchaeota archaeon UBA121. GTDB lineage: Archaea > Thermoplasmatota > Poseidoniia > Poseidoniales > Thalassarchaeaceae > MGIIb-O5. The sequence continues at coordinate 6,600 of DANL01000041.1, read as the reverse complement.
TCAAGACTAGCTGTCCCTGTTCTCGCGGCCCCGGAAACACGGATCAGGTCACTTGCCGCTTGCCAGACGTCCATCGCCTCGACATTCTTGACCACAGGAACGTATAGCCCCCTATCAGTTTGTGTGGCTATCCCTAAGTTTACAGCCTCATGGCGGTGGACTACACCTTCCTCATCATAGAAATATCCATTACATTCTGGATGTTCTGGCATAATCTTAGCTAGGGCTAGCATTATGAAAGGTAAGTAGGTAAGTTTTGGCTGATCCTCGCCACGACTGGCGTTTAGTGCCTGCCTCAATGCTTCAAGCTCCGTAACATCAACCTCCTCGAAATATGAGAAATGAGGAATAGAAAATGCACTCTTGACCATCTGCTCTGAAATCTTCCTCCTAAGGCCAACAATTTTCACCTCACTAATTCCGCTTCTCTTCGTAGAGTAAGCCACAGGAGGGGCACCCATTATGGCTCCTCCTCCTGCAACGAAGGCATCTATGTCCGCATGCCTAATTCTTCCAGCAGGGCCACTGCCATTCAATGATGACAGATCTATTCCTGATTCTCTGGCTCTTCTTCTGACGGCCGGGCTGGCTAGCACTGCTTTGGAACTAGACACGGGAATTTCCGGGGCCGTCCTTTCAACAGGTTTCGAAATTTCAGGTGCTTTCACCTCCACTTTCTTTTCGATTTTCACGGACGATTTCTTGTCTTCCAGTGTTTTCTCCTCTTCAACAACTTCAGGCTCTTCGGCGTCACTAGGGTTTGCAAGAGCAGTTCCATCGGTATCGAATTCTATCAGAACCGATCCAACAGCGACCATGTCACCTACCTCTCCATTAAGGGACAGAACAGTTCCATCGGTTGGGGATGGAATAGTTACAGTGGCCTTATCGGTCATGACGTCAACAATTGGGTCATCCTCAGAAACCGAATCCCCTACGGATACGTGCCATGTGACCACTTCTCCCTCGACGACTCCTTCTCCAATATCGGGTAATTTGAAATCATATTTCACCATGTTAATCCTCCTGTGTTTTCGCTATCGCCGCGGCCACTCTGTCTGGTCCGGGCATGTAATCCCATTCAGTAGTATGGGGAAAAGGAGTATCCCATCCAGTTACCCTCTCTATTGGGGATTCCAGACTCCAAAAGCATCGCTCCTGGATAGAAGCAGCCATTTCAGCTCCGAATCCACTAGTTTTTGGAGCCTCATGAACGATTACGCATCTACCAGTCTTCTGAATTGATTTGACCACGGCTTCTCTATCCCAGGGGACTAGGGTTTGGAGATCAATGAGATCGCAAGATACCCCACTATCGCTGATTGCCTGCTCGCAAACATGAACCATCGCGCCCCATGAGATAACTGTACATTGGTCTCCCTCCATGGCCAATCTCGCCTCGCCCAAGGGGATTGAATAATGAGATTCAGGGACCTCTGCCTCTGGATGTCCAGACCAAGTCGGCACATTGTGTGGATCACCATAGAAAGGCCCTCTGTAGCATCTCTTAGGCTCGAAGAAAATCACAGGGTCATTATCCTCTATAGCGCTGATCAACAGCCCCTTGGCGTTGTAAGGGGTTGAGCAATAGACAACCTTGAGGCCTGGTGTGTGAGTAAACTGGGCTTCGGGGGATTGTGAATGATGATGGCCTCCTCTGATTCCTCCTCCTGCAGGAGTCCTGATTGTTACAGGACACCAGAACTCCCCTCCAGAGCGATGCCTAACCTTGGCCATCTCGTTAACTATCTGATCGTAAGCTGGGAAAATATAGTCAGCGAATTGGATTTCAACCACAGGCCTCAGTCCATTAATTCCCATTCCGAAAGCTGTAGCCGCAATTCCTCCCTCTGAAAGTGGTGAGTCAAAGACCCTATGTTTTCCATGCTTTTCTTGCAGGCCATCACAAGTTCTGAATACACCGCCAAAGTATCCAATGTCTTCACCGAACATTATGACATCATTATCCTTTGAGAGCATTGTATCTAGGGCATTATTTACGGATTCTACCATATTCATATTTGGCATCATGAATCCCTCCATCTCTTCATTTCGTCCCACTGTTCTTCTAGATGCCAGGGAGGATTCTCGTAAACTTCTGTGAAAATCGCGTCAGATGATGGATACGGGCCATTGGCCAAATCTCCAAATTTCACAGCTTCTTTGTATGCTGCCATCACCTCCGAGTCTATTCTATCAGAAAGTTTCTGATGTTCCTCGTCTGACCATTCACCTATCTCTTTGAGATGGTCTCTGAGACGATATATGGGGTCCCCTCCGGGCCAAAATGAGTGAATATCTGATGGCCTATACCTAGATGGATCATCGCTACTACTGTGGGCTCCTGCACGATATGTCAAGACCTCTATGTGAGTAGGCCCTAGTCCCGCCGATGCTCTTTCCCTCGCCCAAGCAGTAACAGAATAAAGAGCCAAGAAATCGTTTCCATCAACACGTATACTGGGAATTCCATATGGCAGTCCCCTGACTGCAAAATTACTATTTTTACTTGCAAAATTTTTGTGTGTGGAGATTGCCCATTGATTATTGACAACGTTCAGTATCACCGGAGCTTGAAAAATACTGGCGAAATTCAATGCATAATGATAGTCCCCTTCAGCACTTGCGCCATCGCCAATCCACGTAATCGTGACTTCATCAAGGCCCTTGTAATCCGAAGCCAACGCAACCCCAACGGCCTGACTAAACTGTGTCCCAACGGGACTTGAAACAGAAATGAATCGCCCGTCTCTGTAAGTATAATGAACTGGCATTTGCCTGCCTTTGACATTATCCATTTCATTACCGATGCAATGGCAAATCATACTGACCATATCTCTTCCTCTAACGAATTGCGCACCTGGTTGTCTGTAAGTTGGGAATAACCAGTCTTGCTCTTTCAAAGCCATCGTCTGAGCTATAGCAACCGCCTCCTCTCCGTAAGACCGCATGTAGAATGAGAGCTTGCCAGTTCTCTGCATTTTCATCATCCTATCATCAAAGATACGAAGCCTCATCATATACTCAAGGCCAGATTTCATCTCTTCAGTGGAGAGCTTTGGATCCCAATGCCCTGAAGACTTATTGTCGTCGCCAAGAACCCTCACTAGCCCCTCCGCCATTGAGGCAGTTTCAGTGGCATCACAATCGACGTCCGGCCTTTTCAAATCCTCTGGAGACCATGGCCATTCGATGAAACCAGCCTCATCACCCGGCCTATGTGGTGCATCCGGAATATGAAGTGGGTCCGCCCCGTGTCCCTCGCTCATAGTTCATACACCATCTCAACACTCATATCTTTTGGCCTCCTTAGCCGGTGAAAACGTAAGGTGACTTACTGCTGAACCAGTTGACTCTCTAGTAACGACTGGCTCCAATCCCATGGCCTCTTCCCACAGAAGGCCAGCGCGATAGCTAGATCTCACTAGGGGTCCGCTGGCAACGGCAGAGAAACCCATCTCTCTAGCTTCCTTGTCCCAATCAGCGAATTGAGAAGGCTCAGGGAATCTATCGACAGGCAAATGGCGCTCACCAGGTTGGAGATACTGTCCCAGAGTAATCATATCAACTTCCGAGGACCTAATCATCTCCATCGCTTCAATCACCTCAGAGTCAGTCTCTCCAATGCCCACCATGATGCTGGTCTTAGTCTTCAGATCTGGACGCAAACTCTTGGCTTCTGAGAGAATCTCCAAAGATTGCGTGAATGAGGCCCTTCTGTCTCTAACAATCTTGTCTAGCCTTGGCACACACTCAACATTATGAGCAAAAACACGAATAGGTAGCCCATCCAACAGGATTTTTAGAGATTCTAAGTTACCATCGAGATCAGAGCAAAGTAACTCAATCCCAACATCTGGACATCTATCGTGAACTGCCATTATACATCTTCTGTAGTGACTCGCCCCTCCATCGGGTAGATCATCTCTATTGACAACTGTAATCACTGCATGATTTATTCCCATTCTCTCAATTGCAGTCGCTAAATCTTCCGGCTCATCAGGGTTCAATGGGGGAGGGGTTCTCGCAGTTTTGACGGCACAGAATCTACAACCCCTTGTACAAACATCTCCAGCAATCATAAAAGTTGCAGTCCCTCTTCCCCAGCAGTCATGGATATTAGGACATCGAGCCTCAACGCAAACAGTATTCAGGTCGTTATCCTTTACACTAGCCATGGTAGTATTGTAAATGGACTGAGACTTCCCAATTGGAAGGCTGGTCTTGAACCATTTTGGAAGTCTTTTCCTCTCCCTAGATGTCCTATCTTTAGTACTCTCAACAAGAGTTCCAGAACAGGAATTCATAGTAATTTGAGATGAGCCAACGGTCGGTAGTCGCATCGCCATCATATGTGCCGGATAGAGGTACGGAATTAATCGTTCTCATCGACCCCTTTGGGGTCGTCCAATACAACCCGTAATAGGAGTGAAACTCTTCCCGGGCCCATGGATGCGGCTGTCATACTAGTCACAGGAGGCGCAGTGAGGATCGGAAGAGAGATTTGCTTGCGCCTTTCCGATTGTGGATATACTATTGCAATACACTACAATTCTTCTGAAAATGAGGCATCCAATTTAGCACATACAATCAATTCCAGAGGAGGCAGGGCCGCCTGTTTCTCTGGGGACTTATTAGATCAATACATGCCCGCTAAATTATTTGAAGAAATTAAACAAGAACTGGGCCCGGTATCTGGAGTTGTCAATAATGCTTCACTATTCAACTTCGATGATATTTCCAATGTTTCATTAGAATCTTGGAATCGCCACATGCATGTAAATGCCCTATCGCCAACTTTACTTATTTCAGAGCTAAGTCGAAATCTTCCTTTAGGCAAGGTTGGTTCGGTGGTCAACATTTTAGACCAAAAGATCTCCCAGCCAAATCCAGATTATCTATCGTATACTGCCTCGCGTTTCGCCATGGCTGGATTGACTGAAACACTTGCTAGGGGACTGGCCCCTTCGATCAGGGTAAATGCAGTGGCCCCCGGTCACACTCTGCCAAGTCCGGAGCAAACAATGGAGGGCTTTGAGAAAGCGCAATCCCAGTCTCCTTTGAAAGCAGGCCCCACGGCTACAGATATCGCAGAGGCCGTAGTCTACCTCATGTCGGCAAAGTCAGTAACTGGACAGATAATTTATGCAGATTCTGGTGAACGATTCTTATCTAGGAGAAGGGACGTCGTCTTTGAGACGGAGGAATAAGATGGACCACTATTCAGATGGATCGAGTCATTTTACTGTTGAGAAGGGGCCCGGAAGGACAGTGATTTTTCTAAGGGAACTATTCAGAGAAGTCGATATCGGAATCCACCCTCATGAGATAGGCCATCCCCAAAGGTTACGTTTTGATATCGAAGTATTGGTACCCGGATCAGAATCCCCCAAATCTGATACAATTAATGATGTGGTGAATTATGAGTATTTACTGGAATCAATAGAGGACTCAATTAGTGGAACAAGACTCTCACTGCTCGAGTCCTTAGGCTCAAGAATATTGGATAAGCTAATGATTCCGCTCCAAGTTTCCGAGGCATCAATTAAAATCACCAAGATGGATATCCTGGAAGGCGATGCAAAATTCGGGTGTCAGATGTTTAGGAAGAGATGATGGTGCAGAGGGCAGGATTTGAACCTGCGAAGCACTATGCACCGGAGCTTAAGTCCGGCCCCTTTGACCAGCTCGGGTACCTCTGCAGGTTACTAGGAAGGGGTCATACTCCTTGAATCGAGCGCTTC
>DANL01000041.1:0-479 GCA_002499865.1 Euryarchaeota archaeon UBA121 | reverse complement strand
GGCGCACGAACGCTTTAACGCCACTTGTATGGGCGGTTAATCGTGCAACGGATGAGTACAGCGAACTACGTTCGTAAGAGCAAGGCGATGGCACTGGCTCTTTGCCTAGTCCTGCTTGTTCCATATGGGGCATCTACAGTTTCCAATAGTGAGCTAAATGAAACCACTATTTTCAGCGCTTCTAGCGATGTTCAGATGAACCTCTATACGATGTATATCGCATCTCAGAACTCATCTGCAGGAGGAGATGGATACATTACTACACAAGTTCCTGAGTCAGGGGGACAGGAGTCAATGAGCGCATTAAGTAGCAGTATCGAATTCAAGACTAGTCCGATGCTTTCCAGTCTTGAGATAGCAGGTAGGCCCAACCATGGTTCGGGCTCTGGCTCATACTATCTGCCAATCGGGATATTTCTGAGATCTACAGGCCCCGATACCGCTACTGTTGACTGGACTCTCACACTAAAAGCATCTGG
>DANL01000030.1:6707-7388 GCA_002499865.1 Euryarchaeota archaeon UBA121 | reverse complement strand
CGGAACCCAGTACCACGAGACCCCTGATGTAGGTCAAGGACACCTTGTGGTCGATGCAAGCTCGGATATCTGTGGCGTTCCGTTAGACGTCTCCGCCCATGATGTGATCTATGCGGGAGCCCAAAAGAACCTAGGCCCCAGTGGAGTCACACTGGTGATTCTTTCCCCCTGGGCTGTTTCGAGAATAGGGGAGGGCCTTCCCACGATGCTTGACTACAGAACCCACATCTCCAAGGGGTCGATGTTCAACACGCCGAACACATTCGGGATTTTCGTCTTAGACAGGGTCCTCTCATGGGTAGAGGAGAACGGGGGGCTCCAAGGGGCCATTGAGAGGAACAGGGCCAAGTCCTCATTGCTCTACGAGGAGCTGGACAGGACCCCCTTCTGGATTCCTCATGCTGATGCTGAGTCCCGGTCTGTGATGAATGTCACATGGAGGATGAGGGATGAGGAGCTGGAGCGTGTTTTTCTCGAAGAGGCGAACAAGGCGGGCCTTGGTGGCCTCAAGGGACATAGGAGCGTCGGGGGAATAAGGGCGAGCCTGTACAATGGATGTCCTATCGAGAGCGTTGAGGCGTTGGTTGACTTCATGAGGAGATTTGAGTCGATTCATGGGTAGTGTAAGCATGGAAAATGAGGATATAATCAGGATATTGGACCTCACACTACTGGACAGGG
>DANL01000030.1:5676-6333 GCA_002499865.1 Euryarchaeota archaeon UBA121 | reverse complement strand
CACTGCCGCGGTCTGCGTCTTTTCAGAGCACGTCGGATTCGTCAGGAGCATCCTCCCAGGAGAGGTGAGAGTAGCCTCAGTGGTGGGTGGCTTCCCAGTAGGATGGAGGGATCCATCGGAGGTTTCGAGGGCCATATCTCAGTCTGTTGGCGAGGGGGCTGATGAGATAGACTGCGTTTTAGAGCCCCAGCTTCATGATGATTTTCCCGGGGAGTCTGAGTTGGCCCTCCTACTAGCCATGAGGGAGGCATCAAGAGACAAGACCCTCAAGGTGATCATAGAAACTCCCCTTCTGGACGAGCATTCGATTAGGGCAACAAGTAGGTTGGCCATGGCCTCTGGGGCTGATTTCGTAAAAACCTGCACGGGCAAGAGAGGGGATTGCACTGATGAGGATGCCAGAATACTCTCCATGGAGGCGAACAGGCACCTCGTTACAATGGGAGAGAGGAAGGGAGTGAAGATCTCAGGGGGGATAAGGAAAACAGAGGACGCCCGGAGGATGCTCTCTATAATGCAGAAGGAAGGCATATCCACGGGGAATCCGAATGAGTCCAGGATAGGTGCCTCATCATTGCTGGATGACCTAATCGATGGTGGGCTCGGCAGGAATTGAACCTGCGATCTTCGCCATGTGAAGGCGACGTCATAACCCCT
>DANL01000030.1:0-5368 GCA_002499865.1 Euryarchaeota archaeon UBA121 | reverse complement strand
CATAACCCCTAGACCACGAGCCCCGTGTCTCGCGAAAGAGCTGTGCGGATAAGGATGGTGAGACCTAAATTATTCCTTTCAGATGATAGAAATCTGATGAAATCAGAAATTTTGACCTCTGTAGAAGAGAAAACATTCACCCACTGTAATGAAAAAGAGCACGACACTTCACAGTGCATGAGTGAGCCAGAAGGAGTCTCGCTAACTCAGAGGCTTGATTTCAGTATCCTCAGGGAGGGCGACACATGGAGGGCTTTCGGCGTCGCTGTCGTACTTTTCTGCGTCATTGGATATTCCTCCCTATCCCTTTTCGGAATGACCTCCTCGATATACGGGGTCTCTGGAGACGTCAATGAGGTGTACGATTTTGAAGCCCAATCACTGAACAGAACCGGCATTGACACCATTATCGCCGATGAGAACGGCACTGTTCAGTTGAGTTCCCTCAGAGGGAGTGTCGTTATCCTAGACTTCATGGCAATAGATTGTGCGAACTGTCACTATGTGCAAGAGCACATTGAGAACAATATCGCTGATTGGAGCGATCTCGAGGGAGAGTATCCCGTGGTAGTAGTTTCAGTGGCGGCCTGGTACAGATTTGGTGAAACCTTCGCACAGATAAATTCGACATTCGGGGATTATGATTCTGAGAAATTCATGAGTTGGACTGTAGTGAATGGCGGAACCGAATCAATAATCCTGGAAAATGGATCGAGGGGCGACATGGCCGAATACTACTCTGCTCAGCTTCTCCCATTGGTACTAGTGATTGACCATGAAGGATATGTGGTAGCGAAGGATAACACTGGGACGCCCTTGGATAGGTGGAAGGCTTTTGACAACGCGGTTCTGAAGGCCAACGAGGGCGATGCGGAGGACCTGAGGATCGGCATAGCGAAATCGGACAGGTCAGTAACAGGCGTATTCATCATCGGGCTTTTCCTCGGAGTATTGGTGTACTTCTCCCCTTGCGCCTTCCCGGTCCTGCCTTCGTACATCACCTACTACCTCAGCCTGGGGATGAGGGAGGAGGAGTTGCATGCAGAGGGAAAGATAAGCGGGAGGATACCGGGTTCACTTGAGATTGGGAGCTTTGCCGCTCTCGGGCAACTGACGTTTTTCGTGTCCGTTGGGATAGTCATCTTCGGGTTGAGCGAGGTCGTCAACCTATCAGGGACTTTCCACACCATAGCTGTCGGAATTGCATGCCTGCTCGTGGTACTGGGCAGCCTGATGCTTCTTGGTTGGACCAGTGAGATGATGTCTTTCGTACAGAGGTGGTTGGACAGGTACCAAACGGTGGAGTCCGATGAGGTTTTCACGCCACGTAGAAACATGTTCCTGTGGGGGATAGGATACTCGGCCGCGTCTGTGGATTGTACGGCCGCCGCGGTTTTCCCGTTCGTGGCATGGTTGGCGGTTGTGGGCGAGGGGGCCTTCGTGGCTGGCCTCGGCGGATTGATCCTCTCTGTGACCTTGCTGATGGTGATGGTGACGGTACTTGTCGGGATGGGTAGGCAGGCGATGATCAGCTTCCTCAGGAGATCCACCGGGGTGGTCAAGGCGACTGGCTCTTGGATGATGATCTTCGCTGGTTTGGGGCTCTTGGTCTACCTGACGCAGACCGAGGCAGTTTCCGGAATAATCGGATGACCTAACTGGTGTGAATCACGCGAAATGATTTCAATGAGCGCCCCCTTAGGGGCTACATGGAAGTCGAGCTGGTGCCCATCTCATGGCTGAAGCCCCATGAGGAGGTCAAGCCCGGCAACGTGGACTCCTTGCACGACATAACACTCCGTTGGAACGCATACACCAAGCCCCTGCTGGTGGATGGTCGCACCGGAACGATCCTCGATGGCCACCACAGGTACCACGTGGGGCTTAGGATCGGCTTGCTCCGCCTTCCGGTCATCAAGGTCGACTACCTGGATGACGAAGGAATCGAGCTGGACATCTGGCCGGGGAGCGACTTGGAGACACTGACGAAGCAGGAGGTGGTAGAAATGGCCCTATCGGGGAAACTGTATCCGCCCAAGACCAGCAGGCACAGATACAGCGATTACCTCCCTGCTATAGCCGTCCCCCTCGATCGCATGAGATCCTAATATTGGGTGCATCATTTGGGATTCTCAACCGAACCTGCCATTGATGTATTGTCTATATAGCCCTAGACTAGTACTCGGTATACATTCGCTCTGTAATTTCTATAGAGTCCCTGTGCGACTGAATATTGAGAAGCTCTTCTCCCATGTTTATTGAATAAGCACACATCCTTCTAATTGATTCAGAAAAACGAACCAAAAATAATACTTCAGAAGGATCCAAATCAGACGAAACCAAGTCGATTTCAAAATCGTCCAAATCATTTATGGCGACAATAAGTTGTTCTTTGGCCGTATGAATCTCTGAAATTTTCCTTCTCCTTAGGTTTGAAATTAACAACTTAATTGAAGATTTCCAGGTTTGTATTGACGACATTGGTACGGAATTTATTGAGATTGGAGAGTCGTCAGACCTATTCAAGGAAAGTTTGCAAAGTGCATACGAGTGGTCTCCCATTCTTTCCAATGACCTGACGACTTTCCCAATCTCGGAGGCTTCCCATCTTGAGGTCCCCAGTGAGTCTTCGATACTGGCGGACTCCAGTATCTGGCCGACTTGCCTCTCCAAGAGTAGCCTTAATGCATCAACCTCTTGTTCCCTGTCGTGACAGTCTTCGAGGATATCTTTATCCCCTCCCGACAGCACATCTATGACATCTCTGATCTGACTGGATATCAGGAGGTACATCCTATTCAGACTGGAATAAAGTGGCATTTCTGAGGGATTGAGAAGATTGATCATCTCTATGCTGAATTCCGTCTCAGAGGATATCTCCACCCCTCTGGTGGAATTGATGAATTTTCTGAGTGTTTTCCTGAGACTCCTATTGAAGCCTTTTTGCGATTTTATTCTAATTACCTGTGAGCCCGCCAGATATGAGCCAACTAAGTGATCATAGATCATTTCATCTGGAATCTTGCTGAGGTCTAACTCCACCAATCTCTTTCTGACTAATGACGTTACCTCGGGAACAATCCTCAGGGTACCTGAAGGTCGCCATTCAATCCTGACTTGATCCTTCGCAACGAGACCGTGTTCACCAATCCACTTCTTTGGAAGGCTGACTATGTAAGTTGACCCGCCCGTGAGCTGAATCTTTCTAATTTCTGACTTCGGGGGCTTACCATTGGCCATGTATTTCGACTAATGGCGAATAATAAATAGTTTTTTATTTAGAGCAGTGAAGCGAAAATTAACTAAACTATATATTAAATATATTTTTTAAACAATATACTAGATATATTTCGCTGGCCTATATGGAACCGATAATGTGGCTCGTCCTGATTCTTGCAACTGCCGTTTGTGCCTATATGTCATGGAACATTGGAGCGAATGACGTAGCGAATGCGATGGGGACTTCTGTTGGTTCCAGAGCATTAACTCTGAAGCAAGCGGTGATTATTGCTGCAGTCTTCGAATTCATGGGTGCATTCTTTGCCGGAGACGCCGTTACTGACACCGTAAGGAAAGGAATTCTCTACTTTGATACAGAGGCGGATTACTTCAATGCGGCTTTCACTAATGATCTGATGTACGGATTCATTGCGGCTATGATGGCGGCAGCGGTTTGGATTACAATCGCAACTAGATTTGGATTACCCGTATCTACTACACACTCAATAATTGGAGGAATTGTAGGAATCGGACTAGTCCTCGAAGTGCAATATGAGGCCTCTCTTATCAATTGGGAAAAGTTGACTGAAGTTGTTATGTCTTGGGTAGCAAGTCCGTTAATGGGTGGTTTGCTTGCTTTCTTCACATTCTTCATTGTCCGTGCTACGATTTTAGAAGCTCCAGATCCTATTGCAAGAAGTAGGTGGATGGCCCCGCTTATGGCACTTCCAACCTTTTTTGTGCTTGGTATTGCTTTACAATTCAAGGCTCTAAAGGGCCTAATTGCTAGACTTGAAAGAGAGGGTATAGTCGCAAATAAGTATGATTGGCTACCAGTAAAAGAAAATGGTTCATTTGACCCATTTACGCCTTACTGCCCAGCTGATGCAGATGTAATCGCCAATGAATGTTTGAATGCCATGTACGAAGGTGCTTGGATTCCTATCAACTCAATACTCCTCGCACTAGTCATCGGCACTATCGGCTCATCGATTTTGTATTGGGTATTGAAGAATTACGAATTCCAAGGAGAAGGATTCCACGGTGTTGAGAGGATCTTCGTTTGGTTACAAGTTATTACTGCTGCATACGTAGCATTCGCTCACGGGGCAAATGACCGATCCAATGCTATTGGGCCGATGGCTACCGTCTACGAATTACTAAACTCAACACCAGGGGAGTTGGCTGGAAAGGTAGACGTTCCACTTTGGTTAGTATTGCTTGGTTCTGCTGGCATAGCAATAGGTGTAGTAACATGGGGTTGGAGAGTTATGGAAACTATTGGCCACAAAATTACTGATATTACTCCAACACGAGGATTCGCAGCAGAGTTTGGTGCAGCTACTACAATTCTAGTATTCTCAATGCCATTCCTTGCGGTCCCAGTATCCACAACCCACACATTAGTCGGAGCAGTGGTTGGGGTTGGCCTAGCAGGTGGAGCCAAAAATGTAGATTTCAGAGTATTTGGAAAGATTTTCGCCTCATGGGTCGCCAGTCTTCCTGCTGCTGGATTCGGAGCAGTTGCCCTATACGTCGCTATGGGAAGTACTGCAATCAATCTAATCGTTGTATTACCGATCGCATTTGCTACGGTAGCATATGTCCTCTGGGTCACTAGAGATGATGAGGTAGTTATCGAGGATGCGTTGGCTGATGTTGGCGGAGATGGAACAAAACAACCTACTGTATTCGAGTTGTTCCACAAGCACGCAGAAGCTGTAGAAGTGACTGTTGACCACATGCTGACAGCTGTAGATAAGGCGACAAAGGGCGAAGATGCATCTGCAGAAATTCAGGCGACAATAGATGCCGAGTTGGTCGCGGACAACCTAAAGAACGCCCTAAGAGAAAAAGTCAGTTCCAGAGAATGGAAATTACTGATTGACTCTGATGAGTTCCTATTCATGCTTGGTAGACAAGATAGAATCGCAGACTATGCCCAGAATGTTGCTGAGCAACTCTCTTTCAGACCGCTCTACGATAATGATGAAGCAAGGCAAATGGTCATGGAAATGGCAGAGGCAGTCCAGAAGACGGTTGCAGTCTACGAGGACACCGTGCTCCACCTACGTGATCTAACTCTATCTGGCTACACTAAAACAGGCCGGGAAGAACTGCTGAAGTATGTCCAGGAGGTTAACCTTGC
>DANL01000003.1 GCA_002499865.1 Euryarchaeota archaeon UBA121 | reverse complement strand
TGTTGCTTTGTGGTTGAGGCGTATCAGGTGCCTGATCGGAAGGGCCCTTTAGTACGAGAGGAACGAGGGCTCGGAGCCACTAGTTTACCAGTTGTCTGACAAGGCAATGCTGGGTAGCCACGCTCCATGCGGATAAGAGCTGAAAGCATCTAAGCTCGAAGTCGCCCGAAAGACGAGGCACCTCAGGAGACTCGTAAAAGACGAGATTGATAGACAGCGGGTGTAAGCACCGAGGTTTCGACCGAGGTGTTCAGCCCAGCTGCACTAATCCTCCGAGCATCAAGAATTCACATATTAAGCCCTGTGTGGGCCTCTGTTCAATCAAGCATATCAATTCACACATTCGAAAGAAAGTTGTGCACGGCCATAGCGGAGGGGTAATACCCGGTCCCATATCGAACCCGGAAGTCAAGACCTCCTGCGTCGATTCCTGTACTGTGGTGCGAGAGCCCACGGGAACGATCGTCGTTGTGCCTTCTTTCTTTCTCATAAGTTCTGGAAACAGTTCTTTATCCCCGCAAAAAAATTATTCATTAAACCCCTGTGAGGAAAAATACGGAGTGGTAAATTGGGAATTTCCACTGGCGATATTTTGGGCCATAGTCAAGTCGGCGTTTACTTATCTGTAATCGGAGATGTATTATTCCTGCCTAGATCCCTTGACTCAGAGGCCGTGGAAGAAATCGGAAGTGCTTTTGATATCGAAACATATCCTTTCATGGTAGGTGGCTCCTCTTTGATTGGGAGCCTCTTGAAGGGAAATAGTAAGGGCATTGCCGTAGCTGACATTGCCACAGAAGAAGACCTCGATGAGCTAACAAGCTTTGGAGACGTTGTAGTAATGCAAAGCGGCGTAAATGCCGCCGGAAATCTAGTCGAATGCAACGAAATAGGTGCAATCGTGAGTCCAGTGGTTCCACCAGGAGCTAATGGCGTTGAAATGATCGGAGAAGTATTGGGCGTAAATGCAGTAAGAAGTAAAGTTGCAGGACATGACACAGTTGGTAGTATGCTAGTGGCGAATTCCAAAGGGGCATTGGCTCATCCAGATATTACAACTGATGAGGCAAGGCTCATTGAGAATACCTTAGGTGTTCCAGTCATGGTCGGGACAGTCAGTTTTGGTTCTCCTTTCATCGGTGCGGGTTGTGCTGCCAGTGATGCCCATGCAATGGTAGGCACGGGTTCAACCGGACCTGAGATGAATAGGATAGAAGACGCTCTGGGACTAATTTGATCAGATTGCCGTCGGAGCGACGTGATCATCACCTTTTTCATCGGTTTCTCTAACTCTGTTCCAAACGGATTTCATCAATTCATCATGGCATTTCTCACAATAGGTAAATCTCTTGTAAGCCTCTCTGAAAGAGTAGGCCTTATTCCCCGTAGCAACAAGGAAACCTTTAGGCGATAATCGACTAACTACACTTCCTTCAGAGGAGCAACGAGGAAAATCGCATTTAACCATACTTTGGCCTGAGGGCATTCGCTATTGAAACCTCTCTATTCAGAATCTTCAATGGGTGGTTCAATTACCATTAGAGGGGAATTTGCCTCGATACTATCCCCTGGCTCACAATTCAACTCAGTAATTTTGCCAGAAATAGGAGCCTGAATTTCATTCTGCATCTTCATGGCCTCTAATATCATTATGACGTCTCCTTCGGAAACAAATTCTTCTTGACTAACTGAGATGGAAATAATTTTTCCTGGAATTGATGATGACACTACTCCGGACCTCTTAGCCTTTCGAGCTCCCTTCTTTTTCCTAGGAGATAACGAATCGCCTTTGCCGCCATCTACTTTGATAGAGAATACTTTACCTTCTACTGCGACCTTCCAAAAATCTCCTTCTTTTTCCATGGAGACTTCAAAATCTTCCCCATCGACATTTACTTTCCTTTTGTCCCTCATTAGATCACCTGGATGAACTCCTCTTCGATTTGGCCCTGAACAGGTTCCTCCTGCCAATAATTACTCTTCGATGGTCCCTGGCCCACTCCTTACCCCTGTCTCTCTGTGAAGAGAGCTGGATAAACTCTCCACCTTCCTCTTCTAGAATAACGGCAACCATAGCTACCACCTTTAATTTAAACAATCTACTATCGTCCAAAAAAACACCTCAAAGTGGAATATTACCATGTTTTCTAGCTGGTCTGACCTCTTCCTTTTCAAGTAGTGCACCGAGTGCTTTGGCCATGACGCTCCGCGTCTCACTTGGTTGAATAACATCATCAAGATATCCAAGAGAAGCTGCACGATACGGATTTGCAAAAGTATCCTCGTAGTCGCCCACTAGCCTCTCTCTCTCCTGATCAGGATTGCCAGAAGAGGCGATTCTCCTTCTATGAATAATTTGTACTGCTCCCTCTGCCCCCATAACTGCCAGTTGTGCAGAGGGCCATGCAACGTTGTAATCTCCCCTAATGTGTTTGGACGACATAACATCGTAAGCGCCCCCATAAGCCTTCCTGGTAATCACAGTCAACTTAGGAACCGTAGCTTCGGCATATGCATAAAGTAACTTAGCTCCATGTCTAATTATTCCACCCCACTCCTGGCTTGCACCTGGAAGAAAACCAGGAACATCTACAAAGGTTAGAAGGGGAATATTGAATGAATCACAGAATCTTACAAATCTAGCCGCCTTTATGGATGCATCAATGTCCAAGCACCCAGCTAGAAAATTAGGCTGATTAGCAACCACTCCGATTGTATGCCCGCCTAATCTAGCAAATCCGACTACTATATTCATTGCATATTCTGACTGAACTTCTAAGAATGCACCATCGTCTACCGTCTCTTCTATTGCCGTAATGATGTCATACGGCTCTTTGGGGTTATCTGGGACTAGACTTTGCAATCTTTCACAGGTCCTATCTATTGGATCTCTAGTGGGTAAAACGGGAGCTTTCTGTAGATTATTTGAAGGTAACATGCTAATCAGCTCCCTTGTCAATTCTAAGGCCTCTTCATCATCTACTGCAGTGAAGTGAGTCACACCAGACTTTGTTGCATGAGTCGAAGCCCCTCCCAGGTCCTCAAAGGAAACCTCCTCGTTAGTCACTGTCTTGATTACTTCCGGCCCGGTGATGAACATATGTGATGTCCCATCGACCATAATTACAAAATCAGTAATCGCTGGAGAATAGACTGCTCCTCCTGCGCAGGGTCCCATGATGACTGAAATTTGTGGTATGACGCCACTTGCTCTGACGTTTCTGAAGAATATTTCAGCATAAGAGCCAAGGCTAGCCACGCCCTCCTGTATCCTTGCGCCTCCACTATCATTTAGTCCAATGACTGGAGATCCAGTTTTGAGGGCCATATCAAGGATCTTGCAAATCTTCAGACCATGCATCTCTCCGAGGGAGCCACCGTATACTGTGAAATCTTGAGCAAAGCAGTAAACTGTCTTTCCCCCTATGGTCCCATGCCCACATACTACGCCATCTCCGGGGATTACATTCCTGTCCATATCAAAGTCCCTGCATCTATGCTCTACCAGCGGATCTACTTCCATGAAAGACCCATCATCTAAGAGTAGATCTAACCGTTCTCGAGCCGTTAATTTTCCCTTGGAGTGTTGTGCAGATACCCTTGCTTGACCGCCTCCTGCTATGGCTTGTGCCTTACGCCTCCGAAGCTCTTCAACGCGCACGTCATCTGCACTCATGTGTCTCCATATGCTGGGACGTCAATATGCCTTACTAATGAAAACGTGAAAATATGGCCTGCGGTTGCTTCAAGGAGGGTCACCGGTTCGCATATTCGATACTATGAAGATAGTAATGGCCAAACCGGGCCTTGACGGCCACGATCGAGGTGCAAAAGTAATCGCCAGATCGCTTAGGGATGGTGGTCACGAAGTCGTATATACTGGCCTAAGGAGGACTCCCGAGGAGATTTCAAGAATTGTAATGGACGAAGACGCAAATGCTCTTGGCCTCTCTACATTATCAGGAGCTCATGATGTGTTAGTGCCACGAATTTGTGAACTTCTTAGGGAAACAGGAATGGGCAATGTAATGGTCTTCTTGGGAGGGATAATACCTGATAGGGATCATGAAAATATGTTCTCCAGTGGTGTAAGGGCAATATTTGGACCGGGATCAAGAACCGATGAAATTCTTTCCTTCTTAGATGAGGCTAATTCTAGAGTGGAGTCAGGTGCCCCCATTGGAGTCGGTGATGAAGATGGGTGGCGTTGGAATTGATGAATCAGGACTCACTCTTAAAATCAGCAGCCAATGGAAATAGAAGGGACTTGTCAAGACTGCTAACTCACCTAGAAAAAGGTATGAAGCTCAATCTTCCAGAAGATTCGCCTTCAAGGAAATCCTCGGTCATGGGAATAACCGGTCCCCCAGGAGTAGGAAAATCATCTCTAATAGGTAGAATAATCAGTTATTGGAAATCAAGAAACCAGAATGTAGCGGTTCTGGCCATTGACCCCTCGTCCCCAAGGTCAGGCGGGGCATTATTGGGAGACAGAGTAAGAATGGAATCTGCCGATTCAGGAGAGTTGGTTTATGTGAGATCTCTTTCTACAGGGGGTCAGCCAGGAGGAATGTCATCATCGTTGATTTCGATGATAGAATTACTATCCTACTGTGGGTGGGAGAAAATTCTCATAGAAACTGTCGGCTCAGGCCAGTCAGAAATTAAAATAGTTGCATTCGCAGACAAAATAATTCTAGTTGATGGCCCAGATAGGGGAGATATAATTCAAGCTGAAAAAGCAGGTATTATCGAGTTAGCAGATATTATCGTGATTAACAAATCAGACCTTCCCGGGGCTATCAAAGCCGCTGAATCAATACGTTCTTCCCTCTCATTTGCCGACGGAAAAACATCTCCGGAAGTTGTTCTCGTCTCTGCACAAAGGAACGAGGGAATAGATGAACTGATGGATTTAGTAGAGAATTGCGACTCCCCAGATTGGAGAGAGAGGATAAAAATCCAAGAAAGATTGATCTCACTGTGGGATTCTCGCCTACTATCGTCTCCAGATTTGAATCGTGTCATAAGCGAACTTCAAACCGGAAGTATTTCACTTGATGATGCTCTGGACGATTTAGCTAGGTGAATCAATGAACGACCCCCTCAGGCCATTCGATACGGATCATGTCAAGCATTCCATTGGGGGATTCACAGGACATGCACTTAGAAGGGCTACACATATGGTAATGGCATTAATCCCGCTCATATACTATGTCAGAGGTGTCGAGATTGCCGATTATCTGGGGATGAATCCCGAACAACTAGTTAGTACAATAATTATCACTCTCATAATTATAGAAGCCCTTAGAATAAAGATGGGAATTGTGGTAATAGGCCAACGTGAATACGAGGCTAAACAGATTTCTGCACTTGCATGGGGGGGTTTCGCAGTAGCACTAGCCCTCTTAATTGCACCAGACAATGGGAAAACTGGTCTCGAATCAGGACTATATGGAATTCCACTAATATTTGGCCTGACTTTTGTCGATCCGATTATGGGTGAGATTAAGAGAAAGAAGCAGGATCTAAGATTGGCTATATGGGCAGGAATGATAACCTCATATGCCGTTTGGATAGGATGTCACTTCTGGATTGGAACGCCATTGGTTATCTCACTACTTCTGGCTCCTCTAACGGTTTTAGGAGAAGTGCCATCGTTGAAGTATATTGACGACAATGCAACGATGGTCCTCATACCTCTGGCCGCACTAATGATATTGCTTCCTCTGATTTAAATCAAGGTTACAGATGGGTATATTTACATTAGAGGTTATAGTGGGTGAATCAATGGTCGATTTGACTGAACACGAAAAGAAGATTTTTGATCTAATAAAACAGAATCCAGATGTAATCTCTTCTAGGCAAATAAGAGAAGAAGTTGCTCAAAATAACGGCATGTCAGAGAAAACTCTCCGTAATAGGATTGGCGATCTTAGGAGATATGGATTACTGTCCCAGTCTGAAAGCCAATCCAATGAATCAAGCATAGTGGTCAAAAATACTGCAGTTAACGAATTAAACCAGTCTACTTATCTGATGGTCTGGGCCATTGCCTCACTCGCATCTCTGGCCATATTCATCATATATTTCTGAGCCCTTGAATCTCTCTTCTTCGAGCATTCGGAGTTTCCTCTCTGCTCCTCCTTGGCCAGAGTAACCACCAACTCTCCCGTCCGAACGAATCACTCTGTGACACGGAACTAAGGGAGCATATGGATTAGCGGCACATGCATTAGCTACTGCCCTGGATGAGCCGGGTCTACCTATGGCATCAGCAATCTGCTTGTATGTTCTAGTTTCTCCAAGAGGAATAGAAAGTAACTCCCTCCATACTAGTTTTTGGAAGGAAGTCCCATTCATTTTCACGGCTATTCCTCTTCCATTCCGGATGGACGATATCCCTCGTCCATTCCAACTATCTCGTAATTAGAGGGGAAAAGGGCTATTGCTACACCACCAACCATACACCCAAGGCCAAGTAAGAACTGTCCAGTGATCATCATCTCAAGAGCTATGGCGACTAAGATTAGACCTCCAATATTGGATACCCAAACCAAGTTTTTGAATGTCGATAATGATACTCCTGTGGTCCTCTCTGTCCTCTTGGGTCCAAATTCTGCACCGAATCTAATAGGGTCTTCATCACTCAAAATATCACCTGTCTATCATTAGTATTGCATCCGTGGGGCAAGCAAGAACGCATAACTGGCATCCAGTACACGGGTCCCTCAGTATCTTCGCTTTTCTGTTCACCGCGATATTTAGGATGGGACTGGCCAGAGGGGCATCATACAGCTCTATGGCATCATCATCACAAACAATAGTACATTGATCGCATCCGATGCACTGCTCTTCCTTGACCCATGCAACAGCATCCTCCCCGCCCTTCAACTTAGCTTGATCTTCAGACCTTCTAGCATCTAGAAGAATCTTAATCCTCCGTTGCTCAGATTTCCTCCGTGTCACGAGATCTTTGATGTCCGTCACGAAAATCCCTCCATGCTCCTTCTTCTCAATGCTACGGTCTAAACATCACTAATTTAACCATGTTTCGCTGCGGACTAACATGGAAGCCTATGAGGGACCCTGGATATACGATCCTATGTGTTGGATAGGCTTAACACAAGGGATATTGATTTGGTTGGTAATGACAATATATATCTCCCCTGAGGTAGCATGGATTTCATTTGCTTGTGGAGGGCTCATAGGATTCTTCATTTGGCTTACTGCTCTTGGCTATCGACAATTACAAGTTGCAAAATTCACTTTGTATGGTATAGCACTAAACGCGTTATTAGCTACATTTTCAGGTTGGTCGGCTTTCGGTTAGAGATCACTGGCTCTTCCCTGCCTCAACCTGCCTAGCTAGGAAGCTAACGACATCCAATATCTCAAAGTCATGTCTTGG
>DANL01000048.1:46305-47570 GCA_002499865.1 Euryarchaeota archaeon UBA121 | reverse complement strand
ATGGCGTGGCTAAGGAACCTCGGAGCCGCACTAGTAGCCGTAAATGGTGTTGGGGCACTACTGGCAGCCAGGGACCCACAACAGGAGAGGGCTCTCTATGATGTCGTTATGCTGGCCTCCGTGCTGGAGACAGTAGCCCTAGGCTGGTCAACGGCAACTTGGGAGTTCACAGCAACAGAGGAGATATTCGTCACCGGACCGCTCGCACTGGCTTTGTTAGTCAGCATCGCATTGGTTGCACTTAGGCCGAAAAGACGTTCAGATGAGATCGAATAGACTCAACGGCTCAGAAGAGCCGCCCACGTGGCATCGGCGTATGCCTTTGCGGCTGTCACTGGGTTCTCAGACTTGTGGATCCCAGATCCCACGATCACAGCGTCCGAGCCTGCCAAGATGGCATCAGATGGATGGCCGTATCGCTGGCCTAAGACTCCCTCTTCAGCCGAGAGATTCACGCCAGGCGTCCATATCATCCTCCCTTCGCCCACTTTCTTCCTTAGAGACGCAATCTCATCGGGATTACTCCCGTTTCCGATATATCCGATCACATGAGGGGACGCGGTCCCCATCTCGAGGGTACTGTCGGTGTAACCCCCTTCCAGCAGATTGCCACGGCTGGACATTTGAGCCAGAAGAAGTACTCCCCCAATCCTTTGTACGCTATCCCACGCCGCGGCTATACCGTCCACAATGTCCGGCCCACTAACGCTGTGTGAGGTGACGAGATCGGCCCATGATCGAATGTCGTACATCCCTCCCATCTGAGTCTCGGTAACCCTTCCTATGTCTGCGAACTTTCTGTCCTCGAACAGAAGCAAATCATGCTTCTTAGCCACACTCACGACCTTACCCCACTCCTCAATTGTGAACCCCTCGGTCATGTCTACATGCGTCTTCAAACCCGCAATATGAGGTCCTACCAGCTCAACTAAACCAACAAGGTCATCCACCCTAGGAACGTCAGCAGCCAGAATGACGAGAGAGCGTTTGTCACAAGCGACCTCCATGTATCTGTGGGATAGGGGGTGAGCGCAAGAAAGCCATCTCGGCCCCCATGCCTCGTCTGGTTGCATCACCTCCCCCTTCGGCTATAGCAATTCAATCTTGTCTATGGTGCCCCTTCAGAGAGCACTTCGCCCGATTTCTTCAAAGGCACTCCGTCCTTCCATCGCATGATAGCGTGGCCGACAAACCCCCTCCACCTCCAAAGAAGGCACCACCTCCCCCTCCTCCTATGAGGGCCCCACCCCCTCCAAAGAAGGCAC
>DANL01000048.1:45651-45954 GCA_002499865.1 Euryarchaeota archaeon UBA121 | reverse complement strand
CCCACCCCCTCCAAAGAAGGCACCACCTCCGAAGCCACCAATGTCAGAGTCTGAGATCAAAGACGCAATAGCAAAGGCAGTCAGTGACGAGAATTATGAGCTCGCGGCACAGCTTAAGAGCCAGCTAAAAGCTCCTGAGAAGGCACCATCACCTCCAAAGAAGGCACCACCTCCTCCCCCAAAGAAGGCACCAGCCCCTCCACAGGGAAACCCGCTCCCTGCCCCAACGGCTCCCTCCAAGGAAGCACCTAGACCTCCGAAGAAGGCACCACCGAAGGGCAAGCCCAAGGGTAAGCCCAAGGG
>DANL01000048.1:44388-45336 GCA_002499865.1 Euryarchaeota archaeon UBA121 | reverse complement strand
AAGCCCAAGGGTAAGCCCAAGGGCAAGCCAAAGCCAAAGAAAGGTCGAAGGATCAAGATAAATCTCAGGCTGAGGCAGTCGAAGATTACCGACGAAGAGGACTCCTACTCAGATCAACTAGGATGGACAGTATCCAATGAAGAATTCGACGAGCCAGAAGAACCCATTAACAAGGAGCCAGAAGTAATCACACATCAGTGCTCTTTCTGCGGAGCGATGATGAGGATACCCAAGCCTACCAGAGACAGGTACACCGTGGTTTGCCCTCACCCAGAGTGCGGTCACGAAGACAAGATAGGATTCTGATTAGGGCCAGAGCCCTACAACGCCTAGGACCCTCCTTGCAGAGGCAATAACGAGAACCACAATCAGAAACGCCCTGACTCTGTTCTGCGGAGCAAACCCGGCTCCATAGCGACTACCCAGAAAACCCCCGATCAACACCGCTACGGCGAAGGGGGCCAAATCGGAGAACTCCACCCCGAACCCCTCGGAGACGCTGGACCCGATCAAACCCGTGGCGGAGTTGAGCCAAACGAAAACCGAGGCAGTGGCGGCCGTCGCCTTGGGTGATCCCCATTTCTTGAGAATAATCAACGGCGAGAGGAAGATGCCCCCCCCAAGGCCTATGACCCCGCTGGCAAAGCCAATTCCTCCTCCTATTCCCAAAACCTCTCTCCTGAAGCCAGGGGCCTCATAGACGTCCTGCTCATCGTGATCGACTGTAGAAAAGAGCCTCCAAGCCGCGAGCAACAGAACGAAGGACAGTAGCACATCGTACAGCGCTCCATCGACTCTCATGTAGCTCCCTATCAGCACCATCGGTACACTGCTAATCACGAAAGGTATCGTCAGCCCCCAGTCATGGAACCCAGAGTTTCTGTAATGGTAGAACGCAATGGACGAAACCACTAGATTCAGGCACCAAACGTTCTGCTTCAACCAAAC
>DANL01000048.1:42674-44004 GCA_002499865.1 Euryarchaeota archaeon UBA121 | reverse complement strand
TGCCCTATGCTCGAATAGAGCACCGCCATCAGCATGAGTCCGAGCAGTATGAGTCCGAACCCAAGGTCATACACACCTATACCACAGTGGAAGAACACTTGAACCCAACCACGCATGCAGGGCCATGGAGACGGGGGTATCACTGGGCGAGGCTATCCAGATTTCCCTCACTGAGCCCCTGTCAAGACGCACAGAGAGGGTATCGATCGAGGAGGCCCGAGGAAGGGTTACCGCTGTACCCCTAATCTCCAAGGTCGACGATCCAGGATTCGACAACTCTGCAATGGACGGCTTCGCTGTTCGGGAATCGGACTGTGAAAAGGATGGGGCGAGGCTAGAGATAGTTGGTACCAGCCAAGCAGGAGGCGCGAGCCCTCCAGAGATAGGGGTCGGCCAGGCCTGCAGAATCATGACAGGAGCGGCTCTTCCCTCTGGGGCCGATGCCATTGTTATGGTCGAGGATACTGAAACAGACGGGGAATATGTCGTCATAAATGGTCCAGCAAGAGCCGGTTTCATCAGGAGGAAGGCCGAGAACCTTTCGTTAGGGCAGGAGGCCCTGCCTTCTGGATCCCTCCTCTCATCGGCCTCCATAGCATTGGCCGGGACCATGGGACACGGAGAAATTGAGGTCATCACAAGACCGAGGATCGCAATCCTATCTACAGGTGATGAGCTTATTCAACCAGGCCAAGAGCTCTCACACGGGCAGATTTACGAATCCAACTCTCATGCCCTCGCTTCCTTGGTAGAGTCAATGGGTTGTGAGGCCGTCAGGCATGAGTCGGCCAATGACACGTTGGGCGAACTGAGAGAAACGCTGGACTCACTGTCATACTGCGACGCCATACTGACTAGCGGAGGAGTTTCCATGGGTGAATGGGACCTCGTTCGCAAGATTATGGAGGAGGAGGGGAAACTCTCCTTCTGGAGGATGAGGCTCAGACCAGGTGGCCCACCACTGTTCGGTACATGGAACGGAACGCCTCTTTTCGGACTCCCCGGGAACCCCGTCAGCAGTCTCGTAGTATTCCACGTACTGGTCGCCTCGTGGATATCAAAGTCCCTCGGCTATCATCACGAGACGGGCCCGAGTCTTAGTCAGAGGGTCTCAGTAAGGCTCGAGTCAGATGTTTCAGGTGCGCCTGGGAAGCTATGCCTGCGAAGAATAAGAATAAGATCAGAGAAGGGAGAGCTACTTGCGACAACCCACACTCACCAAGGATCGGGGAACATCCACAGCATGGTTGCCCACAATGGCCTCACTTTACTTCCACCAGATACTGATGGTAAAGCAGGCGAAATCATTGATGCACTCTGGCTTCGGTAG
>DANL01000048.1:41942-42326 GCA_002499865.1 Euryarchaeota archaeon UBA121 | reverse complement strand
CACGCACTCTGGTACCCATAAAATATGACCCAACGACCCAAACAACTCTTTATCCTCTGAGAATAATCCTCAGGACTATGACTGCCTACAATGGAGGAACCCTGATTTTCCGTTTGGAGACCGAGGAGTATGTCTTCGAGCAGTGGGATCTGTCGGGTTCGATACCGACCGAGACAGAGACTAAGGCAAGAGCAAACTAGAGGTTGTTCTCGCCTTGTGTTGTTATGAGATTTTCATTCAGCTCCACGTTGGACGCTCAAGCTAGAGATCCTGGCATCAAGATCGGACGTATCATCGCTCATGCATCCGGCAAGCACGGCTGTGAACATCAGTGTGGCGATCAAAGCGACTCTGGTTGTCCCCATTCCTTTTGTATCGGGTTAT
>DANL01000048.1:0-41617 GCA_002499865.1 Euryarchaeota archaeon UBA121 | reverse complement strand
GGGCATAAACATTCTCAGTATCGCTACGCCGAGAAGACCGCTTAGTGTGAAGAGAATCATCGACGAGACCCCCTCCGATGATATGGCCACGCGGATGATCACCGTGGAGAGCACGAATCCCGTGTTCCTAGCGAGATTGCCGAAGTCCGTGTAGAACCAGTAGGATATCAGTAGTATCAGGATGTCAGCCAGAATCAGGAAAGTAAAGAAGTCCAAGAAGAAGATAGCCCTGCTGACAGAGCCTCCGCCCTCCTGCACGGAGGTGACCCAGCTCCAGAACGAATAGGCCGCGATGAGCAGGAAGACAATTAGCATGAGATTGGCTATGACTCTCTTCGTCTCTACGAACGTTGCAACGTCTTCCGTGATTTCAACTGTCTTGGGCGTCTCGACGCTTATCCTGTAGTAGGTCAGGGAGGTGTAGAAAAGGGCTAGGAACGCTCCGCTCTCTACCATCAGGAACCCCAAGTCATCGCTGATCTCCCATCCTGATGACCCCTCAATCTCAGAGAGACGCTTCAGTATGTCCCTGACTACCAACAGGGTGGCTATCTCGTACTGCTTACCGACGGACGAGGAGAAGGAATCCGGAATGGTTCTTATCAGCTGATAGACCTCGTAAACCAGCAGAATCGAGAATGGAGTGTACAATGAGGATAGTGGGGAACTAACCAGCTCTACAGCTTCCCCGTCAATTGAAATTCTACCTGTGACATGCAGTGCCCAGATGCAGAAATGAGCTAGGAAACCTATCACCGCCAGGATGATTGTCCCTCTCCTTGCAATCTCCTCCGCACTGTCTCCCATGGTAAGCTCGAAAGCCCGATAACTCCTGGAATCCATGATTCGTGGCGGAATTCAACCTTTTTAGTAGTGAATTTATTTTATACATACAATAAAACGCAAAATATCTACTGTTGGAAGATACATCATTTCAAGACCTGACCTTCCCTGCTATGAACATGCTCCCCTCCTTCAATGTCCTAGGCACAGCGCTCGAATCATGCTCTGAGTCGCCTTTGACAGGATGGTTCAGGGACGGATGCTGTAACACTGATAGAAATGACAGGTCCCTTCATACGGTGTGCTGTCAGGTAACAGCTGAGTTTCTGGACTTCGCCAGATCCAGAGGCAACGATCTAATCACTCCAGCCCCACAATACAGATTTCCCGGACTCGTCCCAGGCGACAGGTGGTGCGTGTGCGCGAGCACATGGAAGAGCGCGGCGGACATAGGGCTAGCATGCCCAGTACTCCTAGAATCTACACACGAGGAGACCCTCCAAGTGGTTTCTCTAGACCAATTGAGAGAGCATGCCCTGATCATGACTGAGTGAGGCGATACTATTACCGAGAGGTTCGCTGAGAATATGCCTTGGGTGTATCATTGCATTCCGTTTGTAACAGCGTTTCTGGGTCTTATTCTCGGTGACTATCTGGTATCCTCACTAGGTCCTCTGGCCAACACCATCTTCCCTCCAACGACTATGATAATTGGAGGATATGCAGGCTTGGTAATCCTAGGAGAGATATCTGATAGGAGGTCAGATTAGATATCGAAAACGACCTAGGCCCATGAACACCCACTCATATACCTAGGTACAGTGCCAAGCATATGGAAAATATTGACGTTATTTACGCGGTCCTAGGTACCGTTGTTGTTGCTATGTCGGTTCTAATTGCCAGTAAGAGACTATCAAGGAGGCAGAAGCCCTCCAAAACCGATCCATGGGGAGGATTAGGTAAAGGCGTACGGACTTCAGATTACTTCTACACTGAAGAATAGCTCCGGATTTACTGACCACTAGCAATACATGAATTCAAGGACGGCCTCTCTCAGGACTATACGTAAAGCAGGGCTGTCGATGGGTGCGATTAGGAGAGAAGGCGATACCGCCGAAGAGTGGATAGAGGTCAAGGGAGCCAGGACACACAACCTCAGAAACGTGGACGTCAGTCTGCCTAGGGGGAAGTTTGTGGTAATATCAGGAGTATCAGGCTCCGGAAAGTCAAGCCTCGCTTTTGACACCCTCTATGCAGAGGGCCAGAGGAGATATGTCGAGAGTCTCAGCTCTTATGCACGGCAGTTCCTGGGTCAGATGAAAAAACCCGACTGCGACAGCATAGACGGCCTCTCCCCAGCCATTAGTATCGATCAGAAGCAAGGTAGCCACAATCCTAGATCCACAGTGGCGACCGTAACCGAGATCATGGACTACCTTCGTCTCCTGTGGGCAAGGGTGGGTCTGCCTCACTGTCCCGAGTGCGGGCGAGAGGTATCCCGTAGGACCGTGCAGGAGATAGTCGATGACGTACTCTGGAGGTTCGAGGGCCACGCAATAGCGATATGGAGTCCAGCTGTCAGGAACCGAAAGGGAACTCACTCGGATCTTTTCAAGGGCTTTGTAGAACAGGGCTTCCTAGCGGGGAAGGTGAACGGCAGAGAGGCTGACTTCGAGAATCCACCAGTTCTAGAAAAGAACCTCAGGCATGATATTGACGTCAGGCTAGACAGGCTTCTCCTCCACCTGTCTAACAGACAGCGCTTAACGGAGGCCATAGAAATCGGGCTTCGGCTTGGAGGGGGGTCCATTGCAGTGGAGAGTGTAAGTGCGCCCAAGCCTGGAGCAGACAATTCAGAGGAGCAGAGGTTCAAGACCAAGGAGGGGGAGATTATCCCATACTCCGAGGAGTTCGCATGCCCCGAGCATGGGGCTTTCCTTCCTGAGATGAGCCCTAGGGTATTCTCATTCAACAACCCGTTAGGGGCCTGCCCCTCCTGTCAGGGCCTAGGGGTCCAGAGGTCGTTCTCTCATGATCTCGTCGTTGATAGGAACGCTACTGTGGAGGAGGGGTGCATTAGACCCTTCAGGCGGTCAATGATGTCAGGATGGTATAGGAGTCAGATGATACAGACCTGTCAGCACTATGGAATCCCCATAGACATCCCATTCCAGGAGCTCGACGAAGACGATCGAGATATCCTGATCAGCGGCTCTGGGAGCACCGCGATAAACTTCCAGTTCACATCCCAGAAAGGGTCCTCTTACAGGATGAGTAAGCCATGGGAGGGAGTGTTCGCTAGACTGAGGAGGACATACACAGACACTTCCTCTGACAGAACGAGATCAAGAATATCTTCGTTCATGACTGATGAGCCGTGCTCGGACTGCAACGGAAGGAAGCTGAATAGAGCCGTGAGTGGAGTCACCGTCGGTTCCACCACCCTACCTGGTATTTCCTCGTGCAGCGTGCTCGAAGCCCTGGCTACTGTCCAGCATTGGAGGATAGGGGGCCTTGACGATACTTGGGAGAGGCTCGACAGGGAACCACCGCCAAAGGAGGCGATCCAAGCAGAGAGACTCGATGAGAGATCCATGTACATTGCAACCGAGATAATCAAGGAGATCGAAGCCAGACTGAGGTTCCTGGCTCTGGTGGGATTGGACTACCTGACTCTCGATAGGAGGGCAAACACACTATCTGGGGGAGAATCCCAGAGAATCAGGCTAGCCACTCAGATAGGTACCAGGCTGACAGGCGTGATGTACGTTCTAGATGAGCCCAGCATTGGGCTCCATCCTAGGGACAATGGAAGGCTACTTGAGACTCTCAGAGAGCTTACTGACTTGGGCAACACCCTCATCGTAGTCGAGCACGACGAGGCTACCTTGAGGCAGGCCGACTGGATAGTTGATATCGGCCCGGGCGCAGGCAAGGAAGGGGGAGAGATAGTCGTCAGTGGAACATTCGATGAATTAATGGCCAGCGAGGAGAGTATCACAGGCGCATACCTATCAGGAAAGTCAGAGATTCCCCTACCTGATGACAGGTCTGACCCCGAAGAGGACCGATGGCTCGTGATAAGGGGTGCGAGGCAGAACAACCTCCAAGACATAGATGTCAAGATTCCACTCGGTTGCATGGTAGCCGTTACCGGGGTTTCAGGATCGGGCAAGTCATCCTTGGTAACTGGGACGCTGGCACCGGTCCTACAACGAGAGCTGCAGGGCACAGACGAGACACCGGGAACGCACGATTCGATAGAGGGGATGGAGAAAATCGACAAGGTGATCGTCATCGACCAATCACCGATAGGGAGGACTCCACGTTCCAATCCAGCCACGTATACCAAGGCCTTTGGCCATATCAGGCAGCTATTCGCATCGACGCCCCTTGCGAAGGAGAGGGGGTACGAGCCAGGACAGTTCTCCTTCAACGTTAGAGGCGGTAGGTGTGAGGCATGCCAGGGAGCCGGCTCGACGAAGCTGGAGATGAACTTCCTGCCCGATGTCTGGGTAACATGCGATGTTTGCAAGGGCAAGAGGTACACCAGGGAAACACTGGAGGTAGAGTGGAAGGGAAAGACCATCCACGATGTCCTACAGATGAATGTCCAAGAGGCATGCTCCTTTTTCGAGAACCACAGGGGAATCCACAGGATAGTATCCACACTCAATGATGTTGGGCTTGGGTACATCCGCCTCGGTCAGCCTGCCACCACACTCTCAGGCGGTGAGGCCCAGAGGGTCAAGCTAGCGACTGAGCTACACAGGCCGGCTAGAAAGCACACAGTTTACGTGCTAGACGAGCCAACCACCGGCCTCGCCCTCTCTGATGTCCACCAGCTCATCGAAGTACTGTTGCGTCTGAGGAGGAACGGTCACACTGTCATCATTATCGAACATCACTTGGACGTCGTGAAATGTGCTGATTGGGTGATTGATCTAGGTCCCGAAGGAGGGGAGCTCGGAGGGTACATCGTCTCAGAGGGCCCCCCCTCTAAGATAGCCACAGAGGTTGCTAGCTACACCGGCGCACATTTGAGGGCAATCCTGTAGTGTGTTTCGGAATAATCGTTAATACCCGCCACGTACTCATTATGGTCATGCGTCACAGAACTACCTACTCCAGAGCGGCCTCCTTAGCTCTAATTGCACTCTTACTGGGAATGACAGCATCCTTCTCTCTGCCTGCCGACCCCGTACCAGATCTACAATCAGATGAGAAGCCACTTCACACGGTAGCGAGCATGGGTTACTTCCATGGGTCCGACTCGGGTTCGATTTACACGAACACCACACTGACAGTAGCTGGATCCAGCACGTGCGCGGTTGCCCAAGACGGCTCTCTGAGATGCTGGGGCTCAAACACATGGGGACAGACTGGATTGTGGCCATTCGATAATAATCCCACCTTTTCTCCTTCATGGCTTGTCCAGTACCATGCTCCTGACAGTACATGGAATCAGACATGGAGTGAGGTCGAAGGATACAATCAGCACTACTGCGCTATTACTGATGACAAGGACCTGTATTGCTGGGGTATGGGAAGAGAAGGCCAACTAGGCGCCGGAGATACGAACTGGGAGAACACAGAGCCAAGGAAGGCCATCTTCCCAGCCAACAGGGAAACTATCCAAGTCGCGCCTGGAACAGTACATACGTGCTCTATATCACCTATCAGAAACTCAACACCAGACCACCAGTCCGTATACTGCTGGGGTAACAATAACGAGGGTCAGCTAGGCACAGCCGGCGGTCCGGACACATACAACCCAACAAGAGCACTTCTCCCTCAGGGTTCCGTCCCAGTGGGCATCGCATCCTCTTGGCAGCATACGTGTGCTACGCTATCCAATGGCACCGGCCTGTGCTGGGGCAACAATAGCTACGGACAACTGGGTGATATTAGCTTGGCTGAGAGAAACGCCCCTACTCCTGTACGATTAATCCCTGCTGGGAGATCTATAGTACAGATGTCCACTGGAGTTGCGCACACATGCGCACTGCTAGACGATGGAAGCATAACTTGTTGGGGAGACAATCAGCGAGGACAACTTGGTAATGGGACCACTTCATCGTCTTGGCAAACCTCCTCAGTGGTATCGCTCCCCAGTGGTAAGACAGCGATATCCATTGATGTCAAGTACGGTTCAGCATGTGCAATTCTCAATGATGACAGCCTCGTCTGTTGGGGCTCAAACTCTCGAGGACAGATAGACCCCAACGGAGGAGGCAACTCATACATCGAAGGGGACCCAGTCTGGACAACCCCCAACGCAGTCAATCTGCCCGGAAACCCCTCAATAGCCACAGTTTCAATCGGATTTGACCATACTTGTGCTATTACAACTACGTCTGATCTCTACTGCTGGGGCGCCAATAACATGGGACAGCTCGGAACAGGGGGGGCGACTTCAATCCCCAATCAGCTCCACCCCGTTAACCTAGGTCCGTCAGCAGACCCATCTAATCCCACTGCCCCCAATCAACCCCCTGCCCTCTCAGACAGGGATCCCGATCACGACGGCATCCTTTCGCTGTTCGACAGCAACCCAATGCAGAGTAACTGCCAACCAGGTTACTACAACCTGAACAGCAGTAACACGGGATGCTACCCAGCGAGCCCAGGTTACTATGTCGCCTCATTTTCAATGACCGAGCAGTCTCCCTGCCCTTCTGGAACCTTCCAGCCCTTAGCAGCACAGACGGAATGCCTGGACGCACAGCCCGGACACTACACCAATATTACTGAGGCCGCTACATTACAACTGCCATGCCCTCCAGGAACATATCAGCCTAATCTCGGGCAGTTTGCTGAGACGACCAACGGCAGTATTCCAGATATATGCCTCCAGGTAACACCGGGACACTACAGTGATGCAGCCTCATCTATGGAGATGCCTTGTCCTCCAGGAACGTATCAGACCGGTTTCGGAAACTCGTTTTGTGAGGTCACAGACCATGGAAATTATGCATCGGGCTTTGGCAATGTAGATCAGACTCCGTGTGAGTCCGGCACTTACCAGCCGTCCACGGGCCAGAGCTCCTGCTTTTCCGCTTCACCTGGATACAGCTCACCTATCGGCTCTTCGCAGCAGGAGCCATGCCAGCCAGGCACATACTCTGATGAGTTCTCATTGGGAGAATGTAAGTTAGCAGACCCCGGGCACTATGTTGAAGGTCACATGTCTACTAACCAAGAAGCCTGTTTACCGGGCCAGTACCAACCAGCATATGGCCAGATCTCTTGTGAGAGTACAACACCCGGACACTACACATCCGATTCTGGGTCGGCTAACCAGATTGCCTGCGAGCCTGGAACTTTTGAACCACAGCATGGTGCAATATCTTGCTCTGGTGTCACCCAGCCAGGGCACTACAGCCCGTCCGGCTCAGCAGATCAGATGGAGTGCCTATCAGGGACATACGCACCCAATAGTGCCATGGGGGAGTGTATTCTCTCAACACCGGGCAACCACGTCCCGTCAAATGCTGCCAGTGAGCAGATACCCTGCCCACCGGGATTCTACCAGCCCGATGCCGCCAAGGACTCCTGCATCCCCACAGACCAAGGATATGTTTCAGTCGAGGGCGCCTCTCAACAGTCTGCATGCCAGCCAGGAACATACCAGAGTCAGGCGACCATGTCATTCTGCAATGACTCAGACCCCGGTCACTACGTCCCCTCTGAAGCGGCGATCGAGCAGATGCCGTGCCCATCAGGGCAGTATCAAAGCGACTACCGGCAAACTGAGTGTATCCCAGCTGAAGCCGGAACATTCGTCCAATCTTCCGGATCCACTGAGTCTACTCCATGTGCTCCAGGAACGTATCAGCCAAATGGAGGGAAATCTGGGTGTATAGATGCCGATGAGGGGCATCATGTGCCCCAGGAAGGAGCTTCAGCCCAGTTGATGTGCGACAGAGGAACATATCAATCTGAAACGGGGAAATCAGAATGCTTGGAAGCCGCGCCTGGATACTATGTTCCCAATACCGGACAAACCTCGCAAGACCCATGTCTGCCTGGTAGTTTTCAACCGGTCTCTGGGGCTGTCGGGTGTATCTCAGCCGAGCCAGAGCACTTCGTATCAGAACCGGCTTCTATCTCACAAACGCCCTGCCCCAGCGGAGAGACCCAGTCACAATATGGTCAAACTAGCTGTGAGGAAGGAACCCAACTGGTCATGATAGCAGGAGGCGTCGGTGCGGTAGTCGTACTGCTGATGATAATGTTCATGCAATCCCAGAAAAAGCCCAAGAATAGGGGTAAGAGGAGAACTGAGGTCCAAAGGCCCCGAAGATTAAATGTAGAGTCAGAAGAAGAGTGAGATCCACATTTTTTCGTGCCAACCTTTGAGAAGGGGGCCTCCAGACAACAATGCATGTACCGTTCCGGAAATCCAGCATTGAATGATTCGACCTTCGTCAAGGATCACTATCCCGGCCAGAACTGGTGGGACTCCCCTGAATCCAATATGATGACAATGGAAGGCGTGACAGAGAAGACAGGAATCGTGCTGATTATCACAGCAACTGTCGCTTTGGCAGTAGCCATTACCGCTCCCTACTCACTTCCTTTCATATTCGTTGGACTCCTCTACCAAGTCTTTGCCATTTTTCTCATGTTGTTCAAGCATGAGATGATGGCAAACCCCGTCTTTGTGGTGGCATATGCTATCAGTGAAGGACTCGTCTTGGGCGGATTTACTTGGTTGTTTGAAGTGGGATTGGACCTTCCCGGAATTGGTATTATCGCCGCATTGTTGACATTCATGATTCTCGGAGTCATGCTGTCGATTTACAGAGCAGGCCTCATTGAGTGGAATAGAAATATGGAAATAGCAGTCACTTCGGCTCTTTTCGCAATAATTTTTGTCTACTTGTTTTCATTCCTAGGAGGAATAACCGGCTGGTTTGAAGTGCCATATATCCATGGCTCGGGCCCAATAGGGATTGCATTCTCACTTTTCGTGATAGGCATTGGGGCCTTATGTTTAGTCGCGGATTTCGACTTCATAGAGAGAGGCGTCGAAATGGGAGCCCCTAAGCAGATGGAATGGAGAGCTGCCTTCGGGCTCCTTGTGACACTTTGCTGGTTGTACTTTGAGATATTGAAGCTCCTTGCAAAAATAGCCGCTTCGAAGTGAGAAAATGGATTTCTACCTCATAGGGTCATTGGCATTTGCTGGGGCCATTCTCGGAGTCGTCGAGGGGGTGAAGCCCGGACCACTCCTGACTATGGTAATCAGGGAGACCCTTTCGGGGGGACTCAGAGCCGGGGTACGGACAGCTGCCGCCCCCATCTTCACCGATGGTCCCCTCGTTGTTGTAAGCCTACTAGCTGCTGGTTGGATTTCCACACAGCCGACAATACTCATAGCAATCTCAATTCTTGGGGCTGGCTACCTTCTGAAGATGGGTCTAGAATGCTTCACGATTGAGCCCCCTCCTTCAGATCTCGCGGGGGTCGATGTATCGGACTCCTTCAAGAGAGGAATTCTGACAAACCTCCTAAATCCAAACGTCTACATTTTCTGGTTCCTGATCGGGGGGCCACTGATGGCATCCGTTGCGGACGAGGAACCACTTGCCCCTGTGGCCTATGCTCTGACATTCCTAGTCTCAATAATCATGGTGAAGAGCCTCATCGCACTGGCATTCGACAGGACCAGGGGCAACCTCTCGCACAGCACCTACAAAGCCGTTCTTTCACTCTGTGGGCTAGCCATGATAGCGTTCGCAGCCGGCTTCGTGTTCCAGGCCTACGATCTGTATAGCGCCCTCTAGAGTGTCTGGGGCCCACCAACAGGAATCTCACTTAGGCCGTCTATCATACCACGTAGGGAAGGACCTTGTGTTATGGTCCCGAAGATGCCGATATCATTGATGTTGTGAGAGAGCCCGAACCACGGCCTTCCGTACTGATCCACGGACATGTCCAGGAAATCTCCCAGCCCCCCGCATCGATTGTACCCACAGCCAGCCTCCGTATCCAAGGGGTCGTCGAATCCATTCAGCTGTACTGTGGTCATTAGAGGGTTCTCCCCAAAGGCATCTGTGATGATAGTCATGTATCCGTTCCAGGTGTCATTACCAGAGTCCCCGACGTATCCCAGTGCGACCTTCCCGGCCGCACCGGCGGTTATCACAGGGAACCCAGTACCGGATATGTTGGTCGGAGGAGCGACCATCATGGGCGCGCTCCAAGTACCCCCCTCGTCCTTGGAGTAGGAGTAGTATGGCATATTATCGAGGCCATTCCACATCGCATGCACGTTCCCCTCATCATCAACAGCGACCTGAGCCTCCTCTCCGTTCCATGTATCCGCAGTACCCGTCTCCTGAGTAGGCAGTGGATGCTCAGTCCAAGTCAGCCCTCCGTTACTACTCTTGTAAATCGAATACCCATCACCGTTACACCCTATATTACCACGATACAGGTTCCCGTTCACTCCGCCCTCGATATGTGCGGTCAGACCACCACTCTGACAGCTAACTGGCGCTCCAGATACCTCAGAGGTCCAAGTCCTACCACCATCGAAACTCGTCGAGCACAGGGGATGGGGGGCATTCCCATTCACGCAGAAAGACCAAGTCGTAGCATATCCGGGAGCTGGCAGCAGAGCGGATCCTATCGTCTGGTGGTCTTGTACAGAGTATATCGATGTCGCTAACTGGCCGTTCTGCCACGTGCTACCCTCATCGTCCGAGAACTCGACCGTCATCCCCAGCAGAGCATGCATATCGAACTTCATTATCCGATCAGTCCACTTATCCACGTAGATGTAAGGATCGTTACTGTTGGGCACCGGGAGAAGAGGGTCATACACATTCTGACAGGAGTAATCAGCGAGTGAAACCATCTCTATCAGGCCCGTGCACTGTATTACTGCAGTTGAACCAGAAGGGCCGTTGCCCCAGCTGGACATGTAGATATTGTCCATGGAGGTAATTCCAATGGTAGGCTCGAATGTGCTCATGCCAATTCCGTAGTACGACCCCACCGTCAGGAAAGGCATGTTATCTCCCGATAGATTATCTGAGATATTCGCGTCACTTACGGCCACTGGGTCTAGAGCGTTGACGCCTCCTGAATAGTGGTACCAAGTAGTCTCTGGGATATCCCCAAGACTAGAAAACGGCCCCTCGGGCTCAGGAGACTGCACCGGATCGTCCCCGAAGCAGCCACTGATTGGCATGATCAGGACGAGGAGAGCAAGCATCACCGCCACGGTCCGCATGTACCTCCACACCCAGAACTACACTTGATTTGAACGGTCAGGGCAATCAGAGCTGGGTTTTCTTGAAATCGAATAACGTCGACGACCTGCCATGAGAGTTACAGCGCTGGTCATGGTCGCACTGATCGCCAGCATGTCAGGATCCCTCGCGGTTACAAGTGAACCGAATGACGCTGATATCACCAAGATGAGCGAGGAACTCATCTCCGAACTATCATCGGAGGGCTATATAGAGGCCATAGTGCAGTTCCATTTGCAGCCAAACGAGGGCGTGTGGAATCTAGTCAGCTCGACCGGAGTCGATGTCTTAGCCCAGACTTCCGTACTATATGCCGCTCTGGTTAGAGGCACCTCTAACGAGCTATCCGAGCTATCCTCCCTGGCGATGGTCAAGCACATGGAGGCGAACGTTCTCATCGAGCACTTCTATCTCCCCGGAAATCAAAATGACACCGAGTCAATGATGCACGAGACTGTTAATTGGGTTAACGCAAGCTTGGCATGGCATCGAGCCATCATAGATACTAACGGAGTTCTCAAGACGAACCCGGACATGTCTCTTTCTGAGTACGACGGAGAGGGCGCAACAGCGGTGGACCTTGACACTGGAATCGATGGGGAGCATCCAGACTTCGACTGTGGAGAACCGTGGACCGGTGAGAAGCTAATCTGGTCGGCCAAGTGGACTGGCGTAGCGTGGATCGACGCACCAAACTGTAACTCTGACACATCCAGCGGACACGGAACACATGTCGGTGGCACGATAGCCGGCAACGGTGACGCCTCTGGAGGAAGAAGACTCGGTACTGCCAAGGGCGCTACTATAGTGGCTCTCGGAACGGGAGACGGAGCCTCGATATTCGCAGCGGTTGAAGGTCTGGAATGGACTTACCAACATAGTAGACCAGGCCTCAATGACTACAATATCAGAGTGGTTTCCAATTCTTGGGGAACTAACGGAGACTACAATCCTTCTAACGCGGTAACCATCCTAACTGATATGCTAACCTACGAAAACGACGTCGCGGTAATCTTTGCCGCCTCAAACAGTGGGGGAAGTGGAGAAGAGTCAGAGGACGATCTGAGAACCAACGTGTACGCGAACACCCCTTCCGCGATCTCAGTCGCGGCCCTTACACACGATGCTTCAGCAGTCACTTCATTCTCTAGCAGAGGCTGGAAGACCCAACAACACACATGGCCCGACATCGGAGCACCAGGTAGGGATATCTGGGCCACGGCTCCGAGAGCCACGGCTATCGACGCCTCTACTAGGACCCAGGGGGATCTCTACTACATGTCCATTTCAGGTACCAGTATGGCCACTCCTCACATAGGAGGCATCGCTACCCTATTGTTAGCCGCCGCTCCTTCACTCGGGGTTGCAGACTATCAGATCGAAGATCACGACCAAGAGCAAAGCGCATACTTTAACGAATCAGCGAAAGGAATCCAGTTTGATGACTGGGCCGAGAGAAACGAATCTCGAGTTCACGAAATAGAATTAATTCTGGAACTTACTTCACATTATGAGCTACTGAGGAACTCCTGTGAAGAAGGAAACGACGACGATCCTTGTAACGATATCCCAGATACATGCTACGTGTCAGAGCAAACAGACAGGTGTCATGATTGGAGAGTTGGACATGGTCTAGTGGATACTGACAGGGCCCTCGCACTCGCAAGAA
Source organism: Euryarchaeota archaeon UBA121 (assembly GCA_002499865.1). Taxonomy (GTDB): domain Archaea; phylum Thermoplasmatota; class Poseidoniia; order Poseidoniales; family Thalassarchaeaceae; genus MGIIb-O5. The sequence continues at coordinate 28,900 of DANL01000048.1, read as the reverse complement.
CTCTCCAGGTTATGAGGGACCCCAACGAAGATGGCTTCCTGGAATATCCCGAAGCCACGGTTTGGGACGCTTTTAGCCACTATGAGGGGATAATGGACACAAGGGAAATCCCCCTCAAGACAGATCAGCTTAGACATGCATGGAAGGGAGAGTGGAGCCACTTCAATAACGGACCAACAAGCACCTTTGGAACATATGCCACTGACGATAGGCACTACGTCTGGGTACCCAACGGTACTGTTGAGATGCAGATATCGTTCAGCTCACTGGACTGGGATACAGATACCGCACAGATCGCACAGATCAGACCAAACGTCGATCTCGGATCAGACGGAAGTGATGACGCACAGGGCCAGGGTACGATCGTTGGAGACACTATCTACATCTCTTTGGACGTCTCTCCGGAGCACTGGAATACATGGACGGAGTTTGATGTCACTGGCACGGCGATATCCCTCCCAATCACTGGAATAATTACGGGTTCTGAATTCATCGAGCCTCGAGTGCCGTACACATATGATGTACTGCTCACTCTAGACGTCAGTGAACAGAGGATTTTCGAGGTGCCAATTAGGTCTGACGGGTATTCGGACCTAGATCCTGCTCCTCCTTCGGATTTCTATGACTCCAGCACTGCAATTGATCTGCTAATGATTAGACCAGTGTATGACGAGGCACTGATTCCAATGTACAATAATGACGTCACTGTCCAAGGGGAGACATCCACTTCGCTAATTGTAGTCTTGGGGGCGTTCTCTCTGGTAATTCTGGCCATAGTAGGAATAGTATCAATATGGTTGATGTATAGAGAGGAAACGATTCTTGAAGCAGAGATAGAACCAGATACCCATATGGGTGGCTAGTCCCAACCGTTCTCTAGAATCGGAGGAGTAGTATCTAGTATGGATTCCATGGGACTTCGCCATTCCATATCCAAATCTCTCTCAGCCGGAGAGGCATCCCAGTAGAGCTTCCGCCTCAAATGCCTCTTGGCCCATGAGACATCGATTTTAGGATGGAAGAAAGCAGCCACCAAGGCCAGCCAGTATGGGGCCTCCCTAGTAGCCCACCGCCTTTCTGGATGCGCTCCTTTCAGTGCCTTGGCGATGTCGTTCATCATCATCTCCCCAGAGACCGTTAGATAACGCCCCTCTTCCTCTCCTGCTCTCAGGGCCCTGACGTGCGCCTCCGCAACATCCCTCACATCAACAATATTGATTTGCATGGGCAGGTTCAACGGAATCTCTCTCCTAATCATAGCCATTAGAATTGCCAGAGAGCCTCGTAGATGTCTTGGAGAGAGAGGTGGTCCAAACACCATACAAGGGTGAATAGTTACTAATCTGGGGCGATTATCCACTTTTAGAGAGGAATGCCAGTTCCTGACAATCATCTCTGCACTAACTTTGGCCAACCCATATGGATTATTTTCTAAGGTAGCGTCATCAGCCCAGCTTTCTGTCGTTAGAACAGTACCATCCTCCCAATCCATTGGCCGAATAGCAGCGGTTGACGAGGTATGCACGAATCTCTCAATTGTCCCGGACTTCTCAACCGCAGAAACGACATTCTTCGTCCCTATGACACTTGGATCGACAATTTTTCTCTGAGGGTTACGGGATCTAACAATCACAGTAGCCGCAGTGTGAATCAAATCAGTACACCCAGAAATTGCAGAATCGACAGAGTCACCGTCGAATAGGTCCATCTCAACAATCTCAATACTGCCACCATCTGCTATTTCCATGGATTTCAGGTGATCCACTCTTTCAGGGTCATTCTTGTCCCTAACCGTAGCCCTGACATGCATTCCCTTGGAAAGAAGATTAGCAACAATGTGACTTCCTATGTATCCACTAGCACCTGTAACCACCACGATGCCCTCTCCCATGCCAGTCACATGGCATCTGCATTATTCGTATTAACTCTAGTTAAGCCTCATTCCTCTTGCTCTGAAGGACTTGATTCCTCAGTCTTTTCATTACTGGACACGAGCCATGAAGGGGCATACCAGTTCAGTTCACCCATCAGACGCATAGTGGATGGTACAACCAACGCTCTGACTAGTGTGGCATCTACCGCTACTCCAAGTGCAAGCATGAATCCAAACTGCTTCATCAAAGACACCGATGATAGACCGAAAGCCGAGAAAACAGTTACCATCACAAGTGCGGCAGAGGTGATAATTCGACCGCTCTTCTGAAGCCCAACAGCGACCGATTTTGTATTGTCACCGGTTCTCTCCCACTCCTCATGGATACGGGACAGCATGAGTACTTCGTAGTCCATACTCAGGCCGAAGAGAATAGCGAATATCATCACAGGGGTTGTTGGGTCTATTGGCTGAGGTGTGAAGTTCAACAAATCTGCTCCATTGCCCATCTGGAAAATCCAAACCAGAACTCCAAAGGATGCACTTACAGATAGGACGTTCATGATTAGTGCCTTCAGAGGCAGAACAACAGATCTCACCTGAAGGAAAATAAGGATATAGCTAGTTATTAGAATGAATGCAAGGGATATGGGTAGGTTTTCAGCCACTGCTTCTATTACATCTTGATTGTATGCGGCGACTCCTGCTACATTTACAGTGGTCGAACCTCCAAACTGATCGTTCTTCGTCTCAAGGTCCCTAATGGAAAGTACTACCTCCCTTGAGCTCACACTAGATTCATCTCCCTCTATTCCGACTACTAGTAATACGACTCCATTTCCGATGAAACTCTCATTGAGATATTCCCTTTGCGCAGAAATTAGCATTGCCTCCATCGGGGACAAATCTCCATCGTCAGATGAATCCCAGAAATCGACCACTTCATCCTCACTCATGTTAACGTCGAAGTGTCCATGACTACGTACGTAGCTCGTACCGTCAATACTCAGAATCTCTTGTGAGAAACGATACAGTGACCTAATATTATCCTCGTGAAGAGGATCTACCCCCTCCGCTGTTTCAAATACCGCTAGAGCCGTATTGGAGATGTACTCGGGCCAGTTTTCATCTGTAAGCTCCATCCCCTGTCGAGACTCATCATCTGGACTGAGTGCCTTGTAAGTGGTAATGCCGTACTCTGCCTGTAAGAATGGTGATCCAGCCAACATCAATACGATAATTGCAGGAACAAGTACGGCGAAGGGCCTCTTCATCACACCACTAGCTATATTCGACCAGAAACCCTCCTCTCCGGCATCCACTCCGAAAGAAAATGGTACTTTGAATGAGTTCACCCTATCTCCCAGTAATGACAGGATTGCTGGAAGCAGAACGATGGATGAAGTCAGAGCCACTGCCGTAGCGCAAATTCCTCCCCATCCCAACGAGGGAAGGCCCGTATTCTCGAAGAATAGCATCCCCATTAGTCCTACGATGACAGTCATTCCGGAGAAGAAAATAGCTCTCCCAGCCGTGGCGCTAGTCATTGCTATAGCGGTTCTATTGTCTCTCCCTCTTCCAAGCTCCTCTCTGAATCTGTTCACTATGAAGAGAGAGTAGTCAACGCTAAGCCCAATTCCTAGAAGAGAGACGATATTATTTGCATAGACCGTAATATCATCGAAAACATAGCTGAGACCAGTTACTATCCCCACGGCCGCGAGGACAGTGTAGACTCCAGAAAGAACTGGAAGGCCGGCCGCAACTAAGCTTCCGAACACTAGAAGCAGAATGATCAGTGTCAGCGGGGCCGCCAGTAGCTCTGCCTGAATCAACTCCTCCTTCAAAGTCAGATCGAATGTCACATCAATAGCTAGATTGTCAGTAACCCACTTATCCATTCCCTCAGGAGCGTCATCAGGTAGGACAAGATCATCAAAGTGCTCCTTGAGAAGTGCCTTCGAACCGTCTCTGTCCAAACTCACTTCGATTTTAACCCTCGTCCATTCAGGATTTACCGAGCTAATAAGCTCGGTTCTGTTGACTTCATTGGTGAACCATGGATACTCAATCGAAACATGCTCACTCTCAGCCATTGGGGAGACTGTCTCTATCATTGCACTCTGTATCGCCTCATCCTCATGGCTAGACCCAGGATGATGGAACAGCACATGAAAAGAGAAGCTATCGCTTTCATTCTCTGTTGTGAATCCAATTCTTGCAGCATCCCAGCCGTGTACGGACTCTAGATCTCCCTCTCCGTAGCCCTCAGCATATCTAGGCTCCAGAGTCATCAGAGATGCTAGAGAACCACATAGAATCAGGGTCATTATGAGTACTACTTTGGCATTATCATAGACAAAAAGACCCATTTTGTAGTATGCCCGGTGCTGCAATGCCTCAGGCTCAGTTGCCCCTTCCATGGGCTTCCCGTTAAATGTCTCTATTTGTATACTATAGTTTCTAATCCTACACCCAGTGCAGTGAAAAACACCTCAGAGTAGGGAGGCTACCGAGTCCACAATTAGACTAGGTCGCTGGGTCGCTATAGAGGCGTCAGACATTGTAGCTTCCCCAGAGAGAACTAGAATACCGTGAACCCCCGACCTCTCAGCCATCTCAATGTCGGTATACAGACGATCGCCCACCATGGCGCAGTTTTCCGGTCTGAGCCCCAACTCCTCAATCTTATGCAGAATCATTCCCGGATTGGGCTTACCGCAAATGTGTACTGGCCTAACCCCAGTCGTAGCTTCGAAGAGATCGATGTAAGCGCCGGTATCCGGAAGGCCACCATCAGGAGAAGGACATACTATGTCCGGATGACTAGCTACCATGGGTACCCCACTGTGTAGATGAATGGAAGCAGTAGACAGTTTCTCGTAGTTTATCTCAGTATCATATCCGAGTACGACATAGTGAGGACTTTGAGAACGTGTTCTGATGCCAACATCTTCCAACATCTCCCTCATCCCCTCGGTACCTACTAGGTAGGTCTCAGTAACTCCTTCTTTCTTCAGCCACGACAGAAGATCATGAGTCGACAGAAGAATGTCATGCTCGGTTGCCGGAACTCTCATTGAGGTCAGCTTCTCAAGATACTGAGACACAGACTTGCTGGAGTTATTAGAAAGGAAGAACCTTCTTATCCCTCTTTGATTAAGACGTTCCAGGAAGTCAAGAGCACCATCGATAGGCTCTCCTCCGAGGTAGATGGTACCATCTAAATCTAGAAAAATCGCCTCTATTCCATCCAATGACTTACTCAGTATGGACAACTCATCACCTCAGGGCAAGACAAGAGTCTTGAACAAAAACCATGGATTCCATAGCTCGGTCTGAGCATCTTTACTAGCAATCATTTCCGACATCATAGTGCCAATCTCCTTTTTCTTGTTGGCCCTGTTGATGAACCAGCTAGTCAGACGCTTCCACTTCATCATTTTCTGCAATGTCTTCGAATTGGAAAGCTCCTTTCCTAAAACATCCCATAGTTCCTCCATGTATGCGTCCGAAGCCTCCGCCGTAAAGCCATCCGAATGCAAGCTCTTATCGAAATGCTTGCTTGTCAGTTTTGCTGAGAGTAGAGCGTTGCCAATCCCTTCCCCACTAAATGGGTCGACCAAGCTAGCAGCATCTCCTACAGTCATCGCTCCTGCCATGGCTCCTCTCCTAGGCTGATGAGATGGAGGATTTTTCCTAGGAGAGCCGAAGGGCAGTTGCCATCCCTTCGCAGACCCCTCCACCATCTTTGATTTTGCAAATCTATCTTTGAATCTGGGATGCTCATTAATTAACCACTTCTGAGTCTTCCTAAGTCCCCTCCAGGAGCCCTTTCTCTTGCCCTTCTTCTCTTCAGAGATTAGCATTCCAATTCCTACATTTACCACGCCTTCCCCAACTGGGAAGAGCCAGAAATAACCAGGTATGACTTCATCTACGAAGTGAATCTCAATTGGGCCCTCGGCATCCTCTAGACCCTCTACATTCTCCCAGTACTCCCGATAGCCCCCACAGAAGTGGTCATCATCCTTGTGAGGCTCACCATGAACCTCTGTTATTTTCCTGGATACTGGGCAGTTGTAGCCACCAGCTCCTATGGTGACTAGTGACTTGAAGGATAATATCGGAGACTCCGATCTGGAGCCCCCGAACTTCCCAGAGACTCCTTTGATGGTTGTCACCCCGCCGGTTGTTTCACTCAATATCTCATTTACCGTGAATCCTTGTATAACCGCCCCGCCATTCTCTTTGACTATCTCAGTGGCTTTCTTGAACATCATGTAGTCGAATTGTATTCGGGGTAGTGAGTAACCTGACATCAGGCCCTTCTCCTCATAGCTCTCTTTTGGGAGCATTACCCTTACTTCAGAGCCACTAGCACTACCAAATAGGATAGAATCAACCTGGTAGTATGGAGTACTCTGAACCATTGGAAGAACCCCTAGCTCCTCTACATGGGACAGTGATTTTCCTCCCACCGCATCCCCGCATACCTTGTCTCTGGGCCAGACATTCTTCTCAATCAAAAGGACCTTACATCCATTGAGAGCATTATATGCCGCAGCTGCAGATCCTCCTGGTCCCCCCCCGACAACGATAACATCGAAATCCGAGCCATCAGCAGGAACTTCACCAGTATCAATAGGCATCTCCCACGCTTCCACTGTCACACCCTGTACCACCGAACACGCACTACTCATTCAAACTATGCCAAGGCTTCTTGTCGACTCACCCCCTCCGATAGCCATGAATGAGATGATTTCAGTAGTTCAAACAACCCTTCCCGGCGAATGGCTCGAGGCAGAGGTTGGAGAATGGGTATTCACAATAGTCGATGAAAAACTCGCAGCCTGCGCTCAACGAAATTTAGTAGACTCAACATACAAGTGGCGCGACAAGATAGAATATGGATCAGAGTGGAGAGTCCAATTCAAGACCTCCACCGATAAAACCGAGCAATTGATGACCAGAATCAACGATACTCATCCTTACGAATCTCCCCAGATAATATGGTGGAAGGCTAATTCGACTAGCCAGTACCTCAATTGGGTTCAAGGGTGATAGGGGTCTCTCGATAACATGGGCTTGCGTTCAATACTCAAGCCGGCCAAGGACGTCCCTGTCACTTGGTGGAGCTCCACTGACCCAATGGAACCTAGGCCAAGGCCCTCCACTCTGCTAATCTTATGTGTTGGTCTTTGGATATTTGGAACAGGAGACGCCGTTATCGTAGCCGCCGGAGTAGGCAATACTCCCTGGACAGTCTTAGCAGAGGGAATTGCATTGAGGATGGATCGAACCATCGGTCAAGCAACATTCTTTGTCAGTGTTGCCGTTCTATTGTTGTGGATCCCACTGAGGGAAAAACCAGGGATAGGTACGATTCTAAATGCTATTCTAATCGCTCTTGCTATTGAATACATGTTACCCATTCTCCCCACACCTGAAGGACCGTTTGAATCCTTTTTACAAGTCATTGGAGGGATTGCCTTAGTGGGGATTGGTAGTGGTATTTATCTGACAGCCAATCTAGGTCCTGGACCTAGAGATGGCTGGATGACAGGAATGCAAAGAGTTTCTGGATATCCGATAGGCAATGTTCGAGCGTCAATAGAAATATCAGTGGTCATTATAGGCTGGTCTCTAGGCGGTACTATAGGCATAGGAACGGTTATTTTCGCGGTGATGATAGGTCCTATAGTGGCTATCTGCCTCAATATAGCAGGTGAGATAGGAAGAAAACAGGGGCAACGAGAATGATGCAAAGATGTGGCATATCAGAGGTTTTCAAATCTCTTGAGGAAAACGAGGACATCCGACTCGTATTAGTCAAGAGGGGGGCGGAAAGCGAACAACTGGCAAAGATTCTGACAATGGTCAGTGATAGGGGAATACATATCATCAGAGGCTCTGATAATGACATATGGAGAATGTCACGAAATAACTCAGAGGGAGTCCCTGAAATCCTTGCACTAGTTGGGAGAGATCCAACCCTAAACCTCGACGAGAGTATCGAATCAGGTGGATTAATATGGCTTTTAGCAGGAGCAGCCTACCCTGTCAATATCGGCTTCTGCATCAGGACTGCAGAGGTTTCTGGAGCAGATGCAGTAATTGTGGACGCCGAACTATCTAACACAGAGAGGAAAGCGGCAAAAAGAGCATCAATGAAGGCTCATAGGTTCATTCCCGTTCATTGGGGAGACGGCTTCCAAGCCGTGAAAAAGGCCAAGGACGCTGGCTTCAGGATTATTTCAGTGGAGGATACTGGTACTAAGAGTCCTTGGGAGGCCGATCTCACGGGAAATATAGTACTCATTGTCGGGGGGGAGAAGAAAGGAATTTCCCAAGATATTCTCGAATACTCGGATGAGGTAATCCGGATTCCCATGACAGGATTCGTTCCCTCATTCAATCTCCAAGCTCCATTGAGTGCCGTGGCTATAGAGGCTCAGAGGCAGAGGAACCCTCAAAGTAACGGGCCCCAATAAACACCGATCATCAGAACAACAGTCGAGAAGACAGTGATGAGTATATTGTCGTCTATGGGCCCGAACTCGTATCTCTCTACAAACGTAGCTACTGCGGCGGCTATCAACCCCCATCCAGGAAGAGAGGGGTCTCCGAGGCCACCGACGTACCAGCCCAAAGGGGCACTAACAATGAACATGAACACATTTCCTATAGGGCTCTTCGACCTCTTTCTTATCACGAGATTCCTAACCACCCCTGTAATTCCATCTCCGAATGCCATGAATAGCGAAGGAATGATTGCCAACCAAGGATCGCCAACTAATGCCCAAATTACGGTGATAGATACCCACCACATCAGTGAGAACTTCACGTCATTTTGATTCTGTTCTGTCTGAAACCAGTACATCCTCCTCTCAGAAACATGAGCGATATACGTGAATATGGTTAGTATTATTCCACAGACCATGGGGTACCAGAAGTCAGTGAAGAGAAACGGCACGCAAAGCGACCCAACCCCCCCGGCGAACATATGTACAATCTTCCTGTTGTAGTATACTGCACGAATATCCTCCACGCCTCTTTCGACCATCATTCTATAGGGAACCTTTGTTGAATAGAGAACCAACATTACATAGATTCCCATAATCAATGAATAGTAAAGTTGTACCTCCATGACAAAGCGCAGAGTTGATGACCAGATATACTCTCGCATCGTCATGGGTGCCAATGACAAAGACAAGGAGTTCTCTACCAAAGCGGTACATTCAGGGATGGTCGAGATAGAGGGCTCGGCGACTACTCCAATATTCTTGACATCAACCTACAGGCTCACAGACGAGAAGTACAAGGGATGGGCCGATGGTTTGCATCACACTGGACCAGTCTACTCCCGAATATCTAGTGTAAATTCAGAGGTAGTTTCCGCTAAGCTAGCTTCCTTAGAAGGAGCAGAGGACGCAGAAGTATTCGCAAGTGGTATGGCCGCTATATCTACTACCCTGATGACACTACTTTCCACTGGTGATCATATTGTGGCAACACCCGATTGCTATGGTGGCACATACGCGCTTCTAACCGAGATACTACCAAGAATGGGAATCGAGGTCACAATGGCTGACATTAGAGATCCATCAAGTTATGAACAAGCAATTCAAGACAACACCAAGGTACTCTATGCAGAGACAATGACAAACCCCACATTGAAGGTTTGCGACCTTAATGCAATCGCCGAGATTGCCAATAAAAATGGATTAGTTTCTGTAGTGGACAATACGTTCGCATCCCCCTGGTCTTGTAATCCAATCAAGATGGGTTTCGATATTGTGATTCACTCGGGAACGAAATACCTAGGGGGCCACGCAGATCTAACTGCGGGCTTTGTAGCCGGAAAGAAGGAACTGATAGCCGAAATCTTCCACACTAAAATTTACCTTGGTGGTGCCGCGGATCCACACATGTGCTATCTCCTTGAAAGAGGGATGAGAACCCTACATGCAAGGATGCCGATACATACATCAAACTCTGCTGAGATTGCAAAGAGACTGGAGAGTCACGATATGGTAGAGAAAGTCATACATACGTCTCTAGAAAGCCATCCAGACTTCGAGATAGCCAACAGAACGATGCCAAGGGGAAGCGGTATGCTTGCGTTCGTCATAAAGGGAGGAGATGACTCTGCTCTCAAGTTCATGAAGTCCCTGGATGTTATCTTCGAAGCAACCAGCCTCGGAGGAGTAGAAAGCCTCGTGGAATGCCCGTTCAACTCGAGCCACATGTTCGTACCCGAAGAAGTCAGACATGAGGCAGGGGTGGTACCGGGTTTCGTTAGGATGAGTATCGGAATCGAGGGAGTTGAAGATTTGTGGTCCGATATAGAGAAGGGATTAGAGTCTGCCAGAGAGCTACTACTGTCTAGGGCCTAGGTGTCCTTGATGGATATCGAACTGCTCATAGCCAGTTTGGCCTTTATCATACCAATGTGCTTCAGTCCAGGCCCAAACAATGTTCTTTGTGCAGCCCACGGCTCACAACATGGTTTTCGTGAAACGCTCATACTGATTTCTGGTATGGCATTCGGGTGGTCGACTTTGGGGATATTCGTAGCAATAGCCACTGATCTCATCGAGGAGAACCAAGCCGTATTCGATTTACTAACATACGTAGGTGCCGCGTATATCGCTTATCTTTCTTACAAGATAGCCACTTCGAATACTATTGAGCAAGACGAAGAAGCCTCAGAAAGATTAGGGTTCATGACCGGGGCGACAATCCAAGTAGTCAACGGTAAAGCATGGATTCACTTCCTGGTCTTGATGACGTCATTTGGAACCCTGTTCGGTACCGGATTCATCGGAAAGGTGCTATTGGTGTTGCTGAACCTCGCCTGCGGACTTCCTGCGGTGATGACATGGGCAGCCTTCGGGACGGTTCTCAGGAGGGCCTTCAGTACACCAGAGTCTGCAAGAGTATTGAATCGTGTCATGGGGATATCACTCTTCGCAGTGGCAATATGGATAGCTTTGCCCCACTAGTAGTCTTACTCAGAACCAGGCTAGTCTGTGATATTCAATGGAATTCAGAGACCCCACTAGACTCAGCTAGCCATTTCATCGCGTTGGTGTAGTCTTCCTCTGCTTCTTCAACATCATTCAGAAGCAGATCTTCTGCCGCGTCCCAGAGCGCCTGTAGTGCTGGAACCCAATCTCCTCCCTTGTCTCTGATTGTCTCGTCGAACCTCCATGCGTCAGACTCAGTCCTGTTGTGAACCACTAACCAAGCCCAACCCATGGAGGAGTCAAGCCCCTTTCCTTTCCTTGCTAGAGATACAGTGGACGAGACCCCATCTCCTACTGCCTTTCTGACCAAGCTATCGGCCATTTTGAGAGGAGAGGGGAGCTCCTCATTTTTCCAAGGCAACCTTCTGAGCCTCATCTCTGTATCCAAGGATTCCCCGAGTTCTCTAAGAAATGCCCCGAAACCCTGCTTCCTCCTTGATTGCCTCTCAAGTATATCCACAGATTCCTCATCGCTAAGTCCGTACAATCCTTGTAGCACAGTCTTTCCATACTTGGGCCACAGTGATACTAGGTTAGGATGACAAGAGCCCTCCTCCATCCTCACTACATCAGACTCCAAGTCCAATACAACCCCGTCGGTTCTGACATGTATTCCTCCCTTCAGAGAATCGAGTATAACCGAAATAGCGTTCTTCTCGTCGTCCGTTCCAGATAGACAGTCGAGAAAACCCACTCTATCATCCACGTTAAACCATGAGTTGCCTACTACGTACCCCTCTTCAATCGAATTCAGGATACTGGCTCTACAGGATTCAGATAACCTCGCGTCATCCAAGGACATCCTTAGCCAGGAATCTAAGACCTCCCCAAGTCTTTCGATTCCATCGTCTGGTAGATTCCTCCCTTCAGGCCATCCCTTGGGCCTCCACATCCACTCTGCCTCACAAATCGACCCAAGCTTATTGGGGGGCATCATCGATATAGCTAAACTCTGAGCAAAAGGCTCCTCTGTCTTAGCCAGTGAAGCTGGAGAGATACCCACCTTGGTACTGTCCTGGAATGTTAGACGTAACCAACCACTCTCACTGAAATCACCGTTTTCTACTACTTCTTCTGAAAGCCCAGAGGTCCATCGTACATCCTTTCCACTTAGCTCAACTGACGACTTGTCAAGCACCCAACTGATCCACTCAGGAGGGGCATCTGGAGACGAGCAAGAGCAGACAAAACCCCCATCCCACGAGAAGAAGTACTGTCCAGCTTTGGCGTGCCCGTCCCACACAAGGAGTCTCAGCCGTGGATGGTTGAAATTCTGGATTCCAGCAAGATGGCTCTGCTTTCCATTCCCTCTCCTCAGGTAACTCGAGGTGCCGTAAAGTGGGTGTTTGAAGACTGAAACCGTAGACAGGTCATCCTCGCCCGCAGCGAGCAGACTCCCGGCCAGCGCCCTGCAGACCTCATCTCCTCCCTTCTTCACCATCCTCTTCTTTAGCCATCGATGATCATTCCTCTTGGTGGCAACAATCTCAATCTCCTTTAGTGTCATAGCCATCTTGTCTTTGTTACCGAAGAATGAAATTTTTCCTAACTCTCCCGTTATCTCAGGTACAAATGACTCGGGGTCGTCCAATAGTCCATCCAAGTTGGATTCAAGCCTTCTCTGGATTTCTTTAGAAGCCTGCTTAATCCCCCGGACTCTAACCTTTTTTCTCCTGTTACGGTCACCAGGAAACCTAACTTCTGCTGGTGGTTTCGCCATCTCCCTTCATCTCCCTTATCCCCGGAACACCTTCTAGCAATTCACATATCCGCCTTTAGGCTCTCAAAAATCTCTTTCTCCATGCCACTGAATTCTGTCGGAAGGATTAGGCAATGGATCATGCCCCCTTCAAATTCTGATATGTCAGAAAGGCTCCCAGAAACAACCCTCTGCCCACTCGTGCCGATATCACTTAGCAATATTGCATTCCAGCCAGAAATAGAAGAAGACAAGGAATCATGATCCACTTCCTCGTCTGCTCCATGGCGTTCGGCCATAGCCTTTAGAATCTCATAAGCCTGCTTCGGAACCATAGGTTTAGGAGGTGCCAAACCCATACCCGTGGGGTCTAGATCTAGAAGAACAAGAGTATGGAGGTTCCCGGCGTAATTCTTCAGTATTATTTCCAGAGGAGAAGTAGGCAGATAGTCCCCATAGGGGAAGGGGATAGTCACCTGTCTACCAAAACGATACGACTGCATACCTGATAGAGACACGGCTAGACTAGTAGCTGAAAGTCCAGGAACGACATGGAAGGGGACGCCCGATTCCTGACATCTAATTTTCAGATCGATATGGGTGGTAGCCTGCATCGGGTCTCCCACTACCATGATTCCAACCATGACATTCTTTGCCTGGCGGATTATCTCGTCAGGATTTTCGATTCCATCTCTCATTACTCTATCCCAATCTCCAACTAAATCTCCTAATTTCTCTTCTTGATCATCAGGAAGAATAGCAGTGTAACCCTCTAGATACCTCTTATCACAGGCTTCTGCTACACTCAGTGCAAACGATGTCATATGACGCAAATCACCAGGCCCCAATCCGATTAACCAGAGCCCCGGACCCTCTAATACAGCCGTCATTGTGAAGCGAGCTGACCCGTTGCCCATGATGAACGTGATGCGGCATCTGAGGGTCCCAAACAAGTCTGTACAGGACGTAATCGTCCTACTGAAAGACAATGATCTGCTGAACAACGGTATGAGGATATGCCCAGATAGTGACGGTAAACACAGGCTAATTCCACTTTCAGAAAGTGCACCTCACAACCTACCCGAACATTTCAGCGAATTTGAGGAGGTCATCCACGAAGGAAAAATCGATGAACGATCAAATGATAGTTGGTGGAAACACCTCTCAGAAATAATCGGGGAGGACACCATCACAGAGTATGGAGAGAGCTGGCCCTCCAATCACGAGTTTATCGGAGATATCATGATAGTTAGAATAAATGAGGAAATTTCTTCTTACAGGGAACAAATAGCAATTTCAAAGATGGCCTCTCATCCAAAAGTAAGAATGGTTATGGAAGACAGAGGAGTACAAGGAGAACTAAGAATTAGGGACCTATCTCCTATAGCATTAAGGCAGGACTCGGAGATAATCACTGGAGATATATCAGAGGAAATGTGCGATACCAGAGTTTTGGTCAGAGAGTCTGGCAAGTCCATACTATGTGATCCTAGACGGGCATACTTCTCAACCAAGTTGCAGACCGAGAGACTGGAGACACTCAGTCTCGCCAAGGAGTTACGCTCCATGCTCGATCGCCCGCTTCGCGTATGCGATCCCTTTTGTGGGGTTGGACCTGCTTTAGCCACGCTATTGGGAGAAACCGATCTCGTGGGACGGATATTAGCATCAGACCTCAATCCAGATGCTATAGAGCTTCTTTTGGACAACCTGCGTAGATGGGATCGAAGAGACTATCCAACCGGAGCAAAAAAGATCTCGAGATTATACGAAGACCGAATAGTCGGCGTCGCAGATGCTACCAAGCTGCATGAGGACCCCTCCATTACAGGGGCATGGGATCTACTCTTAGTCAACCTACCCCACAGAACAGTTGAGCTCCTCCCTACTCTGGTTCCACTTCTCGACAGGACCGGAACGTCCATGATCAGAGGCAGAGTTATCGTCGCCGAGTCAGAGATTGAAGATGTCAACGATGCGATACGAAAGGCTCTGCCCCCTAGGCTACAGGGCACTCCTGAGCCAACCCTCAAAATCAAGCGAGATTACAGTTCGACCCTCAGATTATGCGCATTCGAGGCTTGGATAGGCCCCGCGTCGTAGACAGACTTATCTCGATAACGTCAATGAAGAATCATGGTCCTGCCTCAATTAATAGCGGAACTTGTTTGTCATGGCATTTTCTTAGCCCTATTTGGAGGAATGGGCGCCCCATCAAAATCAACGAAAATAATCACCCCCGCCCAGAGACGATCTAGTCAACTCATCAACTGTGCAGTTGAAGGATGCAACGCACTTACATTCAGATCTACTGATTACTGTTGGAAGCATCAGGATCAACCTCCATTAGTATCTGAACCGGAGCCTGAACAGGAACCCAAATGGTGGGAGGATAATTCAGGGAAATGAGTGGCGCCCCGACCGGGATTTGAACCCGGGTCGCAGCCTCGACAGGGCTGCATGATAGGCCACTACACCATCGGGGCTTGGAACCCTACGACACGGGTTCTCTTTTTCAACCTTTGAGAGGGTATTGTTCATCATCCTCCTGCCTCTTGGAGGGGTATGGAGGGACTGAAACTGGTCATTGACGTCATAGATAATGGTGGTCAGTGGACCCATAGGGAGTGGAGAATGCTCAGGTATCTTGGAGTAGATACAAAGATTTTACCTAATGATACTCCACTTTCAGATTTGCGAAAGGTCGACGGACTGATCCTCTCAGGAGGCGCGGCGAGAGTGGGTCTTACCGGACAGCTTGGCAAATGTGGAGAATACCTCTCTCTAGATGTTCCGATTCTTGGGATATGTGCGGGTCATCAGTTCATGGCTGGACATTATGGTGGAAAGGCAGGCGAGGCCCCAAAACCAGAGTTCGGTGCCGCCAATATCTCTCTTATCGGAGACGGAGGCGCTATATTCGCTGGCACTCCAGACAATCAGACGGTGTGGGAGAGCCACAATGATGAGGTCATCGAGGTCCCCGATGGATTCTCGATAACCGCCAGAAGCGAATCCTGTGAAGTACAGGCAATGGAGAACTCTGATGGTGATAGATTCGGACTCCAGTTCCATCCAGAAGTGAATGACTCCGAGTATGGACGAGTTATGTTCCAGAACTTCGTAAAAGTCTGTGAAAGGTCTAGAAGCGGTGTTTGAGACATAGGACAGATTGAAGAAGGACGGTAAAGTCGCGGGCCCGATGGCGAGTGAAGCAGAGTACATGGTGAACCACAAGTGCCGTAAGTGCAACCGTACAGATAGGAGGGCGTGGAATCCTTCCGAGCCACCCCAGTGTAACCACTGCGATTCTAAAATGGATCCATTAGAAATCAGATACAAGTGCCTCAGGTGTGGACATCTGACTTGGATAGAAGCCGGCTCCACAGGAAAGTCATGCCACAAGTGTGGGTACAGGGTTTTCTCCAAGC
This sequence comes from Euryarchaeota archaeon UBA121, assembly GCA_002499865.1. Classification (GTDB taxonomy): domain Archaea; phylum Thermoplasmatota; class Poseidoniia; order Poseidoniales; family Thalassarchaeaceae; genus MGIIb-O5. The sequence goes on along the minus strand of DANL01000048.1, from coordinate 12,865 downwards.
CCAGAAGCCAAGGTAGACCAATCAAGAAAATGAGGGCAATATAGAAACTACCCTCCTCAGATGTTCTCTCTGAACTAGCTTAGCGCTTACTTCAAGACCCTGCTCTTCTACCAAGAACTATGCCCAGCTGGTTGGAGTCATTCTCACCGAGGACTTTCGATGACTTGGCCGTGCCGAAAAGAGTCAGTGACGCGCTTTCTGCGTCGTCCGCAACCGCCGATCCCCCTCATCTACTTCTTACGGGCCCCCCAGGTGTTGGTAAGACGGCCTCATGGAAGTTAGTTGCCCGCCAAATCCTTGGTCCGGGATGGAAAGCTACTACCCATGTTTTACAGTGTAGAGACCTTTCTCGGCAGTCAGGAGCCATGGCAAAGTTCGAGAACTTCCTAAGGCCAGGAGGGTCAACAGATACTCTGGCCGGTAGAACAAGCCTCGACGCATTCGACAGAGGGATGGCCCCCTTATCCCATGGAGACAAGGCACCAGCTGGCTTTGAGACCAAATCTGAACCAGGTACAATCCCTGTAAGTAGGCTAATCGTTCTGGAAGATGCAGATCATCTTGGTTCAATAAGGCAGGCTTACCTTCGTAGGATGATGGAGAAGGTTGGAAACGCCTCTAGGTTCATACTAGTGGCAAGGGCCCCTTCTCGTATTATTGATGCCCTCAGATCTAGAAGTAGGATGATTAGGATTCCAGCCACAGATAGAGAGCAAATCGTACTTACACTATCTTCTCTGTCAGAGAAATCCAACTCCAATGTTACACGCGAGGTCATTGAAGATATTGCCTACATTTGCGATGGAAACCTGAGGAAGGCCATATTCACGTTAGAAATGCTTGACTCTAGGGGGCTGGGAGCCGATAGATCGGCTGTGCATAAGCTGGTTCAGGCAACAACTCTTCAGGCTGGTAGATACCTTGTCGAACTAGCACTTAGAGGCAGGGTCGTTGAGTGGAAATGGGAAAACAAGGCAGGAAGGAGGAAAAGAACACTTGTTGGTGCTCTAGCACAGATAGACCGCCTAATGAATGAACACGGATTAGATGCCGATGATGTTGTTCAACAGCTACACGGGGTCTTGGTGGGCAGAAGGCTGTCAATCCCGGATACACTGAGAGACAACCTTCTGGATGCTCTTGCAGAATGTGATACTAGTCTGAAGAAATCTATGCACGCGCGTGTTCCGTTGGAGAGATTCTTGCACCGAACGGCCGAGGCAGGAGAGTTACACGGCCTTGCATTCTCCTGATGAAGCACAGGCAATAAGATGGCGGGCGCGGCAGGATTCGAACCCGCGGTCCCTGGCTTAGGAGGCCAGTGCATTATCCAGGCTATGCTACACGCCCGTATCCCGCAAAGCCTACCCCTCAAGAAGTCTAGCGAAGAAAATCGACCCTTTGGACCCCTATCGTCCGATGCCATGAAGCACCATGGGCCCCACGCTCACACATGGAAGGCCCCCTGTCTCCCTTACCTACTCCCTATGGAGAGGAGAGTGGGTTCGGAGCAAAGAACGAGCGAGCCCTATCAAGGATGATAGCCAGAAGAGATGCAGGAAGAAGATTTTGGACATGGCTATCGTCCATCCGTACTACATCAGAAATCAGATTGACTTTACCTGCAATTGCAACCGTATCCTGCGCAGTTCTTCTCGTTGGATGGGAGCACTCCTCAATCGAGGTCAGTATCGGACTTTTCACAATAATTTCTATACTTTATATCCCTACTAACATGGCTTCTTGGTTCTCTTCTATGGTCGCAAGAGATAGACTTTCACTCTCTGTGGAAGGACATAAGTCAAAAGGATCCTATCCTGGTTCTGAGAGGATAATTAGTACATTGAGGGACAGGGTCATCCGAGAGAGACTCAGGCTAATATCAGCTATACTTGGGGGAGCCTCGCTGTATGTAGTCCTCAGACTAAATCCAGGTACCGTTCTCGCACCGTCTCTAATGGCATCCGGTGCTTTCTTTGGGTCAGTGTGCATTCTAAATTCTCTAAGGCTGGAGGGAAGCATGCCTATGAGATCTAATGATTTCACACTCCTCTCCCTCCATGCACCAACTCTGCATGACAGTATATTGAAATCAGTTCTTACAGACTCACTTAAGGCCCATTTAGATCCAGAGACCAGTGATTTGTGGGATGAATGGATGGACTCTCTAGAGTTCAGCGTCAGGACGGGTCAAACCCCTCGAACGGCAGTAGAGCACGTCCTCCAGTCCATCCATTGGGAACAGAGAGGGATAATAGATAGGAACAGACTCATCTCAGAAGTAAAGACAGTTTTCAAAGTTGCAGCTACCGACTCTCTTTTTGATAGCTCAAATAAATTCAATGCCTCCTCTCTAAGCAAGCTCCTAGCCCATACTCGGGCATGGGAGCCCGGACTATTCAGGTTGTTAGACCGACTACATGACTCCGTCGCTGGGCCACAGGGGGAGGACTTCGAAAAATGGAGATTAGACCTAGACCTGCCACCAAGATGCTCCGAAGGGCAGGGGGAGCTATTTGTCATGCTTCACAATCACACAGGACACGCCAAAACGGTTGAGCTTGACATAATTGTAGCAAAGGGAGAGCCGGCTTACCAGAGCCTTAGATTAAGCTCGCCCACAACGCCCCATCCTAGTATGAGCTCAGATGATCAGGGAGACAAAATAAGCAAACTAGTTACAATGCTGGAAAGAGCTGTAGTCCTGTGGATAGGGATAGCCTGGCCAGACTCAGAATCAGGCCCTCACCCAGTACAGGTTACTCTGAAGGGGGAGTCGGGAGAGACACTGTCCTCCATGGTCGTCCAGACATCTCTTACAACCGGGGTAAATCCCGAGAGTGCCGCGGTTCGAATGACCGAGGCGTCCGAAGCAGTAAGGAGAATAGCAATACCGCTCAGTGACAGGCAGAGTTAGGCCATAAGTTGGGAGCGTCATGTTCATCATACCTCCCCTGTTGGCAAGCACCGATAGTGATGGAGTCGTGGGACGTCTTAGTACTCGGAGAGGGCCCGGCCGCCCTAAGGGCCGCTATCGCAGCATCAGACGCGGGAGCAAGACCTCTTTTGGTAAGCGGCTCGTCCGTAGGTGTTGCTTCTGGCTTTCCACCAATCTCTGGTTTCTCTGCCTCACTGAATGAAACCTCTCCTTCGGCTCACATAGAAGACACCATTTCAGCAGGGGGCGATCACACCGACAAGGGAGCCGTAGCGCGAATCTGTGGCTCAGCTGTAGAGGCCCTATCCGAACTAGAGAGGTGGGGGCTGGTTCTGAGGAGGTCAAAGGATGGCCTTCCTCACATGGCAGATATTTCGGGCCATTCGTTTCCAAGAGTTGCCGGATGCGGAGATAGTACCATTAGAGAAGTAACTAGAATTCTCGAAGAACAGACAATGAAGAGAGGAATCAACAGAAAGTCTGACCTACTTCCTGTGGCCCTAGTTATGGATAATAACCAAGCCAGGGGAATTGTCGCATTGGATATAGAATCGGGAGAGTTAATTCCAATTCAAGCTAAGACAATCATAGTAGCGTCGCAGGGCTATCAGGGATTATGGAATACGCCTTCCCGTGGCCCAGGAAACGGACTTGCAATTTCCAATGCGGCGGGCATACGTCTCAAAGGAATGGCAAACGTTCCGATGCATGCCCTTACCGTTGCAGGCACGGGGATGGTTCTACCAATGGATATTCTTGGCTCAGGAGGAAGAATCAGGAAAGAATCTGGAGAGGATGCCAGCCCTGTCGAGGTAATAGGAGGAGAACCGTGTGTTCTCGATATGCGCTCTATGGAGAAATCAGCAGAAGGGTGGTTTGAGAATACCATGTCAAAGGTACTCGATAGAGCAGGACTAGATATTAGGAACGATGTTCTGCCTCTCTCACCTATGATAGTGTCGACCACTGGCGGAATACCAGTCGATTATCATTGTAGAGCGATATTTGACTCTGGTAAAATGTGGTACACTGGCCTATATGCCGCTGGGCGTTCCGCATACACCGGAATGCACGGAACTGCCCCTCTGCCGGGGAATCTACTCATGGAGGAGGTAGTCACAGGCATGGTTGCAGGAAAGAACGCGGCTGAATGGTCTAACAAATCCCAATTCGGGGGGCATGAAACGATCCAGCAAGCAGTATCCTCATCCCAGAAGAAGATTGACCAGATATTCTCCTCTGAAGGTAGCCCAGTTGGACATGTGGTCAAGGCACTCTCCTCTGCAATGAGGATAATCGATGGGAGTGGAGACCAATCCTCAATGGCAATAGCGCAGGCCAGTATCAACGAAATATCGAGCCTCGGGTTGAGAGTAACAGATCCATCGAGACGAATGAACACAGAGCTAGTCACAGCTCTTCATGTGGAAGGATTACTTTCTCTTGCAAAGTTGATATCCTCTAATGAGGAAGAAGAATGATTGGTGAAAAATCCATCTTCACTAGAATAATCGAGGGAGAGATTCCCTGCTTCAAGGTGTTTGAGAATGATCATGTATACTCTTTTTTAGACATCAATCCAGTATCTCGTGGACATGTTCTTGTTATCCCCAAGGAACCAGCCCAATTCCTGCATGAGCTGTCTCCTGAGTCCTCTTCGGAGCTCGGCAAAGCCCTATCCATCATATCCAAGTCAATATTAGAAGTAACGGGAGCAACCAGCTACAATATAATTCAAAATAACGGCTCCCATGCCGGACAAACCGTTTTTCATGTCCATTTCCACATAATTCCCAAATATTCGGAGTCAACTCATAGTTTTGTTTGGAAAACCATGGAAATAGACAAAAAAGAAGCATCAGAGTTAGCCCAAAAAATATCTCACAACATAGAATAGAATCGGTGCTTTCTCAACTGATACCTTGTCTGAGCATACCGTGAGTGACGCCTCAGAGGCACCGGACATCGACCCAGTGCTATCCAGCGGAGCACTCAAAATCAATCCCAAGAAACTCAACAAAGTTCCTTGGGACCATACCGGAGAGCACCCGGGAAGCAAAGTAGCATGGTCGGTGATCAAGTCTCTAGCTAAGCTCTCAAAGTACTATCTCTTCAGATCCGTGGAAGAGCAGTCTCCTACCAAATGTGATGGAGGAAGGATATATGCCTCAATACACATCAATGGCCTAGTAGATCCACTTGCAATAATACTCTCTCAAGAAAAGAGACCGATAACAATGGGAAGGCATGACTTAGCAACCATGCCCTTCATTGGTTGGCTAACCAGGAGAATGGGCAACCAACCCGTCATCAGAAGAGCAGAACAGAGATCAGGTGTTTCAGATCAAGATTTTGCCAAGTCAATCAATCACAGAACACTTCTCACAATGTCTCATTGCATCTCAGGAGGACACGGAGCGGTCGTTATGCCAGAAGGAAAGTCACATCAAGACTCTAAGCTACACAAACTCAGAACGGGAGCTATGAGATTCGCGATCAATGCCTCAACAATAGCATCATCAAAGGAAATGCCAAGCCCAGTTATTCAACCGGTTGGTCTGCACTTTAGGCGTCATCACTGGTTTAGGACTGATTTATTTGTTGAATATCCAGAGCCCATCGAAATTCCCATCGTAAAAACAGAAAATCACTCCCTGAGACTTAATGAAGGAACTTGGATGGAACCTCCTGAAGATATGGTCAGGGAGTTGAGGGACGAGTTACAAAATAGGCTGTCTGAAGTCACTCCAGAGGCGCCCGACTGGGAGACATACAGAGCATGGCAGTTGTTAGCACATATCAGGTCAAGACAGGAAAAACACAATCTCAAGAATTTCTCTCAAGAAGTGATAGCTACTAGGAAGATACGCGAAATCATGACTCATAGGAATGAACCTGACTTAATTGATGACGCAAGGAGGGCATCAACAATCTTACATTTCAGAGATCTGGATGGAAGATCCGTATCTAATGATATATCCTTGGACAAGAAGCCAGAGATATTGAAGGGAGCACTAGGCCTGATTTTAATGGGAGTGGCCTCATTCATCTCGATACCCTCAACAGGGATACAAGCTATCCTTGCTTGGTATTTGGGTAACAACTCCGATGAAGGAATAGATGCAAGGACGACACACCATATGTTTGCCGTTTTCTTTTCCCCTATCACTCTCTGGCCCCTATTCGCGCTCCTCTTTTCTTACTACTCGTTCGAACTCCTGTCAATAGAAACCACGCCAACCGCACTAATTGTTGGGGGTTTGATAATGATGATGTTAATCCAATTTTCCAACATGGTCATGCTATCTGGGTATGACCTTTGGACAGACTATACCGCTTCCCGAAGAAGAATTAATCTCTTCAGATCCGATGAAGGGACCGAATTCATAGAGCTCCTCCAGAAGATTGCCCCCCAACTAGTGGCTCTCAAATAGGACATCCCCCTCGCTAGTACGTGAATAAGAGAGAAGCCGCCGATTCTGTAAGAAAATGGCTACTCAGCGAGAAGCTGGAAGCTAGAGATGTAGAAGACCAGCAGGCGCTTCTCCACATGCACGTCAAGTACCCCCCAAGTAAGAGGGGCCATTTGTTTAATGTTGTAATTCCAAAGAACAGAGACCTCGTATTGGTATATTCTGTAACTAGAGTTGACGAGGGACAGCAAGATAAGATGAAGGAACTCTCCTCAGAAGACCCAAACGAGTGGAAGAAGTGGCTTCACAACACTAGATTGGATCTAACTAGGGCTGACTTGGATTGGGTCCTCCATGTTGGTAACAAGGTACAGGACACTCCCGGACCATTACAGGCATTCAATCTCTCAAGACCAACGTGGATAGATGGACTCTCTCAGAACGATTTCATGCATACAATGAGGAGAGTCTGGCTGACAAAGCTCTCTCTGATTCACAGAATCAAATTCCTATTCGGTACGGGCTCAGGGAAACCAGGGCCAGTCGATGACTGGAATAAGCAGAAGGGCCAGAAATCTACTAGAGAATCCACTTCTCCTTCCAGTCAGCCCCGCGAAGTTGACACTGATGAGACAGGCGGGTTTGGTAGGGATTTTGATCCAGCAGACTGGGCATAATATGCTCATCTTCTATCAGACAAAGAATGACCGCAATCCGAGCAGGTTAAGTATGAAATATTTCTAATAGCGTTGTAGCTAATCGCCGGGGTATCACAATGGACAGATCGAAGAAGAGAAATAGCGTTGCAATGGTTCTTTTGATGGTAGTGAGTTTATTCGCTGGACTCGGAGCTCCAATCGCCTCGGCTAGTGAGGTTGTAATGACGGATGCAATAGAGGTGACGCCCGATGGCGCCTTCAGTGATAGAATGGTTTCGATCGATGCCGACTCACAAGGAAACGTCCACTTTATCTGGAGTAGAAATACACAACATCTCTACTACAAGATGCTAGACGCTAGGGGAGAAGTCCTCATTGACGATACAAAAATATCCAATGCCGGAGCGCACAGGGCATGGCATCCGGATGTCAGAGTCGATCATGATGATATGGTACACGTGACATGGACCGATAAAGCCGGCCAATGGACGATAATGTATACCCTACTCGACCCTTCATTGGATGATCAGAACGGTGACGAGACAACAGATTCTGCTATTACTATTGTCAACGATTTCGAGGTGTCTTCACATCCACAGAATAGAGATTGGCCAGCCATCGATATCGACTCAGATAATGATCCACACATAGTCTGGCAGGATTCTTATGAGCCCCTCGATAAGTTCTATCAACAACCCCAAATTTACTATGCTATGCTTGATACAGATGTAGTATCTAGAACAGTAGAATTTGCAGTAGGAGAGACTCTACTAACTCCAATAATAGGACACAAGGGTCACCCAGATATCGCAATAGATCTAGATGATTTTGTACAGGTTGTATGGGATGATACAAGAGGAGGAAAAGTGGAGATGGTTATTCCAATTGACACATCTGGATCCATGTTAGCAGAATGGGCAGACATGTGTGTTGTGTTCTATGGTGGAAACTTCGTCAGTGGCTCATATTTCCAAGGCCTGAAGCCCCTACTAGTCAGAGCTAACATGACAGTTTACGAGACTCTCTACGGAATAGGGGGCCATACCAGCGTCTCAGCAGCCACATCTGGTAATTGTGCCACAGCGTTTGCAACCGGAGGAAGCGGGTCTCAGGGGCCAAGAAGTACTGCCTTGGGACTAGTTCCAGGTGATGACAGTGGAGGCATCAGAAAGCTCAATGGCGTGATAATGAATGGCGGCGCTCTGACCATTAATTACGATGGAGGAGGAGTCGGCTCAGAGTCTTGGGGCCCCTCAAGCACATGGGCCTGCTTATCGTGGAAAGACGCTCAAGGTAACGTACCTGGTAACCCCCCCACTCAACTCGACCATAAGTGGAACCCGAATGCTACGAAAATCGTCATCCCGGTTTCGGACGAGCCTCCATATGATGGCACAAGCTGGGACTCTCAGGATACCAACACAATACTGGAGGCACATGATGCATGTGTAAACGCCGGTGTAATACCAACTCCTCTATGGGCTCAAAGTAACGAGGATGTTGGCTCTTCAATGAAAGATTTAGCCCAATGTCCCAACGGTATTGTAAGCTCATCATCATCTAGAAACTGCCCAGGTACAACAGTTAGGCTTACCAACGCCGGCGGGCAGATGTATAGTTTCCCAACCGGAGCCTCAAGCGCAGCAGAACTACAACTAATGGTAGAGGCATTGGTCTATTTAGCAACCAATAACTCAAGAGAGATTTTCATGACAGTTTTAGATCCGAAATCTCTCCTCGATAGCCCGCATCCAGGCTGGACGAAGGGAGATCCAGGGACAGTTGTAGATACTCAAGCGGATACCTACACAGAAGATTTGGGGCCTTCTCTAGATTCTCTCGGATATGGGCACTTGGTGGTAGTAAATGACACAAGAATAACACTGAATGACGCTTTCAGTCTTCATCCTTCAATCGCCGTAGATACTTCTGGAAATACTCATGTTGCATGGATGGACGGCAGAGCATATGGATTCGAAATAGATGTAAATTACGAGGTATACTATACCAGACTCAGACTCCAAGGTGTAGCGGAGTGGGATGGAGTTGAGGAAGGACTCCCCTCCTTTGGTATCAAGCAAATTACCGACTCCGCAATATCTACAGTAGAGGGCCTTGGTGGGGTCGATTCAAACCGTCCTTATGGAGCAAATTCTCACATGCCCTCAATTTTGACTGACGACTTCGACAACGTCCACCTATCTTGGCTGGACAATAGTAATGAGAGTCAGATGGAGACTGTTATGTATGCCAGACTTAACCATACTCACAACTCACATCCTGACGGATTCCCACTGAACTCTCTGGCAACATCCGTCCTTGACGAATGGGAAGTAATTCCTGTCACTTCCTGGTCGTCTAACAAGCTTGGCCCCAACTCTCCTGCTTCGCCCGATCTCGGTCAGGCGCCAGCGTTCGCTAACGACTTAGGTAGTGGCGCCCATATTTCCTGGTCTGACGATCACAAGTGTTCCGATGAGAACAACGGAGGTAAATTTACGATATGCTATGTTCATGTTCTCACTGGATTAGTGGACATCGGTCTTGCTGAAACAGAGACATATTACCATACCATTCAACCTAGTGGGCAAACCACATTCAATTTGACGATATCCAACCCCACACCAGGACCTCCTGACTTAGTCTCTGATACTTTCTTTGTCTCAATGGAAGGGGTACCGAATAACTGGAGCTCGACGCTATTCTTCGCAACAAATCATACTCCGATATTCCCATCCACCCCTATCTTCTTGGAAGGAGGGGAAATTGAGCCTATCTACATGAGAATTCGGTCGCCAACAATCTATCAAGCCGATGAGGACGAGTTAGCAACCATTGTTCTAACAGCCTTATCCGAGAAGGACCCGGCAATCAGAGACGAGCAAATCACACTCGTCCTAATGGATGTGGTCCATGGAATCCAATTAGATACAAGCCACTATCAGGCTGATGTTGAACAAGGCCAAAACGCCGTTTTCTCGATATCTATAACTAATACGGGCAATGTATACGATACATTTGCATTTTACGATCCTACCACGCTTGAGGGACAGACCGAATGGGCTCTTCCTTTCGGCTGGGGTATTTCTTTCCCGACCTCACTTTCTCTGGATCCAAGCCAGTCGGTCACTAGAAATCTTCAGGTAAGCGTTCCGACATCTCAAGAGCCAGGAACCTTTGTGATTTATCTCAAAGGGTGGTCTACTGGGGAACCCGTTCTATCTGTAGACAGAGGAACATTCGACATTCTGGAACTTTGGGTGAATGTATCAGTTAGGACTACTGGAAATATTGTTTTCCAGCTCGGAGAAACAACTCAACATGTTCTTCCCGGCGAATGCTCTTCGTTCGATGTTGATGTTACCAAGCATTTCACTCCCGGACACCTCATTTTCAGCACCCCAGGGGGCCCTGATGAGAGGCCTTCCGAGATTTCTGAAAACACATGGAGATACGATAACTGGGTCGTAGATCTCGACTTCAGTGATGCTCCGGGAGGAAACGGTATTCCCGACAATGCACCCAGATACTGGTCTCAGATAGGAGTCCCCCAAACCGTTACAGCTCTGATGTGTGCTCCCTACAATGCTTCTGCAGGTCTAGGTACTTCCGTATCATTCCGTGCGTATCTCGAGGGCGCTCCTCAGGTTAGTGACAACGTTGTCTTATTGACAAATGTGATCCAGGTCTACGATCTCGAGGCATCTGTTCCAGATACAATTCTTTCACTGCATCCCGGACAGCAATTCGAGATGCCCACTACCATAGATAACATCGGTAACGGGCCCGACAGATATGATATGGCCATTCAATCGATCACGGACTCTGAAGGATACACACACGTTTGGGACATCGATATACCCAGAGTCCTATTCGATGAATTAGACAGGGACGAATCGCAAGAAATACCCATTACTATTAGCGTACCAGAGAAGACTCTAGCTGGCCAATACACCATTGTCTTAGAAGTAATGAGCGAGGAAGAATATGATGGAACCAGACTCAGGGATCTAATCACACTACAGGTGGAGATAATAGAATTCCATGACATGAGAATAGTACTCGACCCTCTGGTTGAAAGCAAGATAAAGACAACTGCTCCCGGAAGGACAGTTAGATTCGTTATGAATGTCACCAACTTTGGTAACGTTCCTGACATACCAACCCTGCACAATCATACTATAGATGCAGCGGGAGAGTGGGACCTTCAGCCTGGAATGAATCAACTGGATAAGTGGCAAATCAGATTCGCCTTGCTGGAAGGGTTTGACTCTGAGTTCCCAATAGAGAAGAACTGCGTCGAGCTCACAATGACCGATCCGATACCTCTCGATGACTGCTATGTATCCGCTACTACCAACTCACTTACTCTCCCAGAGATGCAAGCATATACGACTCTGAATATTGTAGCAATAGTAGATATTCATCCTGAAGCTACACTAGCAGATAGAGAGATTGGAATCAAGGTCATGTCAGATTTCGGCTCAAGTGAGGCAGACGGAGATCATGATGAAACACCTAGTTGGGAAGACTCATGCACACTGGATTTGAATGGTGATGGGTTGCCCGACAACTATTCCCCTAATTGCGATACTAATGAGCAAATAGTCGAACTCAGACTCAGAGCCCCCGAATTGGAGATATACTCCGTGTCGGTTGATGAAAAGAGAGGCTCTGTTGGCGACATGTTATCCGTCAATGTCCAAGTCAGGAATGTAGGAAATGCGCATGCAACTGATGTCAATATTGTTCTTTGTTCCGGACAGAGTGAGTCTGATATCAAGAAGAATGGTTGCAAAGAGGAGAATATCGCATACAGGCAGACTATTGAAGCAATAATGCCATCCGAGGATCCCGATCCGCCAATTATTACATTGCTCTACATGGTAGAGGCAGGCAGCCATGATATCGTGGTAGTACTCGATCCAGATAACTTAGTAGTCGAAACCGACGAGGATAATAATGTGCTATCAGTTAATGGGAAGATGGGTTCGGATCTCGGAATTCTAGATGTTGGTGTGGAGGCAATAGTACAATACTCGGTTCCAGCTATTATCCTGGGAGCGACATTTGCTCTCTTCGGAGTAGTAGGGGTCGTTATGTACGGTAGAAGAATGGAGGCCCTGCAGAGATTCCAAGAAAAGAGCAGCCTACTAGCTAATCTTTCGGATGACGATATGACATTCTGATTACTTGACCATCCACCAAGGGAGAGGTGTTTTATTTCCCGCAGCTACGAACTTTCCTTGATTCACCGCAAGGTCTCTGAGAAGACGTTCTCGAAGAGTGGTCATCATCTCCTCAGCATCATTTGATCGCATCCTCATGCTTTGAGCGAAGACATCCAAGTCCAACGGCCTTCTAGGTTGAGTCATTAACGCGTGCGCCAACTGGCGCTCCTCATAACTGCCCAGACCCTCGCTCAGACTCGGAGATACTTTGCTCATCACGTGCTGATGAAGCGCGATTACCGCATCACGCCTCTCATCAATCCTCTCAAGGCACTCATCTAGCTCCGATAGAACCTGCATACCTTCAACTAGCGGGATACTTCTTCTAGTTCCCAGCTGCGATACCAGGTCATCTAGTTCCTTAGGAAGTCTTGAAGAAAGCCTGAGAGGCCCTCCTCTTGGCATCTTTCTATGCTCTGCTCTGAACAGATCGGGACCGAGATCTAATCTCAACGAGAACGACTGATTAACTGTGTAGACTTTCCTTGGTGGCCCTCCCTTCTCAGAAGGGACTTTCTCCGAATCAACAAATCCTCCTTCTTCAAGGACCTTTAGATGCTTCATCACAGCCTGCTGACTAACATCAAGCATCTCTGACAGTTGAAGGGGGTAATGTGGCTCCTT
>DANL01000004.1:1471-12917 GCA_002499865.1 Euryarchaeota archaeon UBA121 | reverse complement strand
CCTATCAATCCAGACATTGGAACAATGGTAGCTAGATATTCGGATCCTGAAGCTGCCGCATTCCAAGGAGTGCTTCCATCGTATGATTTACCGATTGCACCTACCTTTCCATTGGACCATGATTGAGTCCCTAGCCAGTCTACTGCCGCCTTGATACCTGCTTGCTCGTCGTGACCCATCAGGTCCATGCAATGATTCGATTGCCCTGTTCCAAAAACTGAAACCTGGGCTACCCCAAACCCGTGTGGGACATAGTTCTCAATCAGGAACCTTCCGAGTCTATCTGCGGGGGTTAGAGCATCAACGTCTCCATCATCATAATATGGTCCGATCTCTGCGATAACAGGCACTTTGCATTCTTCTGATATGATTTCTGATTGGAAATCGCATCCCTCTATCACCGGAAGCCAGAGACCAAGGTGTACCTCTGCCCCTCCCGTGAGTCCTGCCCCTCCATCAGAAGCCGTAATCGAAGGTACGGGTACGAAGATTGACTGGACCTCTCCGACTGAATATGATGCATTCTTGGAAACCCTACTGAATACATCATTATTGGAATATATCATCTCTGATCGGTCTTCTACAGCAGGAAGCCAATGGGTAGTTTCAACAGAATTATCTGTTCCTGATTCTGACCCCAAGCACCCGGATAGAGTTGGGCTAACCAATATTAGGACCAAGAACATGGTCATGACTCGCGGGAGCACGTCCCTCTGGAGAGTGTGAGAACTCATCATAGATTCGGTTCATTGGGCAGGATCATCGAACTAAAAGTCGCATCTCTTCGACGCTTTTTAGCTCGGCGAGATATATCTGCTCCATCGAATCGTATAGATCATCAGTCTGTTCAATTAAGGGAAGGAGTTCCGAATAAACTTCTGACGCTCTAATCTCGGTCTCAAGAGAATAGTTCAACATCTCAATGTAATCTGTTGTGTGTATAATTGGGTGAGGATCACGCTCTGTAACTGGAATTCCCCCCAATTGAACAATTCCCTTACGAACAATGTCGGCATGCTCTATTGACTCAGTCATTTCAGTGTTGAACATTGGTGAGAGTTGGAGCCGATTAATACCGGTTATATTTGCTGCATAATGTGCATACATATTCATTGCTCTGAGTTCCCAAGCTAGGGCTTCGTTCATCTTTTTGATAAGCTCTGTCATAATATCATCCTTTAGGGTAAGCTAAACTTTTCTTGTGTTCTTCTCGCCGTAAACTACTATAGAATGGGAGTTATTAAACTAATCCAATGACTGGCTCTAGTTCCTACTGAATTGGGATTGGGAGAAGTCAATTAATTAAGAATTGTAATAAATATTTTTTGATTAAGGCTTCGATGGTCAAAGGCTTAGATTATGAGTGAGACACCTCTCTCAGATGGTATGGACGCTTACGATGAGCTTCTTGGGATACTCAGAGATATTGATCTGATGGGGCAAGTAAGAAGTCTTCTGGGCTGGGATCAAGAGGTCTTGATGCCTCCGAAAGGTGCTGAACTGAGGGGGGAACAATTAGCATGGATTTCTAGGGAGTCCCATAAAAGGAAGACTTCTTCTCGGATTGGAGAGTTATTGGATGAACTGGAAGAAAGAGTTGATTTGGGGGATATTGAGAGTGCTAACGTTAGATTGGCCAGAGAGACCTATGCCAAGGCTACCAAGCTACCTACTGACTTTGTATCGGAGATGGCCATCCACAACTCCAAGGCCCTCATATCCTGGACAAAAGCGAGGAAGGAAAATGATTTTTCGATTTTCAGAGATGATCTAGCCAAGTGCATAGATTTTGCAAGAAAGAAGGCGGACTACCTTGGGTATGAGAGTGTTCGATATGATGCACTCTTGGACACATATGAGTCAGGATTGACGGTGGCACGCTTAGATCCATTATTCAATGGACTCCGAAACGAAGTAGCTCCACTAATCAAGTCTGTTTCAGAAAGAGCTTCGAGCCCGGACATTTCATGGATTTCAAATAATACTTGGAGTAGAGGAGGCCAAGAGAAGTTAAGTCAGAAGGTTTCGGAAGCTATAGGATTCGATTTTGAAGCAGGTAGAAGGGACTCTTCAACTCATCCATTCTGCGGAGGCCCTAATCCGGATGATGTTAGATGGACCACGAGATATAGCGAGACTGATCCGTTTGGTTCACTATACGGGTCGATGCACGAGACTGGGCATGGAACATACGAGCAAGGAAGGCCGAGAAATCTCGACTTCCAGCCCGCTGGGTATGCCAATGGGCTAGGGATTCATGAAAGTCAAAGCAGGTTATGGGAAAATCAGATCGGTCGTTCACTAGAGTTTTGTCAGTGGTCTCTGCCACTCTGGAAAGAGCAGTTTCCAGGAAATATGGAAGGTATTGAGGCAGAGGATCTCTGGAGAGCAGTAAATCTAGTAGAGCCGAGTCTGATTCGTGTTGAAGCAGATGAGGCCACCTACAATATCCACATTATGATTAGGTATGAGATTGAAAAGCTACTAATCTCGGGCGATTTGGGAGTTGATGAACTCCCCGACAAGTGGGACGATATGTATGAAGAATATCTCGGAATAAGGCCCGCAGATAGCTCATCTGGAGTACTACAAGATATTCATTGGTCGATGGGGGCGATCGGATATTTCCCGACATATACGCTTGGAAATCTGTATTCTGCTCAACTATTATCTGCGGCTAGAGAAGACTTGCCAGAGCTTGACTCACAAATTAGGAATGGTGACTTCTCTCCACTGCTGGATTGGATGAGGAAGAAAGTGCATAAGCGAGGGAGTATTCTAAAGCCGGCTGAGCTCATCGAAGAAGCTACAGGTTCTCCTCCCTCGCCAGAGGCATTTGTTGATTACCTTGGTAATAAGGTCAGGCTTCTTTACTCAATTTGACCTGTCGATTATACGGAAGTACGATATCCACTTCCTCCATGGGGCATTTGTGGGAGACAGAAGACTTAGTGACGCTTCTTCATTCATTAGGGATGTAGGAAGTTGTTGTAGTTCTATCTTATTTGAGTCGGACACAGTCGTTGTTGGTTCAAGAGAAGGTGCGATTAACTCATGGTCTATTGAAACTGGTAAGCAGATACTAGGACTGGAATTGGATGGGCCGATATCAGATTTAGCTAGTTCAGGAGATGTCCTTTATACCGCCTGTTCGTCTAATTTGGTGGCCATTGAGATTAGCACGGGTGAAGTTCTTTGGAGCACACAACTGGAAGGTTCTAGTGATAGTGTGGCAATCTGGGATGGTTTTATTTGGGCATTATCTTCTGTCTATGAAATTGATATCTCTGATTACACCGAGTCGACACTTTGGAAATTCAATAGTCAGGGTGACCTAATTGAAAGATGGTCGTTCGCCGAGAAAGGGTGGCATATGGGAGTCAACAACGGAATAGAGATCGGGATAGGAAGGCCTTCTTGTGGCATTATCAAAGTGGGAAGAGATGGAATACTGAATTATCATTCGCTTGCCGTTCCGTCTCCTGTTACTATCGGTTGCGATGGTTCTGAGACGACAATATTCGGATTGAGTGATGGTAGTATTTGTAATTCTGAAGGAGACTTATGTGGAAAAGCGAGTGGATTGGTAACCTCGATCATCAGTATAGATGATGGTTGGGCGAGTGGCGACCGAAATGGTCGAATTCTATGGGGCGAAAAAGAAATTGAGCTAGATAGGGAAGTATTGTCATTGGGAGTTGCACCAAATGGTGTTGACCTGTGGGTTCAGACTTGGGAAGATAAGTCAAGATTCTTATCAATATCCCCAAGAGGGGATTACTCACAGATCTTCGAACACCCAGATAGAATTATGGTTTGTAATTTCAAGGAAGAGGCCATAGTTTTTGGAGACGAATCTGGAAGGGTGTTCCTGGTAGAAGAAAGATATGAGAATCGATTTGACCAGGAGGATATGAAACTAGGACATCGAGAGGAGGAAAGAAATCTCCTGAAGGAACGTTTGAGAAGGCTGAGGGAATGAAAATTTACAGTGGAAATTAACATTTACTAACCCCTATTTCCACTGTAAACGTGTTACTGAACGGAAGGTTTATTTACCGCCGCTTGTCCTGTTGACTTTGCCGCTCCGGGGGAGTGGTGTGGGCGCGCTTCGGCAAACCCGCGGGCCACAACAACTGATCCGCAAAGTCGGAACGGTAGATCCGCACTCTGAAAAGAGTGCGGGGAAAAGCCAAGTCACCTGTGGGTGAAGAGGCGGCAGTAGAACCAATGTGGGAAAGATCGGACGCAAGGAAGGGAAAGAAGCAATGGGGAAAGCTGGGGAAAACGGAACCGAACCCTTCGGGGGGAAAACACAAACCATACCAGAAAACCATACTGCAAAGGTACACGAAGGAAGGGAAGGCATTCAGAAATGGATGCAATCTTGGAGCACGGGTGCGGGGAACGAAGTGGAGATAACCGGACGCAAGGAAGGGGAAGGAAGCCTAGGGAAACGCACCGGGAACAAGAGCAGGGAGACCTGTGGAGGACCGGTACCGATCGAGAAACAAAATGGTGATACTAGCCATGGAGTGAATCGAGAAGGGCTACAGGGGAGTAATCCCCTGGGGGATATTACCCAAAAGTCCAGAAAAATGGCAAAGGAGCCCTAGTGGTTCCAGAGTCGTCTACCCGGGAAATCATCTCCTTTGGAGATGAGGAACCGGACCCTGCGGAGTACGCAGGGGGGAAAGCTTCCCCAAGCAGAACCCCCTGCTGCTCCCACCTATGGCCCTTTCAAAACTATTTTTTCGGTGATTAGAGCTAGCTATTTCCTGTCATTGACTCTGGCCTGACCCATTGATCAAACTGTTCTTCAGTAACCAGCCCTAGTCTCAAGGCACTCTCCCTGAGTGTTAGGTTATTCTGGTGGGCATGCTTGGCAATCTTCGCAGCGTTATCGTATCCGATGTGAGGATTAAGAGCGGTTACCAACATCAGAGAGTTCTCCAAATGCTCGGAAATCTTCTCTTCATTAGCGACCAATCCATTGACACACTTGGAAGTGAACGAACGACAGGTGTCTGACAGAATTCTGATTGAATGGAGAAGGTTATGGATCATCATGGGCTTGAATACATTCAATTCGAAATTACCTTGGCTTCCTCCGATGGATATGGCTGCATGGTTGCCCATGACTTGGCAACATACCATCGTCATGGCCTCCGACTGAGTTGGATTGACCTTTCCTGGCATAATACTGGACCCTGGCTCATTGGCAGGCAAGGACAATTCGCCGATTCCGCATCTGGGTCCAGAACCGAGCCATCTGATATCGTTTGCAATCTTCATTAATGAAACGGCAAGGGTGTTTAGTGCTCCCGACGCGGAGACAATTGCATCATGGGCTGCTAATTGAGAGAACTTGTTCTCTGCACTGATGAACGGCAGACCGGTTTGTTGGGAAATGCTGGTGGCGACCTTTTCTGAAAAGTCGGGATGGGTATTCAATCCAGTTCCGACGGCGGTTCCTCCTAGCGCTAGTTCGAATAGATCGGTCAATGCGAACTCTATCCTCCTAATATCAGCATCCAACATGTATACGTATCCCGAGAACTCTTGACCGAGAGTAAGTGGCACTGCATCCATGAGATGTGTTCTACCAATCTTGACAATTGAGGAAAACTCCTGTACTTTAGCCTCCAAAGCGTCCCTTAGATGATGCACTGAAGGCAGTAGTTGATTCGTTATTTGCTCAGCTGAGGATATGTGCATTGCCGTTGGAAATGTATCGTTACTAGACTGTGCCCTGTTCACATGATCGTTTGGGTGTACGGGGGTCTTACTACCCAATTCCCCTCCTGCGAGCTCTATTGCCCTGTTAGCGATGACTTCATTTGCATTCATATTTGTTTGAGTCCCTGATCCTGTCTGCCAAATTCTAAGTGGGAAGTGTCCGTCGAGACTTCCTGAAATTACCTCATCGCATGATGAGGAAATCAGAGAGGCAATATTGCTGTCCAGATGACCTAGTTGGGAGTTAGTTTCTGCTGCTGCTTTCTTTAGAATCCCAAAGGCTCTGATGACTGCTCTTGGCATTATGTCGTTGCCGATATCGAAGTTCACAAGGGATCTAGCTGTCTGAGCCCCGTAGTACCTATCTGCAGGTACGACTACTTCTCCCATGGTGTCAATCTCAATCCTAATCTCATCTGGATTCGCCCTAGCAGATCTCTGATGGGTTGAGACTTCGTTGTCCTCTTGGTGAGAATTTCTTGACGATAGTCCATCTTCAATCATCTTAGAAATTGTAGCGGACCTTCCCCTGGTCTTGCCCTTGCCCACTCTACGGTCTAGCTTCCTAGCGGTTTCCTCTGGAATACTAATGCTGATTATCCTACGATCTCCTACACGGTGCTTTGCCATATATTCGGCATTAATTACTTATTAATAAAGTCTATGATAGACTATTAGTGAGGCGTTTTATTAAAATCTCTCAACCTTGATTATCTTCTGAGGATCGTATGGCCTGTCTCCTGGCTTAGTATCGCAGTTCTCGATTTTGTGAACATTTTCCATTCCTTTGACGACCTTTCCAAATACGGCATGATTACCATCAAGCCATGGTGTGGGGACAGTGGTTAGGAAGAACTGGGAGCCACCTGTGTTGGGACCAGCGTTGGCCATAGAGAAGAGTCCTGGAGTATCGTGGCTCTTAGCCAGTGCTGAAGCTTCACAAGGAATCTTCCAACCGGGACCGCCAGTTCCAGCTCTCCCATTGTGTGGGTCTCTCGAGTGAGGACATCCTCCTTGAATCATGAAATCCTTGATTACCCTGTGGAAATGTAGTCCGTCATAGAACCCATCATCCACAAGTCTGAGGAAGTTTCCTGTGGTCTCTGGACAGTCTTCCGTGAAGAGTTCGATATCTATTGGTCCCGCGCTTGTCGTCATTCTAACTATGGTTGGCATGGGCTGAGCGGGTGACAAGCGGTCCAATAGTGTAACTGCCGTAAGAAGGATAATGACAGTGCAATGTCCTAGCCTTGTTATGGGCCGATGCAGGGGGATAGACGAAAATCGGCCCGGATCCCCTCAATGTAGAATGAATGTCAAGTACAAATCCAATTACTGCTGGAAGCACCAGTATCAGGACCCAGGAATCACTCAATGCATGGGCAAGAAGACGAATGGAATGCCTTGCGAGCGAAATGCCATGGCGGGGCTCCTTTTCTGCAGGTCTCATCGTAGGCAGATTGCCGATCTAGAGAAGCTTGAGTGCCCGAGGGGATGCGGTCAGCTATCCTACGAGATAGTCAATGACATGGGTTATTTTGAGTGCTCTAAATGCAAGGGTTCAGTACTGAACGCCAAGAACATAGGGGCGATACTCAAGGACAAGTCGGACAAGGTGGGAACTCTCGAATCACTACTGGAACAAGGGGTGCCATGCGATCTCGATTGCCCGACGTGCGGAGGGAAGATGGTCGAGATAAGGGTGTTTTATGAGCTTCCCAAGCAACAGGGGGGCATTGGCCTCGGAGATTTGGGGATTATAGATCATCCGATACTTCTGGTATTCGCGCTGGTGGTTGTCATAGGATCAGCCGCGCACGAGGCATCCAAAGATAAGGATCTGAAAGAGGGGGGTAAGATTAGTTCCCTGGTTCTCGATGGATGTGGCGACTGCGGATCATTCTGGTTCGACAAAGGGGAGCTAGATAGAATCAAGAGAAGCGCCTCAGTCAAGGAGAAGGGCAAGGAGTTCCGTAGAATTGATGACAAGTCGGTGGGAAAGAGGTCGGAATTGAAGACAACTTACTGCACCTACGTAGACCCTGTGAGTGATAAGAAGTGCAGAGGCATATCATTCAGGGGCGGGGAATTCTGCTGGAAGCACAAGTGAGTTCAGGCGACCAATGAACCGGGCAACACGCCTTCAGGAAGCTCGAGGAGCCTGACTGTTCCGTCCGGATCTAGGGCTCCAAGAACCAGAAACTGACTAATGAAACCAGTTGGAAGAGTCTTGTCGCCGAGATTGATCGCACCTACTACTTTCCTTCCAATTAAATCGTGTCGTGGATAGTTGGTTATCTGTGCTGAGCTCCAGAGCTTTCCAATCGCAGGCCCAAAATCAACTTGAATCTTGTATGATGGCTTCCTCATTTCTGGGAACTTCTGGACATCCATGATTACTCCTGATCTCAGATCTAGGTCAAAATAGGCAGACGCTCCGACATAATCCTTCATTGGGTGTTTCTCAGGAGAATATGGGGTTCCTTCCGGATCTATGATATGTTGGCTCAATCAATCACCTGTAATATTTGATCTCAGTAAAAGTGGGATAAGAGGTATTCCGGCGGTTTTGAATGCTTCAATTCCTCCTTCCTCTCTATCAAGAATAGTAATGCATGCTGCTACTTCGCATCCCATTGAATTCAACATCTCAGCCGCCTTCAATGCTGATCCCCCGGTGGTGGTGACGTCTTCGAGTAATACCACTCTATCTCCTGATCTGATGGTTGATCCCTCTATTCCTGGTGGATTTCCAGTCTTCCTGCCTCCTCTGCCCTTGGGCTCCTTACGAACCATGAATCCTCTGATTTCTGAGCCTTTTCCAGCCTTGGCAATTGCAATGGCCGTTAGGGGAACCGCCCCTAACTCCAAGCCTCCAACGGCATCTACATCTCCTATATCCACAATTTTATCATGAATTAGGACTCCAAGTAAGTGGGCACATTCTGGGTTCATCATCACTGGTTTCATATCAAAGAAATGCGGACTCTCCCTGCCACTGGCTAAAGTGAATAGGTCATTAGGAGAGTGAAGGTATGCCAAATCTCTCACTCTATCAATCAGGAGGAGCTTGGCTTGAGCGGCTGAAATCGACTGCATATCCGACTAATCCGAGTAATGGTAATCGAATGAAGCTTCGGTACGTAAATAGCCATCGAGCGGGGAAATACGGTCAATGTTCTTGAACGGTCTAGTCTGTTGGACATTTATTCGCGTGGGGCATAGTTATGGTTGAGCAACGTGAATCTGTGTCGGAGTATGATTCAGATAGACTTTCATCTGAAATTAAATCCTACCAAGAATGGCTTGATTTGAGGACTCAGGAAGTATACGACATAGCTCTCCAAGCCAAGGCGAAGGGGCTTGACTTCAGCACTGAAATAGAAATCCCCAGAGCTGCGGATTTGGCTAGTAGGACTGAGAAGCTTCTCGAGGAGTATCTGAAGGGACTGGAGATAGAGGATGATCTTCGAGCAATACTGCTGAAAACTGACAGGGAGAGTGCATCTATCCAGATTGCGGTTAATGTGGCAAAACGGATGTATGAGCGTGACGGAGATCTCCGAGAGGCAATAGATTGTGGACTCAGAGTTGGTCTAGCTGTACTTACAGAAGCTGTTCTTGTGGCGCCACTAGATGGTATTGGTGCGGTCAGGATTCTCAATAATTCAGATGGCTCAGAGTTTCTTTCTATTGACTTCTGTGGACCAATAAGAGCCGCCGGAGGAACTGCTCAAGCTCTGTGCGTACTAATTGGTGACATGATCAGACGTGAGCTTGGCCTGGGGAGATATAATCCATCCACAAGAGAGGTGGAAAGAGTGAAGGAAGAGTTTGGACTATACAGAGTTGGGCTTCAGTACAAACCTCCTCCTGAGGAAGTAGAGGTAATCGTTAGGGCGTGTCCAGTGATGGTTAACGGTGAGGAGACTGAGAAGCAGGAGTGTGCTGGATTCAAGGAGGTTAAGAACGTACAGAATGAGAATGGTTCATTCAGGACTAGGGTTCGAGGTGGAGTGATGTTGGTTATCGGTGAAGGTTTATGCCTCAAGGCTCCAAAAATTGTGAAGCATACAGAAAGAATGGAGATTCCAGGATGGGAATTTATCTCTCAGTTTGCTAGTAAGGGAAAGAGCGATGAGAGCGAGTCTGATGGCTTCAAAAGCAGGCAAATTCCTGAGATTTCAAGATATATGGATGATGTGATTGCTGGAAGACCTATCTTTGGTGAGCCTGGTGAGCCTGGGGGATTTAGACTTAGATATGGGAGAAGTAGAGCTACTGGGTTGGCGGCTGCTGGGTTGAATCCAGTATCAATGGAGGCGGCAGGTGGATTCCTATCGGTTGGAACTCAGATGAAGATTGAGCGGCCTGGGAAGGCTTGTGCAGTTACTCCCTGTACTGATATCGAGGGGCCAATGGTAGTTCTTGATGATGGTGAGTTTAGACGTGTACACACCCTAGATGAGTGGAAATTGGTTCGAGAGAGAGTGGTTTCTGTTTGGGATAATGGAGAGATTCTGATGGGTTTCGGCGAGTTTCTTGAGAACAACAAGAATCTGGTTCCCTCAGCTTACAATAGAGATTGGTGGGCGGCGGACCTTCTGGATTCATTGGATCATCCTCAGAAAGTCTCAACCTTTGGAGAAATTATGGGAGTAGGGCCTGATACTCTACCCAAAGGGCTACCGTTTAATGGCGCAATAAATCGAGGGGGGGAGGATGCTCTTGAGAGGGAGTGGCGGAAGCGAGAATGGTATCTTTTCCTGAGAGATATAGATTTGACTTGGCAACAGTCGAAGAGAATATCTGAGGCTTTCGGGACCGCTGTCCCTCCTCCTTGGAATCTATGGTGGTCTGATCTTCCGATTTCAATCACTAAACCTCTTATCCAAGAATTAACTGGGTCAGAAATTGAAGAAAGTGGCTTGAGGATAAGTGGAGCGTCGAGAGATTGGAGCCCTGATTCTTTACAGAACGTAGACTCGACAAATGAGCCGGACTTTGACATGTGGCCTTCGTGGATGTCTGTCAAAAATCATGGAATTGTAAAATCGTGTCTTCTGACTCTTGGTTTACAGCACTATCATGAGGCTGGAGATATCGTGGTATCATCCAACTGGGAAGGTCTCTTGGAGGGACTAGGGCTGATGAACGAGGAAGGAGTAGTAGTTAGCTCCGTGGATGCAATGGGACATATCGACGATAGGCTCATCAGAGTTAGTGAAGCCAAGAAGGTAATCCAAGTTGAGGGCAAGAGAAAGAGTGAGCTGGAGAGTAGAAGGGGCCTTGCCAGAGTACGGGCAACTACGCTAGCTATGCAACAAGGGAAGGGCACACTAGAGACAGAAGCGATTGGGGAAGAAGCTGCACAGGGAATCTCTGATCCTGGGCCAGAGGATGTGGTCTCTCTGAATAGGTCGGTTTCGTTACTAGATGATCACGTTGTTGATGGTTCGTTGTGGCTAGTTAGGAAGCTATCCTCAATGAGATGGGAGGACTCAGCAACGTGTAGAATTGGAGCAAGAATGGGCAGACCGGAGAAGTCCGGAGTCAGGGAGATGAAGCCATTGGTTCACTCGCTATATCCTATTGAAGAGAGTGGGGGGCCTCAAAGGCTCCTAGGAGAGGCATCTTCCAAGGGAAGTATTAGAGTTCTTATGGGGCCGAGAATTTGTAGCAAATGCGGTTCAGAGTCTCCACATAT
>DANL01000004.1:0-1089 GCA_002499865.1 Euryarchaeota archaeon UBA121 | reverse complement strand
AAGAGTCGTGGAGGCAAAAGGAGGCGTCGTGGTGAGTTTACTACAGTCCCAGTCTCATCGGTTCTTGAAGTAAAAAGGAGAGCACTGGGGCTGGACAAGCTTCCCTCGAAGATCAAAGCTGTAAAGAAGCTAGTTTCGATAGGGCAGTCCCCAGAGCCATTAGAGAAGGGGATTCTTAGAGCAAAGCATGGGGTTTCTGTCTTCAGAGACGGTACCTCAAGGTACGATATGAGTGATGTGCCAGTAACACACTTCAAACCAGCAGAGATTGGTACATCTTGGGAGGCTCTCGCTGAACTTGGATATACTCATGATATTCGAGGGAGCATCCTGAAATCTGATAGTCAGATGTTGGAGTTGCTTCCACAGGACTTTATCCCGTCAATTAGATCTAAGGATCATCTTCTCGCTACTTGTAATTTCGTGGATGAGCTTCTAGTTAGATTTTATCAAATGGAGCCATTCTATAACGCGACTAGTGAGAGAGACTTAGTCGGAAAATTGGCCATCGGCCTCGCACCACATACTTCTGGAGGGGTGTTGTGTCGCTTAATCGGCTGGACTTCCTCATCTGCTGGATACGCTCATCCACTTTTCCACGCGGCTAAAAGAAGGAATTGTGATGGGGATGAGGACAGCATAATGATGCTCATGGATGGTTTGCTAAATTTCTCTAAGGAAATTTTACCTGCAGGAAGAGGGGGCAGGATGGATGCTCCTCTGGTTCTGACAACTAGGCTGAATCCGATGGAAATAGACAAGGAGGCATTGAACGTGGATTGCTCATGGAGCTATTCTCGGGACTTCTATGAGGCTACATTGTCTCAGCCCCACCCCAACGAAGCATCGGACTTAGTGGACCTAGTAAGCGACAGGCTGGGAAGTATTGGAGATCTGAGAGGATATGGATGGACGCATGATTCCGGTGACTTGGACTCAGGGCCAGTGAATTCTGCATACAAGACGCTTGTTAGTATGACCGACAAGATGGGTGAGCAACTAGCACTAGGTAGTAGACTCAGGTCAGTGAGTGTGGATAGAGTGGCATCACAAGTCATTGAATCTCATTTCCTCCCAGATATGAGAGGC
>DANL01000079.1:2338-2729 GCA_002499865.1 Euryarchaeota archaeon UBA121 | reverse complement strand
ACCTGATAGTACAAGATTCTAGAGGCGCCCAGTCATTATCTTCGGTGAATCTCACTATTGGCGCATCATCACCTATCCTAAGGGATATGTCAGTATCTCCTATGGAGCTTGAGATGGGTGTAGTCAACAGTATCAGGATAACTGTCGTAATGGAGGATGTCGATGGTACTACCTCATCTGTCGGAGGAGAGATGGTAGCAGGTGGCCTTTCCAAAGCATTTCAGATGAGGGATGACGGCCAGTTGGGGGATTTGGTTGCAAATGATGGGATTTGGACCTTCGAGACAAATTGGGAGATTACCTCTGGCTCTTCCGCATCCATAGGCGTATGGGCTGTAGACGGAGATACAGTAAGTCCGACTTTGATGTCAATTATTCCAATTGTGGAGGA
>DANL01000079.1:0-1923 GCA_002499865.1 Euryarchaeota archaeon UBA121 | reverse complement strand
TACTAGTGGCAAATCGTAGGAGGGAGATTGAGAGGGACCTGGAGATGATTGAGTCTTGGTCTACGTTCGACTCCCGAGATTATGATGATGAGGCATGATGGCTACTTCTCGGGTCCCCAATTAGTAACTTGCCTAGTCAGTCCGAGTCTGTGAGTGAATAGGAACCTGAGGTTCAGCAAACCATCTCCCCATGTGTTGATCTCGGCTTCACCGACCCTCGGCCGGTAAGGCACACTCACTTCAGCAGTCTTCTTCTTCCCTAGGTACCTACGGGCTCTGATCTTGAATTCCTGCGACAGTGGCATACCATCATGCTTAGGCCTGACTCGTTCATCCTCAAATATGGACTTTCGGAAAACCCACATGCCACTCTGAGAATCATGTATTCCATACCAATAGAGTATCGAAGCAGTAGTCGAAAGGACCCAGTTCCCAAATCCATGAAGTCCAGGCATAGATCCTTCCTCAGCTCTCTTGAGTCTATCACATGTTATCCACTGCAGGTCCTCATCAATCAGCTTCCTAACTAGACCGGGAACCTCCTCCCCAGGGTATGTACAGTCAGCATCCATAGTAACTATCACGTCTCCGGGAGCCATTGAGAAACCGGTCTTATAGGCCCTGCCGTAACCCTTACGTGACTCCAGATATACTGAAGCACCTTCTCCCTCAGCAAGCTCCCTGGTTCGGTCGGTAGAGTTCCCATCCACAATAAGGAAGTCGAGCTTCTCGCACCATCCGTCATTAGGTACTGATCTAATCGTGTCAACTATCGCCTCCTCTTCATTCCTCGTCGGTATGACTACAGTCACATGCACTGGCAGGGTCGTTGACATGAATTGGCCACTGGACTCCCTGTTTTGAACAATGCGAAAGACTGACTTCTGGTAGTTCTCTTGAAATGCTCATGCCGAACCGGAGATTTGAGCTACGATGCACATTGCAATGCTTTCCGCTGAGTTTCCCCCGAGATGGGGGGGGATGGGTTCGACAGTTTTCCATCTATCCGCGGCTCTTGTCAAGAGAGGTCATAGGGTCACAGTAATCACCAGATCAGGTGCTGGCGATCCTCCATTACAGGAGGGCGTGAAAGTGATAGAGGTGGGGTGGGCTAAGATACCGATGGAGTTCACACGTTCATATGGTAGGAAGGCAATTTTTGAGCTAGAGAGGCTAAACAACAAAGATCCAGTGGATATCGTCCATCTTCACTGTCCAATGATATCATGGTCAAGGTCGCAATTTAGGAGGTGCTCGGAGAAAGTAGCTCCAGTGGTATCTTCGCTACACGGGTCTTGGCTTGGCGAGCGGGACGGCTTAATGGAGGCAAGTAAGGCTAGAGAATCAGCAGTTTGGGCCAATATAAATGACGTAGCGATAAGATTCATGGCTGGCTGGTATTCTAGATTTGAGAATTTCGCAATAGATGAGTCTAGAATTTGCGTAGCAAACTCTAACGCAACCAAAGAGGACTTCGAATTGAGATACGAAGTTCCCAAATCTTGGAACTGCAGAGTAGTACACTGGGGAGTCGACATCCAGATGTTCAGGCCGATTGATTATGCCGACACCGAAGATATGGTCAACCGTTCAGATATGAGAGCTAGATTCGATGGAGGGGATTCAGAATCCAAGATCATTCTTGCAGTAGGCAGACTGGCTGCAAGGAAGGGATATGGTTCGCTAATCAAGGGATTCTCTAATCTCCATAAGAAAATTCCAAAATCAAGACTTGTTATCGTAGGAAGAGGCCACCTGAAATCTAGACTTTTGAAACAAGCAAAGAGACTTGGAGTTGGAGATTTTGTTCATATCGAGTCCGGAATGTCCTTCCCTGAGCTAGCACAGCTCTATAGGTCTGCGAACCTAGTTGTCTACCCATCATTCTATGAGGGCCAGGGACTAATTCCTCTGGAAGCGATG
>DANL01000012.1:6983-15333 GCA_002499865.1 Euryarchaeota archaeon UBA121 | reverse complement strand
GCTTCTCCGATATCCACGGATCCCAACGAAGCGACCAGTGCCTTAACACGGGCGCCGTCAGCATCCACTCCGGCAGCGGTTAGCACAGCGCTAACGCCATTCTCGTCAATCTCTTTCTCGGCCGAGTGCAGTAGCATTGCAGCGTATACATATTCCATTTTTTCACCTTCTTTTTCATCCGAAGAGGTCACCAAGTCCACCGAACCCAGCTTCCTCCTCTTCCTCCTCTTCCTCGGAAACAGCTTCTATTGCTGTATCTCCTGCCGCTTCTGAGGCTGCGGCACCAGCACTGGACGAGACCGCCACCGCACCCAGTGCGGCGACAAGCTCTTCGTCAAGAGCTGAGGAATCTAATCGGCTAGCTATAGCCATAGCGTGCGCATTGGCACGGGAAATTATGACGGAAGCCGTCTTCTCATTGACGACTCCAGCCTCCAAGGCAACGGACAGGGCCTCGCTACTCGCCTTGGACAATAGTGCAGGCATTGTAACACTGGAGAACCACTGAACATTGCACGCCAGGTTGAATGCGCCTGAGGTGGCTTGGATAATGTCATTTCTGAGCCCATCAGTATCAAGATCTAGCTCGGATGAGGAAAGAACCTGACCATCATCTATTACTCCCATCAGTATGAGGCCAATTTCTATTGGATTGATGCCTAGTTTGGAAAGCATCAAACCGAGCTCCCCCTCTATTGGGTCTCCCTTGTTCACAACAGTGACGGTTTTCTGAATAGCAACGGCACCCTTGTCTATCTTTGCTGGGATTCCAACTGCATTGAACTCACCGACTATGGGGCCAGGGCCAAACTCAGTCGGCCCCGCTTCGACGATTATATCCTCAGGAGCAATCTCTCCTTCCTTGGCCGCCCTGCCCTGCCTAGTCTTTTCGAGCTCATCGAATAATTCGTAGCAGTTTAGTGAGTCGGTATGTACGACACATGGCTGTACCGCCCCTTCAAGTAACTTCTCAAGATTCTCTTCAGATAGGCCAGCCTCTTTCCAAGCCAACCTAATCAGGCTCTTCTTTGCCATGGTCATAGTCAGCATACCACGTAGAGAGCTTCTCATATCCAGCATATTCTTTGCCGGAACTCCAGAGATATCTACCACACCTACAATCCCTTCTTTCCCGACTATGTCCTTCAGCTCACCGACACGGTCAGGCTTCCAACCAGCTACTTTGGGAATCAAGTAATCACCTCGACCTTGCATGATGGGCCCATGGATGTCTTGACATAGCAAGATCTGATGTTTCCTGTACCTCTCTCAAGTCTGCTCATGACCCTATTCCAAATTGCCATTGCATTAAGAGTCAAGTCGTCAAGGCCCTGCTCTCTGGAACCAAGCGCTGCATGGAATGTGATTTTATCTCTAGATCTAACGACTGCGGTATCCTTCAGTCCGTTCGCAATCATCGCAGGATCGACATTTGGAGGTACAGGCCTTGGCATCTTCCCTCTTGGTCCTAGAACAACCCCAAGGAACCTACCAACAGTACCCATATGGGGGATCTCTGATAGGAAAAAGTCGTACTTATTCGCCATTTTCCTAGCCTGCTGACGGTTTCCTCCTATGTCCTCAATCGTCATCGGATCTATAACATCCAATCCAGCGGCTCTTGCCTTCGCAGACATCTCTCCACCAGCGAACATTGCAATCCTGACAGGCTTACCCCTCCCGGATGGGAGTCTTACTTCCTCTTGGATTCTGTTTGCTGGATTCTTCAGGTCAACATCCTTGAGTGTGAATGAAATTTCTACTGACTCTACGAACTTTCGCTCGGGAGATCCCTCCAAGGCTTGTTGAATAGCAGTCTGTATATTTTCCTTCATTCTAAGCCACCTCCGCGGTCAACGAGGAAAAACCTCTCCCGCAACTCGTGATTGTCAAGCGAAATGCTCGGCAAAATCCCCCTTGCTCATAGCACTAAGGGCGTCCTTTGGAGACATCCCTTCAACATTAACTCGCATTGAAACACAGGTTCCCATAACCTCTCTGCATCTTGCGTAAAGCGTTGCACCGGTCAACCTGTCCTTCTGGTCTTCAGCCAGCTTCTTCACCTGTTCCATGGTGAGATTCTCAGTAGCCTCTTCCCATGACCCATTGCACTTTTTCTTACCAAGTGATTGGATGATCTTGTGAGGAGTCTCATTGCGTGCTGACATACTAAATCCCCCTACTGAGTGCCTCGCCGACCTGCTTTCCCTATTTGAGAGTGATGCAAATCGATGATTCCTCCAAACTTCACTCCATTCTCTGAGTTACTCTTACTTGATCGGCTCTAATATTGAGCGCCACAGGTACGGCCGCTTCGAATAATTCCACCGTGACTTCTTCCTTGGACTCACTTACTCCAATCACACGAGCCGCGGCTCCCTTGAATGCACCGCCACGGATTTCAACTATGTTCCCTTCTTCTATTCCTGAGGTTGCCGCCTTGGGCTCTAGGTACGGTAGTATGTCCATCAAAGGAGACTCTCCATCCAGAACCTTTCTACAGTTCTTCATAGGGGTAGCTGAGACCCCAACTCTTCCTATCAGCTTCTCAACATGATGGATAGCCGTAGCTTCGACAAAGATGAACCCCTTCAGATAGCTAGGACTTAAGACTCCGAAAATCTTGTCCTGTATGTCTTGTAGGGAACCAGTTCCAGAAAGTCTGGCTCTGATTTCTCTTGCCACATTCTGTTCTTGTCCCATGCTAGTCTTGAGGATGTAGAGGAATGATGCGACGTCACCATACATGTTACCTAGTTGGGGCACCATATACCTCGATGACCTGCTTTCGGATGAGTCATCTGGCTCTACCCAGTTGATGTACCCCGGATCGACCCAGCTGTGATTCTTGTATAGTCCTCTGGAACTAACCTCTTCCGTATCGCTAAGAAATAGAAGAGGGGTGACATCGTTCAGACGGTTTCCGAATTCTAGTCCTCTAGCATCTCCGGCCCTAACAAACGTTAGGCTCTCGGCGGCAATTCCAGTAGTCTCCTCGATTCTGGCGGCAACAACGTCTAAGTCGTTGGAATCGCCTACGCCGTAGACACCATCCCATGCTCCAGCGAAGTCTGAGACTTCGTCAGCTCGTTGCATTAGTAGCACTTTCTCTGCATGGCGGATATAGGCAACAAAAGCATCTGACAAATCTCATCCCTCCTTAGTTAGTTAACCAGCTGAAGAAGTCGGGCAACAAAGTGTCCATACCCCAAAGCATCACGAATCCTATTAGTCCGAGTACAAGCATTCCAATTCCACAAACTATTACTGTCTGCCTGAACTCTTGCTTTGAAGGCTTTCTGGCCATCTTCAAAATTCTAGCATAGGATCCAGTTTGAAGGCCTTTAATCCTGCCTTCTATGCCATCCTGCCATCCCTGTACAGTGTCTTCTACCACACCAACATTGGAACTTTCAACACCCATGGTTCAACCTCAAAGCGGTCTGCCGACCGACGAGCTTCATTTAAGCACAGCGGATAAGCTCGTTTGGGCGACCAAAGGGACTATCCAATGAACTCCACGGTCCTGCTCCTCAGATTCCTCATCTGAGTATGTAATGCCGCACCATGAATCTGCTCGCTCTTGACTCCTGTGAGAACTAGCAGTACTCTAATTCCATCTCCCATGGTGGGATCTGTTGTAGCTCCCCAAATTATCCTCGCATATGGATTAATTTTGTCTCTTATTATCTTGGCGCAGGATTCTGCATCTCCCAGTGAGAGACTCGGTCCTCCCACAACGTTAACCAAAGCACCCCTCGCATCTGAAACATCAATATCTAGAAGTGGAGACTGCAAAGCCTCCTCAGTAGCCGCCGCTGCCATTCCTTCCCCTCGGGCCTCCCCAAGACCAATCATTGCTACTCCTCCGCCATTCTCCATAACAGATCGGAGGTCCTGGAAGTCAAGATTGACAACGCCCTCCTTTGCAATCATCTCAGATACTCCCTTGATACTACGCATGAGTAGCTCATCCGCTACTCTGAATGCCGCATCTAGTGGTAACTCCCTGACTCCATCAACCTCTAGTAATCTCTCATTAGGAAGGACTACAACGGTGTCACATACCTCCCTGAGCCTCTCAAGTCCCCACTCGGCATTCTGCCTCCTTAGTGCCCCCTCGGAAAGGAATGGATAGCTAACCACAGCAATCGTCAAGGCTCCAGCGGCTCGGGCCAGTCTGGCTACGACGTGAGCACTACCAGTCCCAGTGCCACCTCCGAGCCCGGCAGTGATGAAAGCCAAATCACATGCTTCGATCTCTGCTTTCAACGATCTCTCGGACTCGTAGGCGGCCTGCTCTCCTTTTTCGGGATCTCCTCCAGCGCCCCTGCCTCGCGCCGATCTCCCGATCAATATCTTGTTTTGAACGGCAACTCGCAACAAGTGTTGTGCATCTGTGTTCACGGCTATGCCTCTGACATAGTCATCATCAAACAGATCCTCGTGCTCTAGTCTTGCCACAGTGTTGGAACCACACCCACCACAACCGAATACTCTGATCTTTGGTTGTAAAGACATCAGAAGGTTCTGTAGCTCCGGATCACTCTCTGTATCTATTCGTCCAGTGGGCAATTCAGACTCTTCATCAAGCTCCAGAACTCTGTTGATGAGATGCTTCACGGAGCCGAGGCGAGTATTACAGAGGATAACCATTACCCCAAATGATACACAGTATGTCGCCATTTGCTCAGGCGTCTACATTTGCCGTCAGAGCAACTGAGCACGAGTCTTGATGAACCTAATCAAGAACGTGTAAATACCGCCCCATGCAGATATGGCCAGAGCGAATGTCATACCGTTAAGCTCACTATTTCCTAGATTGAATACTTCCATTATCCAGTGCAATGAATCTACAGATATTCCAGCCGTTCCTGTATAGGCCTGCCAAGAGGCCACAAGTAAGGCCAGAATTGTAAGAACCATCCTATCGGCTCGAGAGAACCCTCCGTAGATCCTACCGAGTCCCACTGACTGTGCCTGAGTTCCCATGTAAGATCCGAATAGTGTCAGCAGTCCTGCTAGTAGACCAGTGCTATAATCATCAACAAAATTGGAATTCATCCCGATGGCCACCAGTAATCCTACATCCACCACTCTGTCAATGGTATGGTCTAGGAAGTCACCGTATGGGCCATCCGTTCCTTGATGTCTCGCCAAGGCTCCATCTAGGGCGTCTAGAATGCCCGCGACTAGGATAAGAAAAACTCCTCCGATAACCCATGTGGCCCCAGACGAGTCATTCTCAGCCTGCGAAAGTAGATAGAAAGAAGCGATAGCTACCCCTAGACTAGTCCATGTTAACACGCTAGGGTCTAAACTGCCCATTCTCACAACAAGTGGCTGTATAGCCGTAGTCCATCTTTCCCTCATTTTTTCGAACATTAGGCGACCTCCTCCTCAATCCAGTCTATTCCCGTGTCGGGGGTCTTAGGCTTGAAGCCATCTGATATCCACGCTCGTATCAGTTTAACAATTGACTCAGTCGAGGCCTCCGAGGTATCAAACTCAGTCCATGGGACCTCGGAGTGATATTCATTCCATGGGCCCCCGATTAATTCCCACTCCACATTTGACTCAGACTTAGCAACATCATATCCACGCTCATTCATACGACTACGAAGTACATCGGGCCTACAACGGAGTACCACAACACCGTCTACCGGTAGCATGTGTGAAAGATGGCCATCAATAAAGGTCAATTTCTGAGGTGGTTCAATCCATAACTCTTCCAGTATATCTGAGAGTATCTCGAGGTCGATTGGACGAGCACCATCGCTGATATCAATGTCCTCAATACATTCGTGCTTTATAGCAAGCTCCTCAACTGTGACTATCTCAAACTCGCTCCTATCAAGGAGTGCGCATACGCTACTCTTTCCTGTTGCAGGAGTTCCAGTCAGTGCCAGTCTCTGCACACCTTGCATGCTCTGCGACTATAGCGAGAAGCAATGAACGCTCCTGTTAAGGCGTAACATTCACCTCATAAGAGCCACTGGATGATACGAAGAACATGTCATCCGAGATTAACTGGGTCCGTGCTATGGATCCTCGAGATAGTAAACTAAACGTCCTATTGCTGGCGATTCCAATCACTTTCTACTTCGCCTACATCGCCAAAGATGAATCACTTGCATTCTTTTCCTCTTTAGTGGCAATCATGCCTCTTGCATTTCTGATGGGCAGGGCTACGGAGGAGATCGCCCTCTACACATCAGAATCACTAGGGGGGTTGCTCAACGCCACATTTGGAAATGCGGCTGAGATGATTATTGCTTTGCTAGCGATCTATGCAGCGTCACAAGCTGACACCTCAACACTCGAAGGGCTTGCAACCGAGGAACTCATGGTCGGACTGGTCCAAGCTAGTCTCATTGGTAGTATTCTTGGGAATTTACTACTTGTCATGGGTCTGGCATTTCTATGGGGGGGAATAAACTACCCCGAGCAGAAGTTTTCCGACTCTCAGGTTAGTTCCAACGGCTCACTAATGTTGCTGGCAATGATTGTCCTGATTATTCCTGCCGTGTTCAACTCAACAGTTGGAGGGGCCGAAGGGGACGATGGTGTCGAGCAGTTAAGTCACGTTGCAGCGATAGTGCTATTGGCACTTTACGGACTGTTCCTCTACTTCCAATTCAGATCTCATGTGGACCTGTTCGCTA
Source organism: Euryarchaeota archaeon UBA121 (assembly GCA_002499865.1). Taxonomy (GTDB): domain Archaea; phylum Thermoplasmatota; class Poseidoniia; order Poseidoniales; family Thalassarchaeaceae; genus MGIIb-O5. The sequence continues at coordinate 8,668 of DANL01000012.1, read as the reverse complement.
CTGAAACGCACCATCACGAGGCCCCAGAGATGAGTAAGCGTGATGCAATAATCCTCTTGGTTGTAGCCACGATACTGGTATCTTGGATGGCTGAGATCCTAGTCCACTCTGTAGAATATGCGGCTGATGATATGGGACTGCCTCACTTGTTCATTGGAGTAATCCTACTGCCCCTATTTGGCAATGCAGCAGAGCACTTCACCGCCGTGGTGGTTGCAGGCAAGGACAAGATGGACCTTTCATTCGCTATTTCCATGGGCTCCTCCACACAGATTGCGGTTTTCGTGGCGCCCCTCATGATCATAGTGGCATGGATTCTCGAAGTTCCCATGACATTTGAGTTCGGTATGTTAGAGACAGTGTCTGCATTCCTCGCTGTCCTGATTGTCAATATCATAGCCTCTGATGGGAAATCAAATTGGCTTGAAGGCGCTATGCTACTAGGAACCTACCTCGTTCTGGGGGCCGCCTTCTTGTTCCATCCATGATTAGAAAGGAATGTCTAGCATCCCCACTGAGTCATACAGACTGGGTCCACTACCGAGGTAGTACACAGACCCGAGCTTGCTTCGCGAGTCCTCGGCGGTTGAGTTGAAATCAGATGCACAAGAGTCTATGCATCCATCTGCGAATGCCACATAGACCCTGCCTTCCCTGTCTATATGCAGGTCATTGAAGTCCAATAGATTCCTATTCGAACCGCCAATGTCACGGCAATCGCCGCTGTTGAGGCAGATACTGCCAATTTGAACTGGGTCGGGGGAAACCCTGACTGTGTGGAAAACAGGGGACGAGTCAAGTGCATTCAGGCTGAATGTAATGTAAAGGTAGTAACTAACGTTAGTAGTGGCGTAGTGAGCATTTCCAGTCCAATTTTCACCATCGATATCGGGCTTCCCGAGCTCACTCGAGTTTTCACTTCCAAGATAGGTGATGGCTATCTTACCAGGATCTCCTGCGTCTACTTGAGGGAATGTGGTGGATATCACTTCCTTGGGACTTATTCGGATACTGGTCTGCTCCCATGTTTCTCCGGAGTCAATACTCCTTGACATGTAAACTCCCTCATCGCCACCGGTCCAGATGTGGTACGCGTTGGATTGTGTATCAGTGGCAACCTCCGAGTTCTTCCTGGGATATGGGGTCCCTACGTCCTCTCCCATCGAGTGCTCGTCCCAACTGAAGCCATTGTCCTTCGAAACGATTACTGTGGGAGTCTCAACTCTGGGTGTGACATAGACTGTGCCATCAGGCGCACTCGTGATCGCGCCATGAAGACCACCATTGGAGGTGGCTAACCCAAAAATCTGTCCACCAGCTTCGAATGTCGCCCCTCCATCGAAGCTTGTGAAGCAGAAAATACCGACCCCTTTGTTATAACAATAGTAAACAGCCTGATCATAAAACGATTGGGAGAAAGATCCGCCTATTCCGTATCCACTACTGGTCCAAGGTCCTGTTGCGAGCTTGATATGATCATTCAATGGAGTAGTCCCAGAATCATGTGGATTGCCCAACCAGCTCTCGCCATCGTCATCACTCCAGCATATCCAAGATGTTTCGAGCCCCTGCATCTGGACATTGAAAATACGATCAGTGACAGGGTCGACCCAACCGTATGGATCACTAGTGGTGAACGAACACTCAGGTCCAGTCACTTCCTCCCATGACTGTCCGAAATCGCA
>DANL01000012.1:0-6596 GCA_002499865.1 Euryarchaeota archaeon UBA121 | reverse complement strand
GGCTCGGCACCCTCCTCGCCCACATCGCTGAAAACGAACTCTAATGGAAGAGGAGGAATGTCCAGAGACTCCCCATCAGGACCAGTAACGAAGATACCAGTATCGGTATTCAAGCTCTCTTCAGCCCCGCCTACGCCACTGTTGGTATGTATACAACCAAGTCCCGAAAAAGATAGCATCATGACGACGACAAGCATTGACCCCGTCTTCATGTTCAGCGCGGCTGGGAGCTCGCACAATTATGTTGCCCTAGTGAAACCCCTCACTCTACTTCAGTAATCCAGCCAAATTCATCAGGTGCGCGCCTCTGCTGGATAGCAGTCAGCTCTTCGTACAACTGCCTAGTCACAGGACCAACCTCGCCCCCGTTGAACTCTGATACCTTGTCCCCGTACTCGATCTTTCCAATCGACGAAACTACCGCAGCTGTACCAACACAGAAGCACTCATCTGCCTCCATTGCGTATTCAACGTCAACTTTCTCTTCCCTTACTTCATACCCTCTCGAGGAAGCCAGCTCAATAATCGAGGACCTTGTGACTCCCGGCAGTATCGTCCCAGTCAGAGCTGGGGTTGATACTACTCCATCCTTCACACAGAAAAAGTTCGCAGCACCGACTTCCTCTATGTATCTGTGATTCACCGCATCTAGATAGATAATCTCTGAATAACCCTCTTTCTTAGCCATCTTCGAAGGAATCATGCCAGGAGCGTAATTTCCTATCGCTTTGACCCCCCCAGAGCCACCGGGCGCGGCTCTGTGGAACTTATCAGATACCCTCAGTGAAGTCGGGGTGATCCCTCCTTTGAAGTAGGGCCCTACGGGGGAGGTGAAAACTAGGAATGTATACTCAGGAGCCGGGGCAACCCCCAGAATCGGGCCACTGCCCATCAGAAGCGGTCTGATGTACAAGGCCCCCTTGCCCATCGGGGGAACCCACCTGGAGTTCTCTCTAACAGTGCTAATGACTGCGTCTAGGAACATTTCCTCAGGCACAGGAGGCATACCAAGCCTCCTTGCCCCTTCCTGTGCGCGTCTTGCGTTCTGCTGAGGCCTGAACAGAACTATGCTACCATCGGAAGCCCGTTGCGCTTTGAGGCCCTCAAAGAGCCCCTGCCCATAGTTCAGAACACCAGCCGCTGGAGAGATCACCAAATCCTCGAAGTCCTTCATGGCACCTTTCTCCCACTCGCCCCCGATCTCGCATTTTGCCATGTACATCCTGTCAGTCTGAGTGAAGCTGAAGGTCAGAGAATCCCAGTCGATTTCCGGTTCAGTATCATCTGGCATGGCAGTCCCCCATGTACACGGAAGCAAGTCGGCTTTCAACGATTACGCAAGGATTCCCTCCCGGTACTCTTATGGCCTTCTTCTGAGACATAGTTTGAAGGCGGTGTGTTGTCCGCTCACATTGAGGCGAGTTGATGGAGTGGCAGGGCAGAATGTGTATTGTCTCTGGCTCGTACCAGTCTATCGACTCCACTGTTCCAAAAACAGTGGTAGAGTTGTGGTGTAGGGCAGAGGACGGCCACTCGGTTGTATTACTGGTTCATGGTCTCCGACCTTACTTTGACATCGCTATACCGGGAGCCCCCAGTCCGGAACAAGACCCCGACCTAGACTCAGTATCTGGAATGAGCGAGGTTGTCGAGGTCTCGGAACCGGTCATGAAATGGACAAGACACGGAATGAAGAGGCACTGGAGGGTCTACGCCAACCAACCCTACTCCGTCAGGAATCTACGTAAGAAACTGGATAACTGGGAGATTACAAGTGCGGACATACTATTCGTTAACCGATTGATGCTGGACCTAGACCTTGGTCCACATATCTCGGCAGGCGGGAGGGTCTTGTGGGCAGGGCAGAGAGCACCCGAGATTTCAAAGAATGATGATAACACTTCCAAGTTAGACTCCGAGAAGGCAATAATCGCCGCCGGTGGCGCAGGCTTGTACCCGGTAGACATGGTCATCTCATGCAATCTCGAGGATTTGGAAAAGACCGATACCTTTCCCGCTCCATTCGTATCTTTTTCATTCGATCTCGAGACTAGCATATCCACAAATAGGATACTATGCGCCGCCGCGGTAATTGATAGGAATGGATCAAGGTCTGAGCACGAATTCACGGGTTCGGAGAGGGAGATCATGGAAGGACTCACCAAACTGGTACGGGAAGAGGACCCAGACTTCATTACCGGATACAATATCGATAATTTCGATCTTCCCAGAATGCAGGAGAGATCCGAGGTCATATGCCCTCGCCCTAAGATAGACAGGCTCCCACTTTTCGGATGGGGAAGGGTTCCCGCATCTGACAGCGAGAGCAAGAGAGTCTTTCCTCAGAGGCAGCAAAACAGGGTCTGGAGGATAGTAGGAAGGGTTCCTATGGACGCATGGTGGCAGGCCAGACAGACTCTGAGGCCACAGAGAGAGACTCTAAGGTACGTCTCACAATTACTCTGGCCCGACGATCAGAGCAAGAGAAAGCTGGATGTAGATGCGAGTAGGATGGATGAGGAGTGGGCTGAGAGGCCTGAGGTAGTAATGGAATACTGCATGATGGATACCCATCTCCCACTGGACATACTCGACAGACTCAAGTCTATCGCAAGGAAAGAGGCCCTAGCCTCAGTTTCATTGACTCCTGTTGAGATGGCTTCAAATGGGACTACAAGCCAGTGGATTGATTCACTCGTGATCAGGCTAGCAGATAGATCAGACCCACCAGTCGCGGTGCCCATGACAAATCAAGGCCCTAGGAAGCGTGATCAGATAGCTGGAGGATATGTTCACGAGGTTGAGGCCGGAGTGGAGCCATGGGTGGTAGTACTCGACTTCAAGTCGATGTATCCTTCGATAATGATCTCCAACAATATTTGCTCAACTACTCTAGTTCGTGATGATACAAGAGACGAGTCCTTCGCTTCTTCTCCCGTTACCGAGACTAGGTATGTTTCGAAATCTGAGAGGGTCGGGCTCGTTCCTCAGTTACTCCAGGATTTAATGTCCAAGAGAGATCAATACAAGCATGAAATGTCCAGCGCCCGTTCCAGTGAAGATGCCGCCGAGGAATTCCTTTTGGATCAACTACAGTACGCCGTGAAAATTCTGATGAACTCATTCTATGGAGTCTTCGCATCTAGCTTCTACAGATTCACTCATCCAGATCTCGGAGCTAGTATAACCGAATGGGCCAGACACAATATCAAGGCAATAATATCCGAGTTAGATAACAGCGGGCATCCGGTGGTATATTCAGACACTGATTCGATATTTGTGAAGTCTCCGGTAGGGACCCAAGCCCCCACAAGAAAACCAGATGGAGGAGAGGATCTCGAATCGTGGTCAAGCGCCAGAGAAAAGGCAATCGAGTTCGGGAATTCTCTAGCCGGCCAATTCACAAAGGAGGGCGCTGAGCTGGAGTTTGAGACCGCTCTTTCAGCATTCTTCAGTCATGGCGCCAAAAAGAGATACGTAGGGAGAGTGGTCTGGCCCAGGGAGGAGATGCTGATTCGGGGATATGAAGTTAGAAGGACAGATTCCTTCCAGCTTCTGACTGAAACAATGACAGAAATGTTTGAGCTGATTCTTAACGGAGATGCTTGGTCCTCCGTTGAAATGACAAAAACAGTCATCGATAATCTAAGGGCTACAGATGTAGATGTGTCGAAGCTAGTTATCAGTCGATCTTGCAAGGGCAAGTGGGACAAGAGAAAAGGCGAGTGGGACTTCAGCGTTTACAAGAATGAGAACGGGCTTCCCTATGTCAGGGCCGCCAAAGAGAGAATTTCACGAGGTCTACAGTTCACTCCGGGAATGAAGGTAGGATATATCGTAACAGATGCCAGTGTAAGTCCAATGGAAGTAAGTGCCTGGTTAGTCGAGGAAACGGATGACAAACCCCCCAATTACGACCCAGAATACTATGCTAAGAGGATGGCAACCGCTCTAGGCAGGATAACAGAAGCATTTGGCTGGGACGCCGACGAATTACTCAGGGGAACCCGCCAAAAATCGATATTTGAGTTCTAGCATGTAATCGCAGGGTTGATTTCATACCGGTTCCAGCGAGAACCGATGAGAGACAGGAAAGTGACGGCGCTACTGTTCACGATGTTGATGATTTTCACTGCACTAGCCGGCTGTATGGATGTCCTAGGGAGCAATAGCCCACCCAGTGCGAACATGTCTGTCGATCCATCTGGCTCAGTAAGGGCTGGTGACAGCATCACATTCAGTGCCGTGGGCTCCTCAGATCCCGACGCTGACCCAATGACATTCACATGGACATTCGGGGATGGCAATACCGGAACCGGGCTAACTACTAGCCACTCATATGCCCAGCCTGGAGAGTACTCCGCAAAGCTAGCCGTTAGCGATGGAACCCATGAGGTCACAACTAGCATGCTGATAACCGTCATCGACTCAACAGCAAGAGAGCCTCATGCGGAAATCTCCTCTAACAAAGACGACAACTGTGAGGGGGACTCCCCTCCAAACGGCGACTTCGTCATGATTTGGGTATGCGAAGACAAGGAAATCGATGACAGGCAGATTTCTGTCTCAACTACAGTATCCCTAGACGGCTCGGGATCATGGGCTGGCTGTGATCCCGATGATCCTGATTGCTACGCAGATGAATACATAGTAAGCTATGAGTGGGACTTGGATAGGAACACTGACTCGGATGAGGATGGAATCAAGGACAATGATGTTGATGCTACTGGAGAGGTAGTACAATGGGAAGACATGCCAGCCGGAGCTTGGGATATCAGGCTGGTGGTCACGGACAACAATGGACTCACTCACTATGACGACTCCACAGTCTACATCAACTACCAAGGGAAGTGGAGTGACTTCGAGATGGACAGGAGGATTCAGGATCCGATAATAATGACCTGGGAATTCCCTGTAACCTACGATGAGGATACCAAGGACAGAATCAGATACCTCAGAACCAAGGTAGATTATCCCCAACAAGATGACGATCAAGCAGGAGGGGGACTAGGAGGGGGGCCAGTCACTACCACCGATAACAAGCTAGACATCTACCTTTACAACAGTACTGAGGATGAGATCGCTAACTCCACTGGACTTTCTAACGATAATCGCAATGCGGGAGACTGTGGTTCGGACGACTATTGTGTGTGGCTTGTGATAGGGGCCTCCACGGTAAGGGGCTTTCTCCCAGGCGAATGGTCCGCGGATTTAGTTAACGAGGAGACGCACACGACAAAGGTCAACTATTTCATAGTGGAGCTACAGTATAGATAGCACCAACGGCACACTGCTCACCACTTCGGTAACTGATAGTGGAAAACGCTCTTGGGGAACGATTCATATACGCCCCTTCGGTCGGCGGGCCACACTTAGAGGTGTTATAATATGGGTTCACAGTGGGAAGACAAGAGCAAGCCGCATCTGAATATCGTGTTCGTAGGGCACGTAGATCACGGAAAGTCGACGACAGTTGGTCGTTTGCTTCTGGACAGCGGTCACATCGAAGCGCACGTAATTGAGAAGAATGAGAAGTTAGCTGCCGAGGCAGGAAAGGCCGGGTTCGGTCTGGCCTATGTTATGGACGGCTTGAAGGAGGAGCGCGCACGTGGTATTACCATCGATGTAGCTCACAAGGAGTTCTACACCCCTAACTACTACTTCACAATCATCGACGCCCCTGGTCACCGTGACTTCGTCAAGAACATGATCACAGGTACAAGCCAGGCAGACGCAGCCGTACTGAATGTAGCGGCCAACGACGGTGTCAACGCACAGACAAGAGAGCACGCGTTCCTAGCAAGAGTTCTCGGCGTCAGTCAGCTAATCGTCAATGTCAACAAGATGGACATCAGCGGTGTTGACTGGTCCCAGGACAAGTACAACGAGACCGTAACAGAGGTCAGCGCCTTGCTAAAGGGCGCCGGATACAAGCCTGATGAAATCACATTTGTACCTTGCAGCGCCTTCCATGGCGACAACGTATACAACAAGAGCGAGAACACTTCATGGTACAGCGGACCTACTCTGTTCGAGGCGATCGACGCTATCGAGATGCCTCCAAAGCCAACAGACAGGCCTCTTCGCCTGCCAATTCAGGACGTTTACAAGATCAGTGGTATCGGAACCGTCCCAGTAGGTAAGATCGAGACTGGTGTTCTTAACACTGGAAAGACAGTCATCTTCAACCCCAGCCAGAAGTCTGCTGAGGTCAAGAGCATCGAGATGCACCACACCATGGTCGACAAGGCCGAGCCAGGCGACAACGTCGGGTTCAATGTACGTGGACTTGCGGCAACTGACATCCGCAGAGGAGACGTCGCTGGATACGGAGAAAGCGAGCCTGTCTTCGTCCGTCATGACGAGACTTTCGTTGGAAACATCCAGATGATGGAGATACCAAAGGCAATCGGTGTAGGATACACTCCAGTATTCCACGCTCACACCGCTCAGGTAGCCGTTCGATTCGTCGAGCTCATCAAGAATCTAAAGACTGGAGAGACCCCTGCGTTCCTCAAGTCTGGAGATGCAGCGACAGTTAGGTTCCAACCAACCAAGCCAATGGCTATCGAGGTCAAGGACAACTTCCCTGAGCT
>DANL01000026.1 GCA_002499865.1 Euryarchaeota archaeon UBA121 | reverse complement strand
ATCAGTATCGAATTCTTCTGGATCGGTGAAGTTTGATGGACCCCATGTATAGGCAACCTCGTACTCTTCCACATTATTCAATCCGTCTTCATCTGGATCCCCGAATGCATCAGTCGCATTGGACGGATCTAGAAGGTCACTGTAGCAGTACTCAAATCCATCTGGCATTCCATCTCCATCAGTATCCCAGTCACTAGGCCCATTCAACCTGCCATCGCCATCCATGTCTTGCTCGAACCAAGTAAGATCGCCAGGCTCGGACATGAACTCACTGAATGGTGATTGGAGACTAATAGTTCCAAAAACAGGAACTCCACAGTGCGTACCTAATTCGATAAAACCGAATGCAATCTCATGTCTATCTGCAATTAGGTCGCCATCACTGTCCTCTTGAAGCGGATTAGTATCATATCTCTCTTCTACGAAATTTCTCAGACCATCGGGAGTGGGTTGCTCCAAATCCAATGCGGCATCACAGGATATCTCTCCATCGGCATTAGCTACGAGATTCCAGTCATCATTACTTAGCTCGTTCATTATCTGCTGCCTAGCATCTGGCCCTTGGCTATTTACAGAACCGTCTGGGGTTAAGAAATAACAGTCCCTATTGGCGTTTAGTGGATCTAGCAACCTCAGGACGCCATTAGGAGTGATGATCTCGTGGACATGCATAGATTCCCACTTATCATTAAGGCCATCATCATCCGAGTCACTATCCATAGGCTTAGTCCCTAAGGCCGCTTCTTCGGTGTTTGTCAAGCCGTCTCTGTCTGGATCACCATAGGGGCCATTGTCAGGATTAGGGAATGTTTCATTTTGTTCACCTGTTTCATCTTCATTATCAGTATCTGAGAATTGAATCTCAGAATCCGCAGGCTCTCCGTTGTCAAGTGGATCTAATCCATTCCTGATTTCCCAACCATCATCTAAGCCATCGTTATCAGTATCAAACTCTCTCCAATCAGTACCATAGAGTGTCATTTCCATTCTATCTGGAATGCCATCGCCATCAGTATCTGTGCCACCTTGTCCAGTGGATTCAATGTCTACAACATCTGACCCAGCTGGCTCAAATCCTCCTGACTCTGTTGTCGACAGTCCGGCCCCGATAATAGTGTAAATTCCGGCCAGACAGAGGGTTGCAACGATTGCAGTTACTGCATATTGATTGTGATTCATAGCCATTGTTACACCCCGGCCCCCCTAGGGGGCCGACCCTTTGACATTAGGGACGGATATAACGTTTGACAGGACAGGATTATCCGGAGATAGCTATGGAAGTTCTCTTTGGAGCTATATTTACCGTTACGACTCCTCCTTCTGAGCCGATCTTAATTCGTCCCTTTACGCCTGTTGATCTTTCCCAACATCCAAGTAATATGCCTCCAGAAATGGCAGGATGGAAACATCCTACTATCTCTGAATTTAACTCTCCATTATCCGAGTTTAGTTTTGGATTGGAAAGTCTTCCTAATCCTTGAAGGGAGAGATTCCTGATTGATGAGTTGGTCCAGTCTTTTGCCTCTGAAATCATAACGTGCACCTCACTATCAGAAAATAGTTGCCTGCATGAATCTGCAACGGCCGTCCACCACATAGCTCTTTTTCCAAGCACATCTTCCCAGACATAGTCCTCCTCGCGAGAATCTCTTAGTGAGGCTATTTGGGCGAGTGAGAATTCTTCAAATCTTAATATTAGATCCCTATGAATCATAATTTTTCTTTCGCCGTCGATCTCCCATCCTCCAGATTCTAATTCCCTGATATCGCCCCACTGAACGATACTGGAATTTTCTGTAATTTCATCAATGCCATTCCAATTCTTTTTCATTTCCCGGGGAGATGGTATGTCCACTTCATCCTCGGTCAGTTCGATCATCAATACATCTTTTGATTCGGACCATCTGAACTTGTGTCTTTTTCCAGTGGCCACCTCCCAAGTACTAGCGATAATCCCTGCATCCAACGGGCCTGAAGAAAATCTATTGACTAAAATAATGGTTTTTTCAGGGGAATCCTCTATAATCTCTATTTCTCCTAAGCCCCTACATAATCTTCCTTCTGAGAAATTTTTCCATTTTCGTGGATTCTTTCCCTTGGGAGAATCTTCCTGTAAAGACATGAGGAACTCCTCTGACTCAGAAGAAGCATGAGCGATTTTTCTACCTAGGCTGAGACTTGTCTTCATTTCAAGATTTGAGAAAAGTGTATTCATCCATCTCGGACTCACCATCCAGATTTTTTGACCGCGCCTCTGTATATCGGAGATTGACCCGTCCGGTTCTGATTTCCACCTTTCTTCTAAGATTTCAGGGAGTGACTTGTGTTTTCTGAAACGATCTAGTAATCCCAGATGATCAGCCCCCTAGGAAATCGGAGATCCTATTGAATGCCTCGTCTAAGATTTCAATTGAGGGTAGGCACACCATTCTAAAATGCCCATGACCATACTCGGGAGAAAATCCTGATCCATGCACTACTAAGACATGTTTTTCTTCGAGTAGGCGAAGTACGAATTTTTTATCGTCTGATGATAGCTTGTCACTAGAAATTCTGACGAATAAGTAGAATGCACCCCCTGGGGCCTCACATTCCAGACCTTCTATTTCTGAAATCCTATTGATGCAAAAATCTAGCCTCTCCTTTATCCTACTGCGGTGTCCCTTGAGCCAATCGGTATCATCGGTCAGGCCTGCCAGGTAACCAAACTGAGCCGGGGTGGAGGCACAGAGCCTGCTCCTTAGAAGCCTCTCAACTCCATCGCGGACCAAGCCCAGCTTACCAGATGGATCATGCCATGCCATATACCCTATTCTCCAGCCTGGTGCGAAGTAAACCTTTGAAACTCCATTCAAGGCCAGAACTGGAGCTTTGTTGGAACGTGATGCTACTGATACAAATTTGTTCGTGAAATCTAATCCATCATAAATCTCATCTGCTATTATGGTACATTTTGGCCACTGCTCGGCTATGTGAATGAGACCGTCTATTTCCTCGACGGATGCAACGTTACCGGTCGGATTGTTCGGATTAATTAGAACAAGTAGGCGGACGCTTTCATCCATTTTTGATTTGATATCTTCTAGATCGATACGCCATCCATCGGTTGGATCGAGACGATATTCTACAGTCGTCGCGCCATACATCTGCGGATAAGCCATGTAAGGAGGGTAATGTGGACCTGGTGCCAGTACTTTGTCGCCAGGCTCTAAGAACGAGGCGAAGATAATCTGTAAAGCCTCAGTAACTCCATGAGTTACATAGACATCATCCATGTCGCAAGCCCATCCTTTTTTGGTCTCGGAGGCGGCAATAGCCTCACGTAATTCTGGAATCCCGTAAGAAGGCCCATATCCGTTTTTTTGATTATCCAGAGCGTCCTTGTATGCACTGATCATGTGCTTAGGAGTTGGCAGCCCATCAAATGCCAATGGATCTCCTACGTTCATTCGTATGATTTCGTGACCTTGTTTCTCGAGCTCTACGGCTGGGACCACTACATCTCGAATGGCATACTCTATTGCGGCGGCGCGGGCTGAAACATCAATTATCTCAACCATAATCTCACAGCCCGAGGAATGTATTTGCAGCTTTAAGTGCATTTGGGATGCCATCTCCATTTGTCCCCCCTCCTTGGGCCATGGTAGGTCTGCCCCCTCCACCTCCTCCGATATGGCCCGAGATTGCGTTTAGAATCTCAACGGCATTGTGCCTGTCTGAGGCAGTAGAGTCTTCAGTACATGCTACAATCAACTTTCCACCTCCTATTCTGGTTCCGAGGATGGCCAGAGTCGGCATTTCTGCATCACGAGTTAGCTGAGAGAGCATTGTCATCATCTGCTTCATTTCACCGTCTACTTCCATGATGACATATCTGACTCCATCTACCATTACCGAGTCATCACCACCTCCTGTAGTCCTTAGTCTGACGATTTCCGCTTCTAAAGATTCGATTCTCTTCTGTTGAGATTTCCACTCCTCAAAAAATCTAGAAACTGCCTTAGGTAAATCGTCAGAATGGACCCCGAGTACCTCTGAAGCTTCGCTTAATATGCGCTCTTGTCGCCTTGAGTGGTCCCTCGACGTCTCCCCTGCCACGATTTGCAGACGCTCTACCCCGTCTTGTACCTGACTGGACTTTAGTATCCTCAACTCCCCAATACTGGATACTTGGTCGTGATGCGTGCCTCCGCAGGCCTGTATGTCAAAATCTCCAATGCTGATAACTCTGATTCTATTGTGTTTGGGAGGCCCTCCTTGATAGATATCGAATCCATACTTTCTATCAGCTTCTGACCTCTCTAAAACCTCTTTCTTGATTTTTGGATTTGATTCGACAATATTGTTAGCTAGGTCTTCAATAGCCTCTATTTCTTGCCTGGTCAATCTAGAATAATGGGTGATATCCAATCTGGCATATCTTGCACCCTTGTTAGATCCCGCTTGCCAAATATGGGGTCCCAGAATATTTCGAGCCGCGCCTCCGACTATGTGTACGGCAGTGTGATGATCCATCAATTGTTTTCTCCTATCCCTGTCTAGAATTCCCTTTACCTTGCCGGGGGCGAGCGGGTATTCTGTGAAGTGCAATATTACTCCATCTTGGGCTTTGGTGTCGAGCACCTCGAGCTCCTTGCCATCCTGTAAAAGCCATCCTTGGTCTCCCAATTGGCCACCTCCTTCTGGATAGAATAAGGTCCTATCAGTCACCACGGCATATGAGGGGATAGATTCCACCTCTCCGGAGAATGTTAATCCTGAAATCATACCATTTGTTAGAGGGATACAATGTAGTACTTTAGCTTGGAATTCCAGAGCTCCGGTATCCTCATAGAAGTCTAAGTGAGTTGCCTCAATGTCACTTATTTCGAAGACTTCTTTCCTATCTTTTATTTTTGAGGCGGCCTTGGTCATTAGAGCGTTTCTTGCCGCCATATCGGCAGTGAATCCAACCCTGACTTCTAGATTTGGCCACCCAAGTTCCTTGGCTATTGAGACCACCATGTCAGGATTTAATCCCCTTTCTTCTGATAATCTGAATAGAATTTCATCATTGATCTGCCTCGAATCGAGAGGAGTGCTCTTCAGCGCGGTCTTGACTGCGGCCCTTCCTTTCCTCAGCATCTCATGGTATCTGGCTTCCTCCAGTTCTAGAATTTTCAAAATTCCACTCTCAGATTGTACAAACCCGTCTATATCTAGGTGAGTATGAATATGATGCGCGCCTAACTCCGATAGGCTGGCCGGTATTGAAAGGGATTCTTTCATCCTACAAACTCTTCTTGCTAGCATTCTCACTAGGTATCCGGCCTTGCTGTTACTTGGCACTAGTCCGTCTCCAAGCATGTTACATATCGCGTGCATGTGATCGGGAATGGCATATATTGAGGATAGTGGCTCAGTTACTTTCTTTAAATCGTCCAGTGAAATTGATATCCCGTTATCTGAAAGTCTTTCAGACAGATTTCTGTAAAGTTCCTCCACATCAGTTCCGACATCTATGTTTAGGATGCCTGCTAATCTAGAAAGTTCGCTCAGTAGTACTTCCATTTCTACCCTGAGATCTAATGAATCTAGGAAAGAGTCGAAACCAGATATTGTCTTCAGCCATTCTATAGATTCTGGATATATTGCCTCGTAAATTGTAGGAGTTCCTGCAGCAGCCCAGCAAAATCTCTCAAGACCATATCCTGTGTCGATGATTTGGAGTTCCATCTCACTGTACTTCTGCCCCTTGATTGTTATTTCTCCTTCTTCGTCCTCTTCCAGATTCATAAAGACCAAAGTAGCAAGCTCTAATCCTCCCACGATTACTTCCAATGCTGGTCCTGCATTTCCCCCACCAGACCATGGGTTCTCGACATAGGTAATACTAGTGGACTCTATTCCCAGTTTTTCAACAAGTAATTCATCACAGTATCTTACACATTGATCTATCCAGTATACCACATTTCCATCCATTGGCCGATTGAAGGCATGATGTGCCATCATTTCAAATGTGGAAAGATGCCTGCCAGAACGCCCTACTGCGGCTACATCTGTTAGCCTAATGCATGGTTGACTTATCCCTAGTGGATTTGCAGGAGGAGGGACCATCCCACTGGTCACATGAGGCTGAAAATCAGCTATGCTGGCTATAGTTAGATGTATATCGTCCCTCCATCTGGCGATGACCGGATATGGGTCAATTCTAGTATGCCCCTTGGAGTCAAAGAAGCTCAGGAAAGTCTCTCTCATCTCATCTTTGAGCAGTTTTCCCCTAGAATCAAATCCCTCAATAATTGGATTTCCTATAAATGTGTAAGGATCTTGATTGGTGTCTCCGCAGGTATCCCTACTGTTATCTCTGGTCCAGAATCTTAAACCTGTTACCTTACAAATTTTGAGCATGTGGCCAGATTCTTCCCAGTACGGAATACTGATGTCGCCGAACCCCATTGTCACCATCCTCGCTCACGCATTGAAGGGTTTGACTTGAATTCGATTGTTTGTCCCGTAACGGCGCTTTGAAACGTTACGCGTGCGACGCATGCCTATGGAGGCACCATGGAAGAGGCATCTGAAGCCAGATGGGCCTGGAAGAATTAGAATCTCAAAACACGGTAGGATGCTCACAGATGCAATACTCGTCTCAGATGAGAGTCACATGTCCAGTCATACTGATGATAGGTCTCCTACCCAGCTAGTGAATACGGCTAGTCTCCCAGGAATCGTTGGAGAGGCATGGGCCATGGCAGATTGGCATTTTGGATATGGTTTCCCCATAGGGGGCGTGGTGGCCACAGATGTTGATTGGGGAGAGCAAGGAGGTTCAATTTCTCCCGGTGGTGTTGGCTTTGACATAAATTGTGGAGTGAGATTATGCTCCACTGATCTCCATATTTCACAAATTGATCCAAAGCATCTGGCTGAGGAGCTTTCAATGAAAATACCAGCAGGTGCGAGTAGGAAGGGGGGCGTTCCCCTAGGAAACTCGGAATTAGACGAAATTCTAGCTGGCGGGGCCTCTGCAGCTGTTGACTTAGGACTAGCCGAGGCTAGAGACTTATCATGTATTGAATCAAACGGACTGCTTAACAGCGAAAATAGAGAGGTTGGGCATAAGGCAATGAAGAGGGGCTCGAGCTCTCTCGGAACGTTGGGGTCCGGGAATCATTTCATGGAGTTACAGGTGGTTGACAGGATCGTTGATGAAGAAGCTGCGAAGGCTTTCGGCTTGAGGATAGGACAGGTAACAGCGATGATTCATTCTGGATCTAGAGGTCTTGGCCATCAGGTCTGTTCTGAGCATGTAGCTAATATTGAATCCAATTACTCTAGGAGAGGAGATTCTTGGTTTTCTGAAAAATGGGGCTTTTCTGTTCCTGATAGGCAACTAGCTTCTGCACCGATTCATAGCTCCGAAGGTGAAAGCTATTTCGATGCTATGAATGCTGCCGGAAATTTCGCATTCGCCAATAGGTCGGCGCTTACCCAGAGACTCCGTGAAGTCCTGAGAAATGAGTATTCGGTGGATGGAGGATTGGACGTGGTGTATGATGTGAGTCATAACATTGCGAAAATAGAGAATCATGTAATTCATGGGAAGAATTGTACCTGTGCGGTTCACAGGAAGGGAGCAACAAGAGCATTGGGGGGCGATCACCCAGAATTATCTTCCAGCTTCCCATTGGGTCAGCCTGTTCTCGTACCTGGAGATATGGGTACGGCATCGTGGGTCATGGCAGGCCCTGTAAATGGGGCCAATGATGCTTTTTCTTCTTCTTGCCATGGGGCTGGTAGGAGGCTTTCGAGAACTGCAGCTAAGGCATCTGTAGATTCTGAATTACTGATTTCAGAGCTGGAAGAAAAGGGGATTCATATCAGGGCTAAAACTCCAAATGTTCTTTCTGAGGAGGCTCCTGAAGCATACAAGGATGTTGATGAGGTGATTGGCCTGACTAATCGTGCAGGCCTAGCACGTCCAGTTGCGAGGATGAGACCGGTATCTGTGATCAAGGGATGATTATCTTGAACGGTACTCGATATCGATAATATCCCCGTCTTCCATCATGTACTCCTCATATAGGGAGTTTACTTCTCCGTTTATTGTCAGAACCACCTCGTGTCCATCATCTGCATAGTGCCCCAATATCTCTTGCTCGCTGAAAGACTCTCCCCAAATCTCGAAGAATGCTCCCAATGGGGCAGGCATGGGACTGGGAGTTTCGATATGCAACCTTCCAGAATCATCATGCGTATGTATTCCCTTCATCCCATCGCACCCTGGTTCTCCGATCCCTATATTTGGACCGATTTCGACTTGGGTTCCGTTGATTGTGATAGTTAGTTGCACGTGCTCATGGGTGGCTAATGAGTTATGATCATCTAGACAAACAGTAGATATCTGCCAATTATTCTCATCTTGGACTGTTTCTGTTGATGTGAAAACCAAATATAGGAAGATGATAGTACAAAGTCCAGCTATGGAAACTAGTATATTCTCTGTTTTCATGGAGGTGGGAGAAGGCCAGTAGTCTTGAACCATTAGGCACTCCAAGTATCATGCCACTACAGGGAGATAGGCCAGAATATTGGGATTCGGCCAAAAAAGAGCTGTCCAGAAAGGACGTTGTACTCAACAAGATAATTAATAAATTCGATGATCTGGAATTAGTATCTAGGGGAGATTTATTTTACACATTGATTAGATCAGTAATCGGCCAACAGATTTCTGTAAAGGCAGCTTCTACAGTTTGGTCTAGATTCTGCGAGAAGATAGGAGATATCGAACCCGAGAATATTTTATCAGTAGATATTGAAGAATTGAGAAGCTGTGGCCTGTCCCAGAGAAAGGCGGAATATGTAATAGGAATCTCTGAATCTTGGCCCCATTATGATTCTTTAGAATGGAAAGAGATGAGCGATGAAGAGATAATAGGGGAGTTGATCAAATTAAGGGGGGTAGGGAGATGGACTGCAGAGATGATCCTGATTTTCACCATGCTTCGTCCTGATGTGTTTCCGATCGGCGATATAGGAATGATTAGAGGAATTGAAAAATCATACAACTCTGGAGAAAGGATGTCCAGAGAGGAGTTGTATTCTATTTCAGAGAAGTGGAAGCCATGGCGTACTGTAGCCTGTTGTTACATGTGGAGAACAGTGGATCCAGAACCTGTAGAATATTGATCACATACAATATCCGCGCTTTGGCTGATCAGGAATTGAGGGTGCGGAGCCAGTTTGAACTCCATCAGCCTCTTCCATTATTATGGTCAACAGTGTCTTGACTAACTGTCTAAGATCATCAACTTCTTCCCTAAGCTCTTCCAAAGATAAACTATCGTCCATTGTTACCACGCATCCCATCTGAGGGAATTCCCCCATGATGAAAATCATGATTTGGCCTATAAATACAAGAGGTTGTGAAAGGGTTTTGATGCCGTTTTCCTCATGACGGGTAAAAAGTCGCTAGTACTCGTCGTCTTCCTCATAGTATTCGTAATCATCATCGTCGTAGTAAACGTCATCCTCAGTCCCTCTTCGACTCATCAGGAAGCCTATGGCGGCTACAGCGATTGCGGCAATTGCACCGATCATCATTATCGCACTATCCGTAGACCCTTCGTCCTCTGGAGGAGGTGGCACTACGCTAATTCCCCCAATAGCAATATCAGCGGCATTGAAATCGGACTCTCCGATAGAACCATCCCCATCAATGTCAGTAACGATGTATAGATTGGGTTGTCCAGGAGCCGTTGCTTCCCACCTGAATGTGACCCTTACACTGGTGGCTTCTGCCTCTAGTGCTATCTCCAAGTTAGGGGTCTGAGCCGTAGTAAGTGATTCCTTCCATCTCTCGGAAGACTGTCCATTCTCATCCACCTCATAAATTAGCTCGTAGAGTCCGACAACCAAAGTTCCGTCTCTCTTGCCTGTGTTTTCCCAGAATGTCTCGATTGTAACAATCTCATTCATCAGAGGTGCGCTGGGCGAAGAGACTGCCCTCACATATTGTCCAATGAACTCCATAATCCTCAATGCGGGCGCCCTTGGAATGGATTCACTTCCGAGCCCTGATACTTCATTACCCGACTTATCAGTGGATGTGATCCAGAAGGAAATCGAATCTCCTGCCTCAATTGACATTCCATTTTGAGGGGTTAGATCTAGTCTTGACTGATATACATCAGACCACTCCGAGGATGATGATCTGTCTCCTTCGAGGATTAACATTAGCTCGCCACTATCTTCGGTACCTGTGACTGGTGAGTTTCCTCTCATGTATACCCAAGCGACCTGAAGTGGACCGTCTTGCATCCCTATTTGGTCATTCATTGTGACTGTGACCTTGACGTCATCAACCATGTCTGACTCGATAATAGTGAGAGAGGAGTCGGGATACTTGAGCTGATCGAATAGGGCTGTTGGCGCCCTACTATCGACAACTATCGAATAATCCGAATTTTCTGTCGATCCTCCTAGTCCTGGGACATTTAACACACTTAGAGAAACCGCCATTGTTGGATCCAGTGGGACTCTATCTGGTAGTGTCACAGTAATTGAGAACGTCGAATCCTCGGCCAACTCTGTTTCACTGCTGATTTGCTGTGATCCATAAATAACGGTTGCTTCGACCCTTAGGTCATCTGGAATACTGTTTATCGGCATTCCCGTGCCTGCGTACATCAATGAACCAGTGAGCATGAATTCATCTCCCTGCCTGAGGAATAACTGATTGCCTACCTGATCCATCATTGGAGATGTAAGGTCAGTCATAGAGTCGGGAATGGCCAAGAATTGGTTATCTAATTGCCAAGATAGCTCCCCAATATTATTCTGGTATGCCACGGTATTCAAATCATCTAATATCGAAACGCTGGGTTTGCAAGATGGTTGTCCGTCTTCCCAGACGTAATCCCATGAGATTTCGAAATCTATGCTCAGTTCTGTTACATCGGTCGTTACAGATTGGGTCTGCACAGATAGAGGCGTAACCATGCTGTCGGGAGCGGACCATAGAACTCCTCTTGAAGGGTCATAGGACATCTTACCGACGTTACTTGGGCCATCACCACATAGCATGATAGTGACATTATCTAGAGTTTCGATCCCATTGGGCTCATCTATCTGCATTGAGAATGTGTGCCTGTGGCCGGCCATTAGGTATCCTAGTTCCGTATCCAGAGAATATCCCGAGGCTGGTATGCTAGTAGGCTCATCCGTTGCGACTATTACAGAAGCCCAGGAGTTCGAAGCACCTGCGGAACCCCCGGTACCGCCCTCTTGGTAAGTAAGACCTGCCCAATCAGTACCCTCGATAAACATATGAACTGGGCTATTGAAGTCCTGTGCTGAAACATCTATTCCGATGAAGTTCACCTGTTGTTGTCCTGTCATACCAGAAGATAGCGGAAGCGTTTGTCCTAGATACTCAGATTCATCTGCGACTCCATCCATATTCAAATCGTCAGAGGACCCTCTCCAATACTTCAGAGTAATTGATTCGCCTCTGGCCTCCGATTCATCAATGGTGACATAAACCGAGAGCGGGATAGTTGGATCCCATACCTTTCCATGAGCATCCTGAAGTCCAGTGGGAGTATTTACTTGCAGAGGACCGGCAACCGGTGCTGAAGAGTCGATAATTACGGTAGTCTGAGGAGGAGTACCGGAAGTATCCTCAGCTCCTACAGTCGAACCCGATGGGCCGACGGTTAGCATTAGTGGGGAAAGGGTTACTTCATTTCCTATAGTAGTGGATGATAGCCAGTCAACAGTTGTTTCGAAAGAACCGTTATCACCCATTGTCATAGAGTACAGTGCTCCCGACATGTTTAGTCCGACCAAGAAGTCTGAAGGCTGAGGCCTGGAATCAGAGGCATCTTGGAATCTAACAGTTCCTGAGACATTGATATCATTTGTCGACTTTACTGGGAACGGATAGAATGTTGAGAACTGATTTGAAAGTAGCCTGCCATATTCATCACGCACCTCGAATGAATCTATCTGTAAATCGTTTTCAACGGCCTTTGAGCTACCCTGTCCGCTTAATGAAACCGCAGGCCACACGAACTCTCCGTTCTCATCCAGTGCTGTGGAAACCCACCTGATTGACTCAACGTCATCCCAATTCCAATTGACATCAAACATCCAATTGACTACTACATCGTCATATCCATCAGAATGAGTGACTATCTCAACATATGACTGCGATACATCCAGTGGAGCGACACTGCTTCCAGATGTTTGACTGATCGTCACCGGGTCAGAACCTTGACCCCAAAGCCCGTCATTACCATTTTCAGCTCTGAAGGCAATAATTTGGCCATCGGATGCAGATCCAGTGAGCTCTATCGCATTTAGCAGAGAGTTATCATTTAGGTGGTGATGTGCAGTCTCAATCTCGTTAATGACCCCATCTGGATAGAGTGTATTTGGCACCTGGAAGTCTCTGTTGGTCATAATGAAATCATATACGAGTTCGCCAGCAACCGATATCGAACCGGTCGAGGAAGAAATAGTCACAGGTATGGCTATCTCCACAGGTGGCGGATCAGCTTGGGAGATAGTAGTATGATAGTCTGCTATTGGGACAGAAATATCTGACACATTCTCGAACATTGTATATCCAATTGCGAGTCCAGTGAGTGTGACTGTTTGACTTTGTGTGGAGGAAAGAGAAAACTCTACAACTCTCCAATCCCTATCGGTTTCTGTGTCGGCCCAACCAGATGCCAGTGAGTTAATTGCTGAAATCTGGTACTGATCCATCTCAGAAGTAAATCTCTCGGTAGCGGATCCAGTTGAGAATGTTGCTCCCGCTATGCTGATATCCACTGGAGATTCAAATCCGTCAGAATCGGACACCAGTGATACTAGTCCGCCATTGACACTACCACTTGTGGGGATGATGGCGAATGCGGAAGAGGGAGTAGATCCAATTTGCATTGTTATCGATCTAGATCCGTCTAAGTAGCCGATATCAGATTGGCTTCCTAGTAATTTAGTCTGCCAAGCATAGTGCCCTCTAGACAGGTCATTGGGGAATGACCAGTCTAGGTTTCCATCATCTGCAAAGTCTACCTCTACATTGGATGCTGGCTCCCCATAGAGATGAGAAATCTGAAGTCTGTCGATATATCCATTTGTTGGCAGCGTTACATGAAGTGAGTAACCTGTTCTAGGAGTGGTGAAGACTACAGATCCTCCTTTGGGAGAACTACCGATGGAATTACCCGATTCGTCTCTGACCTCTATTTGCACGTTCACGGAGGAGTTGCCTCCAAAGCTTAGTGCCTTGATTGGCCTGACAGAATGGATGTAGTCTGAAGAAATCGTTCCAGATGTGCTGGTTGCATTAATCAATCCGTCGACCACTTCAACATTGGTCATCTGCCAACCGTTTAGTCCCATCATATCTGCCGTAAGGATTCTGTTTCCTCCAACTCTGATGAATTCTAGCATCGGAGTGGACAGGGGGTTTGTAGTGTCCATATCAACGACCAGTTTAACCAATGGATAGGAGTCGGAATCTACTCCTGCCAGACTAATTGGGAAGTCAAGATTGGAATATCCAGGAATACTCACTCCAGATGTAGCGTCGACAAGGGACCCTGTGAGTGTATTATTAGCATAATCATCCGTTGTTCCATCAATCTCTATGATTCCCCTGTTGAATGCATTTTCACCAGCAATTGAGAAGCTTGGGCTGGTCCAGGTTCCTGGTTGACTGAAGTTGCCCATCTTAATGCCGACATTGTCGATATGCCATCCTGAGTTCGCATCGGAGAACCTACCTCCGAAGGCGAACTTGAACTGTACATCATCGCCTTTGTAATCAGAGAGATCGACCTCATATGAGCCCCAATCATTACTGTTACAATGGACCCTAGTCCAAATCTCCAAACCATCATTAACAGTGTATGAAGCACTTGCATAACTGTATTGTCTGTCAGTGTACGAAGGCATATCCACATGT
Source organism: Euryarchaeota archaeon UBA121 (assembly GCA_002499865.1). Taxonomy (GTDB): domain Archaea; phylum Thermoplasmatota; class Poseidoniia; order Poseidoniales; family Thalassarchaeaceae; genus MGIIb-O5. Next base: position 38,624 of record DANL01000026.1, on the reverse strand, counting down.
TGCCATTGGCCACCATTGACCTTCATCCATAATGCACCGCCGACATAGACATAGTTACCAGTACCATAGTCCATACAGGCATTCATGTCGAAAGCAAACGATGACTCACCTATTCCCGATACTGTGTAGATAGGGGTCACGAGACTTGATTGGTATACCGCATCAGTTCCACCATTCTGCCCAATCTTGTACATGTACGGGAAAGAAGAAGCACTTTCAGGCCCGTAAGAAATAGCGGGCTCGGATAGCCTCCAATCACATCTCTCGGAGTTGCAGGAACCCTGATTTCCAGAAGACTGTTGGTAGATATTGTAGAATCCGGTGTGATAATCAACATCTGGAGGAGTGACCTGAGAGTCCTCGAAACCCATATCTACGTTAATGTAACCAGAGTTCAGAGTCAAGAACTGCCACTCATGAGTACCAGATGTTGTCGCGGTCGCAGGTATGGTGAACTGGGCCATCATATCTCCAAGGGAGTTCATTGTTCTGTATCCGAATACAGTGAGTCCCTCACGATCATCCGGATCACCAGTACCTCCTGGAGAACCATACTGTACAGAGGAGTCTGTCTGGACAACAAATCTCAGAAGACTGCCGTTGACTCGGTTTGCCGTTGGTACGGAATTGGAGATTGTAACCATGCCACCACTATCATCAGTATAGGCAAATCCATTGTAGTTGACTGATGGGATGTTACCATCTTTATCTGCATATCCCGATGACCCGGGTATACTTCCAGATCTAGATCTGCATTGTGTTGCTGTTGATGAAGTTCCTGTGGAAGAGATATCAGTCCAACTTGTACCGTTGTTGTTGGAAAGCTCAATGCATGCATTGTCCCAGCTCGAACCCTCCAAGTCCCAGTGGAGATCAAACTCAAGATCTGTTACATTGTATAGGTCTAGGGGGACAGTTAGATAGCCCAACTGATTGTTGTTGTAGTAACAGTATGTGCCGTAGTTCTGGTATGAAGTCCCATTGACATCGCATCCATGATGCCAGACGCCTTGGCCTGTACCGTCGTTTCTGTAGTCGACATTATCAATGAACCAACCTGGGAAAGATCCGGAACTGTTAGAGGTCCAAACTCTGAACCTGAATTCTACCGATGCTACCGAGCTCATGCTGGGGTCAGAGAAAAGAGTGGTTAAGTTCAGAGTTTCTGATTGCCAGCCACTGTGGGTAGCGCCAGTGAAAACCGGAAGATTGCCACTAGGAGCGCCATTAACTTCTATATTCGTCTGATCGATGTAAGAAGGGTATCCGCCATCTGTCTCAATCCATGTCCAGGACCCTCCATATGTCCTGTACTCCAACCAAGCCCCTGCTTCTGAAGAATCGAGGTGGAACCAATGGTCGAAAGAAAGGTAGTAGTTGTTTCTGGTAGCGTTAGAGGGAACTTGCATAATTGGCAAATTCAACCATGTATCTACGCCAGCAGGAAGTGCCTCTCCGGGCTTAGTAGCCACAGCAACACCGCCTTCTGAGGCACTGGATGGGACTACTCCGTAGGACATAGTTTGCTCTTGCCCGCTTACGGTTCCATTAAAGTCAAAGTTTGTGGCGGCCCAGTAAGTATCCCTGTTGCAGAAGTAAAGTGTACCGTCTGTCTCTGTTGCATTAAGTGACGTGTCTCCATCATAGTAGTTCCCGTAGTCATTACCGTAGACCATGGATTTTCCTCCGAATGAACATGTGGAGTGGCCAGAACTAAGTGGACTCTGGACGTATACGAAGGACCCGTTTACGACGGTTCCATTGCTGACTGCGCCATTTCCGCCTTGAATTGTCTGGTTAGTCGTACATAGGTAATCTACGTGCGAGATCTCAGAGGCATCGAGTACCCCGTTTCCTCCCTCGTCATACCCTGAAGTGAGGTTGTATCCCTTAAGTCCATTACAACTAGGGTGAGGGGTATATCCTGCAGTGCTCTCAAAAGCGATTCTGATTATATTTGCAGGACCCTGTCTGTAATCTGAGTCCAATGAAATACTGTAGTTATAATTATCAAAATGGGTTATATCATTCAAGGTGCCGTCATCTACTAGGGTAAGGTTCCCCTCTCGATATTCTGTTGTGGTTCCTGAACTAGTTCCATTTTCCAAAGTGTAGATGTCCATCTCATTCGCAGGAGTCAATGAGGCGGCCATCGGAGAATCTGTTAAATGGGCCCAACCATCCATGATTGTAGCGTTCCCTGGGGCTCTGAATCCAGTCAGAGTAGTAGAGCCTCCTGAGGTGTTTACAGTTGAAGGCCCGGCCCATGAAGTAGTTGCGGCTGTTGTTATGGGCGCTAGTATCATTAGAAGTACTAAGGCTCCTGCGAGCCTCCTGCGGTAGTTCGACATGCTAGCTCGTGTTATTGCAGACATTATGAATGAATTGGTCGTCTCGCATGAACTGGGCAAAAACTGGACGAGTTAGTATGTGAAAATGGAGCCACTGGGGAGAATTGAACTCCCGACCTTCCCATTACCAATGGGATGCTATACCCCTAAGCCACAGTGGCGCTGGACACGGGAATGGCTAGCTACCTTTGGGTGTTACTATGGGAGGGGCTATCGATGAGCTCAAGACTGTAAAGGGTGTCGGATAGGATATAGCCGAGATCGCATAGCCTGGTATTGCGCATGACTGGAAATCATGTGGGTTCATCCCTCCGGAGTTCAAATCTCCGTCTCGGCGCCACTACAACTGACCAAATAATGCCCAAATCGTCGAGGGGCTTATGTCATCCGTCTATTGGTCGTGCCCATGGAGGGGGCGACTGTGGCGACCGACGACCTTGATGTCGAAGTGTCCGAAGTCCAAAGATTGTCAGACTTTAGTAAAGTAACAAACCTAGGGGAAAGGTCGAGTTTTCTATCATTCATCGATACTCTGTTACTGCAATTTATATTCCACGTACATACTTCGAGAAAATTTTGGGGAAAATATGAGGCTTTAGTATTGGCTCTCGCTTCAGCTTCAGTTGTAATGGGCGCTTGGGATTATGGAATCGATGAGCTTTCCTCGGGGGGCGACTGGAGCAGGGGAGGACTGTTCGGCGAAGAGAGTGGGTTCCTCCATCTAGAAGAATGGTCGTTAATGCTGAGCCTACTTACAATGATGGCTTGGGCATCGGCCTTGGTGTTGATGTGGGCCAGATATCCGATAATGAGGGAGAATCTGGTTTTCCTTGTGGTTGCATCGTTCTCTGTCCAACTAGGGCACATCTACTCTCATTCAGGTTCTCCAGACTTCCCCTTCGGTTCTGGGATTTCGGATTTTGGAGGAGTAGCCATGGGGAATCTCATCATGATTTTCTTGGCTGTCTTTGTCGTCCACAGGGCAGTTACTGAAACTAGGGACATCCATGTTGAAGAGAAGCATGCGCATCCGGATCCTAGACTAGTTGAAAAGGCTTGGAAAGACCATCGTCTCGATGCTTGGAGCGCTAGCCTAGTCATTTGGGTAATTATGATCAATATCATGTCCTGGTCTGGCTCTCATGCCATTTCTCAAAGGCCGCCTTTCGAGGATGAAATGCTTGGAATCTCTCTACTCTACGTCACCTCGGGAGTCGTATCCTTCTTCCTCCTGATGCATATTGTTTGGTATCCTCATTTTATGCTAGGGGGAGGAGACCATACTATTCAGTCAACGAGGGCTAGGGAGGTCGCGGGGGTATCAGTAGTCACTAGACAAGAAACTCTGCAAGGACTTTGTCCGGTTTGTGGCGATGAAACTCCTGTAATCAAGAAGCCTAGCGGAAAGATAGAGGTCCACTGCTCTGACGCAGAATGTACGGGTTGGGGCGCTCCTGGGGATCCCTGTTCTTCGTGCGCCAGAATTCTACCACTCCGCCTTAAGTGTGAAAAATGCGGTAGTAGCTCTTCTGCAACTAGTCACTTTGTCAAGACGGATGCATGGTAATAGAATATGCCAGAGTGAATAATATGTCTGATGAAGAAATCGAAGAAGAGGCATTTATCGATAGTTCGTCTCTAAATTTATTGATTAAAGTTACTTCATCCCTGGTAGTTCTCCTCAGCGTATTGATAATTTCTCTGTGGGCGGTATATCAAACTGCAGATGTGACATTCGGTGGCCCTCCTAGTTCTCTAGAAATATGGGAGGACGAATACAGGGAGATGACAGGGCTGGATAGAGTTGATGGTTTCGAAGGAAGTGGAGTAAAAATCTGCATTGTTGATACTGGAATAGATATGAGCCATCCCGATCTAGAAGATACCAATATAATTGGGTGGAATGATCTTGTTTCTGGTTCTGACTCTCCTTATGATGACGAAGGTCATGGAACCGCTATGGCAGGGATTATTGCTTCAAAGGGTGGACTAAATGGGGTTTCCCCAGAAGCTGATTTACTAATTGCTAAGGCTATTTCAGATGATGGTTCAGGGACTGATTCAACAATTGCCGATGCAGTAGATTGGTGTGTTGATGGAGGCGCGGATATTATCTCGCTCAGCCTGGGAGGAAGTCAGGGCTTTGGCTCTGGATTCTTCACTACGGACCAGTTAGAGGAATCAGTACAGAATGCAATAGATTTGGGCGTTTATGTTGTTGCCGCCGCTGGAAATGATGGAGAAGATGACGATGGAGACGTGGAATCTCCCGGTTCAGTGGAAGATGTAATCTGTGTTGGTGCAGTAACTAGAACAAGCTCGATCTGGAGTGGGAGTTCTGAGGGAGACAACAATGGAAGATTATGGCCTAACCCAATTCTCCCTAGACAGGATCCGGATAAGAAGCCAGAAATAGTTGCACCCGGTCATGAAGTACCAATTTTGATGGCGCAAAGTACGGGAAGTGGAACTTGGTGGGGATGGTCAAGTGGAACCTCTGCCGCCACTGCATGGGTTTCAGGATCACTAGCGATTTTCTTGGAGGTTAATCCTGAGATGAAAAGAGATGGATCGCAAGGAGGAGTTTCTGCAATATCTAATCTGAAAATGATGATCTCGCAGAACTCCGAGATGAAGAATGGCCAAGAAGATCACGATGACCATTATGGGTATGGATTGCTACGCATAGATTTACTCATAAATGAGTCTCAAAATACTAGTTCAGAGTCTGATCACCTAGGCGTTAGTTTTTCTCAAATGAAAGATATTCAAGGCAGGCATGTACAAGATGTTCAGGCCACACGTCGAATGATGACCAGTGTGCCACCTGATAATTCTACGAAAGAAACAGAATGATTAGCGCTAACATCTTTGATGAATGAGATCCATTGATTGAATGCAATAACCTTGGACTGGGCTTCTGTTGGTTCTTCGCCCACTGCAGGAGACCCGACGTCACCTGTGGGGACCTCCGGCTCAGGCACTATCATTATCCCTCCTGGTGAAAGTATGTCAAATGCGGAGGATGCTGCAACTGGCCTGTCCGAATCTGGCAAATCTATGATTACTAAAGAAACGGGTAATGGAATATCGCTAGGCCTGGCAGAGGACGGTAATGAAGCTGAAGCGGCAGACCAACTAGTGACTTCTGCCGTTATCTCAATCCATGGCTTCGCGATTACTCTTGACCAAGATTCTGCATTGTATCTTTTGATTAGTCTATCGATAATCACTCCAAATCTGGCCCCCTCTTCCACGATAATAAAGGAGTCTGGCTTTACTCCGGAAGAACTGTCCGGAATAGAGGGGTCGCCACACCAAAGGTCGAACAGCCATGCGGAAAGATGGCCTATCCCTCCTCCTACTAGTATGGCGTTACCGAGTGGCACTCTTGATACAATATCCCTTATCCTGCTCCTCAGCGATCGAGGCATTGTTCGGAGTCCCATCAAGAGCATTTGTTCCCCTATGGAAGAAGCTATCTGAGGCTCAGTATCGGTCATATCTGGATCTTCAGAAAGGAGTCTTTCCAACATCTCTTCCTCAGACATCTGTGGTAGTCCAAAACCACCATTGCCGGATACCATGAACAACGATAGAAGCATCATTTTTCAAGATTGGTCTGCAAGGATGCCTTCAAGAGACCCATTCGGACCGGACAGACATGACCGGAGTAGGCGATGATGGCGATATTATCGCCGACGTGACCGAATGTCCAAGATGTTTGACTATGACAGAGCATGAAATTCTGAAGAGGGTTTCAAGGGGCAAGGGAGAGGATCTTTTGGTGAAGTGTATCGAATGCTCCGATGTCCATCTACTGAAACTTAGACCGAACTCCTCTGTCAGTATCAAGACTACTCTCTCCGAAGGATCTGAAAGTTCCTCGGTGTTTGTTGAGTCGGATTCTGATGAGTCCATTTCAGTTGGAGATTTATTCGAAAGGGATGGTTCTTTCTGGTCTGTAACAAGGATTGAGATTGGAGATAAGATGTCGGTTAATTCTTGTAAAGCTGGCGAAATAGTCTCGATGTGGGCTGTGAATAAGGACACTTGCGTGATCAAGATTACCCTTACAGATGAAGAGACTAGTACTGCTTCAACCATTGACTGCGATCCAGAGAAGGAGTTCTCTTGTGGCACCGTTATGAGGATAGATGGCCGTAGATGGAGGATCAGGGCAATTCATACAGGAGAGGGCAGAACACTGAGAGGTAAGAGAGTCGCTGCTGATATACGGAGAATGTATCTCCACCCAGTTGTGAAGAGTTAGCTATCTTCTGTTTGTCCATGGCATGAGTAAGGCCTTGAGGACATGGGTTGCAACTTCTGGGTTTTCCTTCAATCTCCTTATTCCATATTCGTACCATTGCTGACCATAAGGGACGTAAATCCTAGTCAGGTGGCCTTCAGAGTTTAGTTTTCTCCTTAAGTCCCCCCGTACCCCTAATAGGAACTGAAATTCATAGCCCGGGCCCTTTCCTGAGAACGGCCTATGGCCACTATCAGGGGAGAGGCCGTACTTATCCAATAATGATAGGGAATTATCAATCACTGGATAGTCATGAGAGGCTATTGCAGTATAGGCGCCATTTCTCAGCATGTGTTCGATGGCCGTGTTTGTAGAGTCAACAATTTCCCTATATCCCGTATGGGCTATTTCTTTTGGTTCCAGGTAGATTCCCTTGCAAATCCTAAAGTCTGAGTTATGACCTAGTAATTTGCATATCTTATCTATGTCAGAGATGGTTCGAAATAGTCTCCCTTGCAGAACTACGCCAATATTATTCAGCCCTTCAGACCTGATTCTAATCATCAATTCAATTGTTGAGTCGGTCACTCTGCTATCTTCCATGTCTAGTCTTACAAAAATATTGTTTTCAGAAGACTTTCTCGTTATATCTAGGATATTATCGAATGCTAATTCTTTGTCAATTAACAGTCCGAAGGCGGTCGGTTTAATCGAGATATGTGCATCAATATTATTTTCTTTGATTGAGTCAATTAGTTGGGAGTATTCTTTCTGGAAGAAGTTGGCTTCATCCATAGAAGTAATTTCCTCTCCGAGTACATCAACTGTAAAACAAGCCCCTTCGGAGGAGAGTTTTTTCATTGTCGTAATTGCATCCTCCAATTTTGGTCCGGCTACGTATCTGCTGGCCACCATACGGACTATTGTTTTTGGAGCCAGTGGCATGGTCGCTACTATCAGCTTACCCAAGAACGCCATTAACAGTCCGAAGAGGAGTCGAGACTTCACAATTACTCTTGATAGATCTCTTTTCCTCTACGTATTAGTATGTCATTTTCGGCAAGTAATTTACTAATTTCATCTCTTTGCCAGCCCTTGAATGACTTTCGATCCAGATGTACAAATATGTCGGCTCCAGGAAATGCTTGCTTGGTGGATTCGATAGCTGAAAGAATGGAGTCCTGCCACAAAATAGTTGAGTTCCCGCCAGTAATTTGATCGGTCGTGCCGAAATCGAGCGAGTAGCCAGCCAAAACATGGCCTAACCAAATATTTCCCTTCTCCACCACGGCTTTGTGCCTTGGAGCATAATGCCCCCCTCCAAGCCCAACCATGACATCTCCCTCTCCTTTCCAGTTGCCCTGTGGAATACTGCCATTTAGACCCAGAACTTTGCAAAGAACTCTGGACCATAGGTTGAGCGCATCTTCTCTGCTCCAGTCAGACTGTGTAGAGCCTATCTCGATGTAAAGAGTAGGCGAGTTTAGAACTGGTCCGTGATGTGTTGCCTCCAAAGTGAGGTCAAAATATTCATCTAATTTTTTCTCTCGTGCCTCCTTCAACATTTCTCTATATAGGGATGCAAACCTCGGAGAAGGAGGGACTAATTGTCCGTTTATCCCGCCTGATTTTCCGGGCAGTCCCGGTGGGCAGATACCAGGTAATCCGATAGCATGCAGAGTTATTGCTGGAGTGTCTGTTGAAGAGACATGCCTGGAAAGGACTAGAACTTCGTTTATTTCACAGGAGACCTCATTTTCATGGACCAAATCTATTGAGTCTGCATGGATATGAATTTTTTCAATGGATAGAATGTGGACATCGCAAGTCAGGTGTTTTACAACCAGACCATGAGGGAAAACCTCCTCTTGGCCCCACTCAGAGGCCCTGAGTAATGAGTCTCTGAGATTGACAGATGCATCATCAGACTCGGAACATAGGATCAGAGTTGCCATGCAACTCGCAGGGGAAACATGTATTCAATATTACATCCACACCTTCAAGCAGTAGTGTCGGGACGCAGAATCATTATGGTTAGTGATGTAGGGTTCAATCCAGTTAGGATTGATAGAGGGGCGGATCATTCTTTGATAGTCGGCTCGGATGGACAAATGCTCGAAATAGATCATCACAAAGAACAGTTTAGTGGGGGGATTATGTATCCATTTCCTGGAGTTTCATCATGTGGGGTCGTTAGCTCCGATAGTTGGATTGGCTCGTGGGTTGATAGAAGTATGAGGAAGGCCTACATGGGCTCATTTCCATTAGGTAAAAAATGGGAATCTTTTAGCTCAGACTCTGATGACTCGGAAAATAGTGATGTTGTTCGATCAGTAAGTAAATCCGCCTCTTGGACTAGGGAGCTACAGTCCGAACCTCTTGCTATGTGTACGGTTGATGAAAATATCGTTTTTGCTTGTCTTGGCTCTGGGATATACATGATAGACGGGAACGCAAGTGAGATTTGGAGATCGCCATACCCTCGATGGAGAGAGCTTGAGGACCTAGTTGGAATTGACTCGATTGTTTCCCTACTTAGGAAGGAGGATGAAATATATGCATTCTCATCTTCTGGAGGTTATTCGGTAGTGTCTATGATTACTGGACATGAAATAAATAACGGCATTCTATCAAATCTCCCAGAAAGGGTACATGATGTCAGATTTGATCAGGATTCAGGATGGATAATAATGCTACATGGTAAAAATATAGCCATAATGAATGACTTGAATTCGAAACCATTCATATTCAGAGTGCCGGGGCCCGTGATGGACGTATCCGCCTACGAGGGAGGATGGAAATGGACAGGATGGAGGCATGATGGCCATGTCTCCAATGCGAAGCTGAATACCTTTGGAAGGAGCGAGGTCGGAGTATCTCTAATGGGCGATATGGTACTGACCAATAGTGGCTCTTGGAGTATGTTTTACGGTGGAGCATTATCCCAAGATGAACATAACTGACTTCAGTTTTTATTCATTCTTGACCGTATAACCGCACTTTCCACAGGACTTGCGATCTTTGTGAATAGCTAAGAAAATACCTGGCCCACATCCGGGTTCTGGACAGAACTCGCCACGCTGCAATTTACCATCTTCAACCTTGTACTTTGACCACTTTGAGTTGGCATTCGGGCTATCTGACATTACTCATCCCCTCCTTCTCCGTCAGCTGATGAGTCATCTCCTCTAAACTTCTTATGCCTCTTGACTATGAATTCTGGCTCGATAGTCGAAGCTTCCTCTGAAGAGTAGACTAGTGCCAGTCCGGTCGTTCTTGGCATTCCGAATCTCGTAGAAACATCCTTGATGAAAATAAGGTCTTCCTTTGAGCCTGGTTCGATCTTAGCGGCGGCAGAAACCATCTGTGAAAGATCGGGAGTGGGAGAATTTGGATGATCCCAAACAAATCTAATTTCGACCCTGTTTAGCAATGGGTTATCTTTTCTATCAATTACTTGCATTTATTCACCTACCTGATGTTGACTTTGAGAGCATAATTGCCCGGTCTAGTAATATTCAGCCTCTTGGCGACTTCTGACCTGCCTGGATTAAGAATTACTACAAATCCTTGCCAATCAGTAGTAACAGGAGAATTGGGACAATGAGGGCATTGAACTGGGTCCTTTTTGTTCTCTGGCTCAGGGAGAATCTGATTACATTCGCCACAAGCAAATGGTTGCTTAGCCATTCTAATCATTCTCCGTAATCCAACCAGCGGCGCCAAGTCCGTCCATCTTACAATTTAGGCCAATCTTACTTGCCCTTGGATCGTTCTGATTAATAGCTTTGGAAACTACCCTCGACCGTACGTGAGATCCTTCTTCAATGTGTTTTCCAGATTGAGCCCCCTCGATTCTCCTTATGCCCATATTAACTTGAATTGGCTCGTCTAAAATCTGTGACTTGTGGAGTAATGCCTCTACGGGCCCAATCCTTACGAATGCCCCGTATTCCGAAACATCGGATACATATCCATCAACCACTTCATTGTTCTCCATATTGAAGAGAAGTGCCTTGAATCTTACAGCTTGATAGATTGCCCCGTCCCCATGTATGATTTTTCCCCTTCCAACTGGCTTATGATCGAAAGTTAAAACAGTGTAATTCTCATCAACATCAAATCGTCCCTCAAAAGCATCATTAGCGAGACTGTCTATATGGTCGACCAGGCTCTGTCCCTCTCTTATATACTCTGCTGGAATACGAATAGTGTCTTCTCGCTCAACAATACTGTACATTTTTTTTCCTCCAAAACAGACCTCTCCAAGGTTTGCCTGGACGGGCGGGATATCCCTCCCGTCCTTCATCGGCTGAGCCTCTGGAGGAGAAGTCCGTGCCACGGCGACCTGCCTCTCCTGTATAAGCACAACGGATGCAAAGATATGCTCGGCTAGGGTCAATAATCACTCAGACCTACGGTCTGAGAGAGAATATGGTGCGAACGTTCAAGAGTATTACAAATACCATCTGCTAATCTGATGACATCCCTTACAAGGACGAGAGGCAGGTGCAATCGCCGCAGAGCACTGATTATTTCGGCAATAATGTCGCTCGTGGTTTTCTATCCACTAGCTTTGGAGGAGGTCATTGAGACTGGGATACCAGAAGATAGTTCGAAGTATACTACTGGCATGGTAGATCCATGGGAAGATGGAAACCAGCCATGGCCCCAATCAGGTAGAACCCCCGGAAGAATGTCTGCTAGTCCTGTGCATGACCCAACGGGTAGCGTAAACTCGCTTTCATCCATTACCGACCCTGTGATTAACTGGGAGTATGGCAACTATGACATCGGTACTGATTCTCTTGGAACCCCCATCGGCGATTTTAGTGATTCCCTTCAAGTCGATTCAGAATCTCATGAAAGGTGCGGAGGGAGCTCACTATACACAGTAGTAGTTCAAACCGATACTTCATCGGGGGATAGCTATCTGAGAATAATCGAGGGAGAAGACTCCGATCTGGCATGGGAAGTTAACCTCGGTCAAACTGAGACGGTCAAAGCGTCTCCAATGATTATCGATATCGATGGTTCTGCAGGTCCGGAAATTCTAGTTGTGTATGATTTAGTGGTGGGAAGTGATGTCACACTACGAGTAGATGCATGGTCGCCCAGACTAGTTTGTGATGTTACGGGATGGTCATCGAGTGACTCGCATGAGAGTCAATTACTCTGGAATTGGGAGGAGCCAGATTTGATGATAAGCAGCGAGGAGGGGCCATACACTGGAAGTATCTGGGGCGGACATAAGCCAACCTCACAACCTCTCCTTGCTGATTTGGACTTAGATGGTGATGCAGAACTAGTAATATCTGCCATAAGAGAGAGTGACAATTCCCCTCATGTGGTCGCGATCAATCTACCTTCTTCTGGCTTACCTACGAAGATTTGGGATAAGAGCCTTAGATATGGGAGTCATGGATCCGACCCCGTCTTTGTACAGACTGATGACAATACAGCTTATGTGATGCTAACAACAACTGAGTCGACAAATGGTGCGATGTGGCTTTGGAAGCTGGACTCATCGAGTGGCGACCCCAGTTGGGATGGGAAGTCACTTGGTAACCTAGATGGGGACTCGAATGTCCCACATATCAGGTTACCAGGGCCGATCGTGGCCAATCTAGATCAAGATAGTAGTCCTGAGATAATTGTCACTATTCCAACCGATAGTGACTCATCAGGAGGTCTTGATGGGGCCGAATTTAGAGGCTTGGAAGTTGCCAATGGATCTGAAATATGGAGTTACAGCTCTCCCAATGGATATGCTGATTCTCCGCCCCTACCCATTGACACTGATGGTGACGGAGACCACGATAGAATGTGCTGGATTACGTGGTGGCAGACCACTACCGCCAGACATGGCATAACTGGATGTGTGGATGATACGGATACATCAAGTCCGAATGAAGCGTGGTATCGTGATTTGGAACAAAGTAGCGGTACGCCGAATGATGAGATTGCCGTCTCACAGCCAATATGGATGGATATCGAGGGAACGGCGGAGCCAGAATTGCTAGTTGCTTACGGAAGATCGCTATGGGGCTTTGATGGTTCAGAAGGTACTGGTTCGGCCATTGGAACGGAATGGACGAATGATTTGGAATTGAATCAGAGGACTTGGTCTTCACCATCATTAGCAGATATTGATGGCGACAATACCCTAGATGTGGTTATTGGAGCAACAGTAGTTTCTCTAGAGAGTCCTGATATCAGACCACTACTTGATGGAAGAGGAATTGAATTCGATCCAACTTCTCCTAATCCAGGGCAAAATGTACAGATTTCAGCATTCATTGAGAATTCTGGAACTGGCAATCCAGATTCCGATGTTGATGCAGTTTTATATGCTGATGGAATAGAGATAGGAAGAGAGAGATTTTCATCCATGCAACCTGTTTCTCCTTCTGGAACGGGGTCTTTCGAATCTTTCTCTGTCGAATGGTCAGGACCACTGGGAGACCATGAGTTTACATTGGAGATTGATCCATTTTCCAATCTGACTCAGACAAGAACAGATAATGATGTGTACTCCAAGACCTTGTCAATAATCCCCACATACAATGTCACATTTGAAATTTCATCAGAGCCTTTGAGAGTCAGTCCTGGAGATTCGGTTGAAGCCCTTCCGATAGTAAGATCTACTGGGAGATTATCAGGGACTTGGTCATTGGAAATAGATGGTTCACATCTTCCTTCGGGCTGGACATGGAATGATGTGACGCCCGGAGGAAGTAGTGGTGTTCAGATCGCAACAGGGGAATCTTGGTCTCCCGTTATTGAGATAGTCGCCCCCTCCTCGGCCCTAGGCTCAGATTCAGGTTTCCTTGGCTTGACCATGTCTCTAGATAGTGACTCCAACATTAGTGTTTCATCTATACTTCCTATTGAGGCAAATAGGACCAGGGGGTTATCCATTAGAGGTCCCGAGGGGGCATCATACAGCTCTGGCTATGGATTAATCGGAGATTCTGCTAGAGCATGGATAGTTGTGGAAAATATTGGGAATGCGGTGGAAAATCAAATCTCATTGGATTGGGGGAACACACTATGGGGGAGTGATTTACGATTAATTGATGAGGATGGGAATGAGAGGTTCGCATTGGTTCTTGATCCGGGAGAGAGACTAGTTCTGGAAGCTAACCTTGATGTCCCAGTTGTTGATGAAAATCAACAGGTTGTGTTAATTGGTGATCAAGTAGAGACGGCATTGACGCTATGTGTAGATGGGAATGAAGGATGTCAAACTGTAGATTTGACTTTCATTGCTTCCGGGGTCGTTAGTAGGAGTCATATCAGAAGTGTCCCTTCAAGTGGCCTAGAGTGGATTGTAGAAGCTGACCGTCCTGCAGGTGAAGATTTCCTATCATGGTCATTATCATCGGCCGGAATGGCAAAAACTGGTTGGTCTTGGACGACATCGGGCGATTTACAGTTAGATGGAGACAATCTTTCGATGGATGTTTCCAACGGGAGCGGTATGGGTTTTCTGTCTCTAAGTCTTCCAAGTAATGCGGCCCCTGCATTTCACTACTTCGAAGATTCTAGTGAAGAGTCGGCATCTCATTATCTCAGATTATCAATAGAGATACTCCAAATATTCAGATCGTCAATGGTAATCTCATCGCCCAGCGAACAGCCTTTCCTTGTAGAGGTGGAAGAAGAGTCCCTGGTTGTATTGAGGTTAGAAAATCCTGGAAATGGAGATGATACATTCAATCTAGGTTATTCGTTAGTACTGGATGAAAATATCACGGAAGATCCAGGAGTGGAGATCTCATTTTCTAGAGATTTGGTATCTCTTTCTGCAGGTAGCCTCACCACTGTCCCTGTAACTGTACTGCTCCCTGAGAATACCCCTGCCAGGGTCCCTCTGAAGATTTCATTCTCGATGCAATCAGAAGGGGATTCTACTATTCTATCTGCTGTCGAAATAGTATTTGAGGCTAGGCAGGACCATCAATGGAATGTCTATCCATTCCTTTCTAGCGAGTCAGGAAATATTGATGCTGATGGAGAAACATTCCAGGCAGATCCTGGAGAGTCTGTATCATTGGAAGTTCTAGTGACAAATGTTGGAAATCTAGTGGATGATTTAACACTACTGACATCCGTGGTTACCTCTCTTCAGAGTGGGGATTCATCGACGGAATGGATTTCCAGTGGGAGTGCCATTTCCAACTTAGAAGTAAATGAAACTGGGATGATGTCCGTCGATACTACTATTCCTCATGATGCATGGAGTGGATCATCAGCAGAAGTAACTGTTACCGCTATAGCACAAGGTCAGGAGATTACATCATTCTCGTTCTCTGTAGTCTCAGGACATGTTCCGTCCTGGAACGCGGTAATTGATCAAGCAAACCTGGAAGTTGCAACCCATGGATCAGAAATCACACTGTCCGTATTACAGATGGGAAATTCTCCTAGTCGCCCTTACATCTCCATGTTTGTTTCGGGAGAGCAAGGATGGGAAATTGGGAATGTATCGGACATGCCGATTATCAACCCGGGAGAAAGTGCTCCTCTGTCGCTAAATATTACCCCCCCTGAAAATGCTGTACACGGAAGAGCAGTTGAATTGACTATAAGGATCAAAGAAGGAGATTCAAGTGGACTATCCGAGATAGTGTTCCCACTGAGAGTTGCGGTAATACATGATTTCTCTTTGTCGGGACAGGGAGATTGGGTGGTTAGTCAGGATGGGGGGTACCCTCTAGCATTTATCGAAAATCAGGGTAATGCTCCAAGCACGATTTCAATTCAGATACTCAGCCTGCCACTAGGTTGGGAAATCTCCGGGGATCAGTATGTCATCTTAGGAGTCGGGGAGGCCTCTGGCGTTCCAATTGAGCTACTGCCAGATGAAACCTGGGAAGGGGATGTCAAGACAATTAGAATACTAGCTAAGGACTCTGAAGGTAACCAAAGAGAAATCTCGATGGACACCAGGAAAGAGAATCATTCATGGTCGACGAGTCCGGCAATCATCTCTACTTCTGGTGATAGCTATATCTTGGAAATTCATGGAACCAGTTCAGATAGTACAGTGATTGATTCCTCTGGTGGCCCACTTTCTTGGAGCGATGCAGGAGGATGGCTATGGAGCTCCTACACGGGAGGAAATGGAAGTCTGACTGTTAATCCATCTACAATACTTGAGTATAGATCATGGGTATCAGAACCATCGGTTAGACAGGGGAGTTGTTCCATTGGCGGAGATGTAGGTGCCGTTGAAGCTAGTTGTACAATAATGAATGGAAGTGAAAAATTTGGTTACACGGTTATCCTATCGGATGACCGAGGTAATATGCTAGATTCAATTTCAGGATTACTAGGGCAAGGGGAATCATCGGGGATGATTAACCTAAGTGCAGATGGATGGAGCCCTATGCCGGGCAGGAGTGAGCTGAGAATTAGGGCTATTGATTCAAGAGGAGTTGAATTTTCCTCTGATAGCAATACATTCGAGGTTAGAAGGACTGATTGGAATATCGGATTGGTGGGTCTGGAGATTATCGGTACTGGTCAAGAACAAGAATTATCCATACTCACCAAGAGAGATAATCATCAGATTTTAGATGGTTCAGTTTGTATTATTTCTATCCAAGCCGGTAACTCCTTCTCTGCAGAATACGTAGTCGATATGTCAGAATCTAGTGCCTTAGCTCCTAGGCCTGCCATAGATAGGCCAGATGTCGCAGATGGAGTAGAGTTAGTAGCCACGATAAGTTGCGAGTTCCCTTGGGACATTGATTCTGACCCTTCGGACGATGAAGCCAGGATTATTCTATCAGGCTCAGGAGAATCTGAAGGAGGGTTCAGTGACTCAAGTACCGCGATTGCATCGGCCAGCTTGGTAATTGGAATTTCTATTGCTTTCGCATGGATGGCTAGAAACTTCCGAGAGAGTAGGGAAATGATGGAGAGAACTAGGCTAGCAGTAGAGAAAAAGGCACTGGAGAAGAAGGCTAATATGACTAAGAAGAGAGAGTCTTCTAGTCAAAAGGTAGTAGAAGAAGAGAATGTGCCCGACAATCTGGAAAACGTTCCAGAATTTCCAACCGAGGAAATATCTAATGAAGTAGAAGATAATTCAATGGATAGCTTTGAAGAGCGTCTAAATCGACTAAGATCTGAAAAATAGTGGTGAGTGCGTGCCCATGAATTCAAATCTACCAAACTTCCACACATTTGACCCCATAGTTAGGGATCCTCTCGACATTATCCCTGCAGTTCTATCTTCCATGGGAGGGGATCACGTAGAATTGAAGAAAGAAAGCCCATTTTCAGTTGATATTCAGAATCTAAAGGAAGGTATTGAATCGACTTTTGACCCTGCTACAATGCTATATCTTTCGATAGGAGAATTAGATTCAGAGGGAAGAAGGACTGAGCCGATAGACTCTAGCTCCGGCAAGGAAAGGCTGGGTCGATTTCCCTATGGAGATGGAAATATCGTAACATATCTCCTAGAAAATACCAAGCAGAAAGGAGATATGACAGTTCTGCATGATCTTCTATCGAAACTTTCTGAAGGACTATCTGAAGATAATCTTGGAGAATTGGGGTTCAGACATGGTTTTGGTGGATTAACACTACTTGGATGGTTGAATATCGGAGAAGTATCAGAGTTGAGTAGCGCTATTCGCTCTGGACGTTGGGAGGTTTTTTCTGAAGAGCCCTTAGATGGTGGCGTTGATTATGCTTTCAGACTCTTACTTGCAATGCTAAGGACGGCACAAAGAAGAAGGTGCGGGGTCCTTATGAGAAGGCACTCTTAGCTAGAATTCTTCACCAGTTAGACGTTCGAACATTCCTGCATAAAGATCTGCGGTTTGATCAATTATTTTACTTGGAAGAGCTGGGATGGGTGGTTCCTCTGAACCTGACTCTCTGGCTTCATAGAGTTGCTCATAGTGGCCAGTTGAGAGATAATGCTCCCTGACAAACTCTTTGGATAGAGACACGATATTTCCGTTATCATAATCATCAGCCGCCCACCACCTATCTTCGTCTAGAGTACCAAATGAATCTACTAGAACGGGTACACGACCGGGGCCAAGGGCAAATTCTTTCTTTCCATCAACATGTATCAGACCCCTCTTGGATGCTTCACTCTGTATGATTTCATCTATCTTAACAACGATATCAAGGATGGTGTCGAACTCCTCATCAGATAAATTAGAAATTTCTAACGCTTCTTTACGATCTAGTAACCTATCGAATTTCTCAAATTTGGTGGAGACTTCCAGATATGGAGAGGGCAATTTAACACCTTCATGTAATACAGTTCCCGGATCGAATCCAAATTCCTCTGGTCCGACATCTCCCCTGTCATACCTTCTCCATCCTCCTCCAGCTAGGTAGTGTCTGCAAATGACTTCCAGAGGGACGAAAACATTCTCCATGTCGCGGGGAATCGCGCCCGGCTCTCTAATTACTTCGAACCTTCGCGCTAGAACTCTGTCTGGCGCATTCATTTTGATAATGTGAGTTTCACATATTTCGGCTTCTTCGACAAGTTTGAACCAGTGGCATGAGGTCCTGTTCAGGCTTTCTCCCTTTCTAGGGACCAAGCTTGGTATGATTTGATCAAAGACGCTGATCTGGTCAGTATACCTAAATTCTATAATATCTGGATCATCCGTACTCCATACTTCCTTGACTTTGCCCTTGTATAGCATGCCTACCATGGTACAAGCAGGGGAAAGATGATGATGAACATTACTGAGAGTCATTCAGATTTACAGTACCGCCGGGACTATATCCAAAGAACCTCGCCAAGCAATGGGGAGCGGATGATTGAAACAATGAATTCTGAGGGGCAGAGAAGATATCCCTTGGCATTTCCAAGCTTTTTTTCAATCGTAATAATGTCATTACTAGTACTTTCCATGCCAGCAAATGCTCAGGAGTATAGAAGTGGCTGGGATATTATTGACAGTGGTACGCTAGAAGACCTCTATTCAGTAGAGGCACAAGGAAATGAGATTTGGGCATTTGGGGAAAATGGGATAATGATAATGAGTTTAGATGGAGGGGTAACTTGGGAAGTTGGCGAATCTCTAACCTCATCTGATTTGACAATATCGAGCTCTGGCTATGGATCGTTCCTAACTGCTAGTAGCGATGGTACAATTTTAGTCAAGTCGGCCGATGATTCAATGTGGTCAGACATTACATTTGACTTTGGAAATGAGTCGATCCGGGGAGCGTGCCTTACTGGCATATCTGAATTGGTAATCGTCGGGGGGAATGGAACCATATGGACTTATGAAATGCAAGAATGGACCAACCGTTCGGTTTCAGGATGGGATTTGTTGGACGTGTCTTTCTTGGATTCTGAAAGAGGAATCGCTGTCGGAGAACAAGGGACAATTCTATTCTCAGACGATGGCGGAGAATCCTGGGACTACAGAGATGCACCTACAGAGGCTTCATCTTCAAGAATTACCGATGTAGAGTTCTTCAGTGAAATTAGAGCATATGCCATTACAGATGACGGCGGAGTACTCAAGTCTTCCAGAGAAATTAACACTGCAGTTGGATTTCTCTGGAATATGCAATATTTTGAGTCTGAGGGAGACTCGTCTAATCTGGGAGTAAATCTAACATCGATAGAGATTGCAACGACGAATAAGTTTCTTCTTTCTGGCGAGGAAGGGTATCTCTCTATGAGTAAGGACGGAGGGAATATAGTTACTAGGCAGACTATTCCTCTTGATAACTCGACATCATTCAATGACATTGTGATGATGGATGGCTTCAATGGTGTAGCCGTAGGGAGTAATGGCTCCTTACTTCTGACAGAGAGATCTGGAGAGGATGAGCAGGTTGGTTTTGAGGTAATGGACTTCTCAGAATTTGGAAACTTTGTGGACTATTCAAAGGGAATGTTGATTGATGGTTTGTACGCTACAGTTAACATAGTAATGTTCGGTATTTTCCTCGGATTCTTCCTAGGGATATCTCTCTCGATGATGAAGACATCGCCCACTACTTTGAAAGAAATTTCTCAGAAGAGAAGCCTAGCAATTGTAAGGATCGCGGGCGTCATCTTTACGGTTATTGGAGCCTCCCTATTGAGTCATCTAGTTCCCATAATTAGAAATCTAGGACTAGATGGTTGGGAATATATTTACGCTCCGATTGGGATCATTAATCCTGATGGAATCACAGGGGATCTACAATTCGAAAACTTCCTATTTCTGATACTAGGAGTTAGTCTCTTACTTTTGGGAATACTCTTCGTTTTTTCAAATGGCGAGTATAAGAAATCCCATTTCAATATCAGGGGCAAGGAAATTATTTGGAATCCATGGGGAGTCAGGCCTCTAAATTTCGTTGCAACTATTTATACAGATATTTTCAGAAATACTCCACTGATTGTTCAGTTTTTATTCATACATTTCGGAGTTCAGATAGGTGCATTAATTGGTGACCCGGGTGCAGAAATGTTAGAGGGATCAAGTAATTTTATCCTATCATTCTTGAGAGATGATATTCTTTCTAACAGGGCCTGTGTTAGTGCTATTTTTGCTTTGGGACTGAACTCGGGTGCATATCAATGTGAAACCATTCGAGGAGCTATTTCGGCTATACCTTCGGGACAGATGGAAGCTGGAAGAAGTATAGGTCTGAATTATATGCAGACAATGAGGCTCGTAATAATGCCTCAAGCCATTAGAATATGTATTCCTCCAATGGGGAACGAGATGGTAAATCTGGTACTAAACTCGTCACTTGCAATGGTTATAGGCTATTCCGAGCTTACTCGAAAGGCCAAGCTAATCAACGCAGTGACTTTCCAGGTATTCTGGTCATACGGAATGGTCTTAATTTCCTACTTTATTGTTACGTGGACTCTGGCTTTATTCCTAAGATACTTGGAGAATAAGACTAGGATTCCTGGACTTGGAATATCCGGAGGGAGCTGAAATGAGCAATGTACTAACTGTTGTAGATATGCACAAGACATATGCAGGCGGAGTTCATGCAGTTCGGGGAGTTTCATTTGATGTTAATCAGGGCGAATCAGTAGCCATTATTGGTTCGTCGGGAAGTGGAAAGTCCACAGTACTAAGATGTATAAACAGACTAATTGAGCCGACTGAGGGAGAAGTAAGGCTTCGTGGTAACCTGATTAATACTCCCTCCGCAGACATTAACGATGTGAGATCGAGAATTGGGATGGTCTTCCAGTCATTTGAGCTATTTTCTCATCTCAGAGTCATCGATAATATCACACTTGGACTCAGGCATGTTAAGAAAATGAGTAAAAGGGAAGCGGAGAATGAGGCTCTTGAGGTTCTAGAAAAGGTAGACATGCTAGATAGGAAGGATGCTTTTCCGGGAAATTTATCCGGAGGGCAGAAGCAACGTGTAGCTATTGCTAGAGCTCTTGCAATGAAGCCCGAGGTAATGTTATTTGATGAGCCGACGAGTGCGTTAGATCCAGAATTGATCGGCTCAGTACTGAAAACGATCAGAGGACTGGCTGATGAAGGCATGACAATGATTGTCGTAACACATGAAATAGGCTTCGCTAGAGACGTAGCTGATAGGGTCATCTACATGGATAATGGAGTCATTGCGGAATCTGGGGAGTCGTCAATTATCGATAATCCAAAAACTGATCGGCTGAAGAAATTCTTGTCATCCATTACCGAGGAAGACTAGATCATTCCCTGTGAAGTCATAGCTTCTGCGACTTTGAGGAATCCTGCTATATTTGCACCGGCAACGTAGTTTCCAGGCATTCCGAATCTTTCAGCGGTTTCATATGCATTCTTGTGGATATCGACCATTATGGCATCTAGCCTGGAGTCGACCTCTTCACGAGTCCAAGATAATCTGAGACTGTTCTGACTCATTTCAAGTCCGGAAGTGGCTACCCCACCTGCGTTGGATGCCTTTCCTGGAGCGAAAAGAATTCCATTTTTGATGAATACTTCGACGGCTTCTGGAGTGCAAGGCATATTCGCGCCTTCTGCAACGGCGATCACCTTGTTTGCGACCAGCATTTCTGCTTCAGATCCGTTTAGCTCATTTTGAGTGGCACAGGGAAGAGCGACGTCAACATTTACTCCCCATAGTCCGTTGGGAGTCGGCTCGGGCTCGGATGGGTTAAACTCGACACCATCGAAGTTATCTGCATACTCAGAAATTCTTCCTCTTCGATTATTCTTTAGATCCATAATCCAATCTAACTTCTCTCGATCAATTCCTGAAGGATCATGAATCCATCCACTGGAGTCGGACATAGTAACTGGCTTGCCTCCAAGGTCGAGTACCTTCTCGCAAGCAAACTGGGCTACATTTCCAGAACCTGAAATTGAGACAGTCGCTCCTTCGAAAGTTCTTCCAGTTGTCGCAAGCATCTCACGTGCGAAGTAAACTAACCCATATCCTGTAGCTTCTGGCCTAATTAGGGAGCCCCCGTAAGACCTCCCCTTTCCGGTTAGGACGCCCGTGAACTCGTTGGCTAGTTTCTTGTACATTCCAAACATATACCCTATCTCTCGTCCCCCGACACCAATATCTCCAGCTGGGACATCTAAATCAGCACCAATATGCCTCCATAATTCCATCATAAAAGACTGACAGAATCTCATTACTTCAGAGTCCGACTTGCCCTTTGGGTTGAAGTCAGAGCCTCCCTTTCCACCTCCCATAGGCAATCCAGTAAGGCTATTTTTGAAGACCTGCTCGAAAGCTAAGAATTTCAATATGGATTGATTTACACTTGGATGGAACCTAAGGCCACCTTTGTAAGGCCCGATAGAGCTACTCATTTGAATTCTGAATCCCCTATTTACATTGAGGTTTCCATTATCATCATACCAGGGGACTCTGAACTGAATAATTCTTTCAGCCTCTACCATTGCCTCAATTACGGGCATGTACTCGGGGTATTCCTCTATTACTGGAGAAAGACTCTCGAGGACCTCCTCAACTGCCTGATGAAACTCAGGTTGGTTCGGGTCTCTTGCAATTACGCTGTCATATACTGATTTAATTCTGCTATCCATAGCACTCACCAGCGGTTGAAAATTACTTTTTTTATTCCCGCTGACTGTCCGAGTGGACTTACCCTTTTGAATCATGTCCCAACAGGAAGTGCTTGAAAGCATCAATCAAGAGAATAGAATACTCTCCGATACTTGTGAAACCTTGTCTTCATATCCTGGCAAGGTCATGACATAGAATACGGCCTGACTAACCTGTCTGTTTCTGAGTGCCTCAGCAATTGGAGTATGTTCCCTCAACCATCTAGTTCTCCCATCATCGCCAATAATTCTAATATCGACCTGGGACATTCTTGGCTCAGCTAGTAACAGCTTGATGTTTGGTACGTCTATGGCAACGTAACCAGGCTCCAGACCCGATCTCCTAGCAATCTCGTCCTCAAATTCCCTTCTCTTATTAGAATTAGAAGCAAGTTCTGCTAGTAAATTGATATCTTCTTCACTTAGATCTTGCCTTCTCCTGGATAAGCATACTTTCAGGAGTTGTCTATACTTGAGTCTCCTAATCATATCTCTGGCGAAATCACCCGCCTCATGCAGAACTTGCCAAATCTCAGCGTCCACTCTCCTCTGGAGATCAAAAGAATCTGGGGTGTTTTCTTCACTTCGCTCTACTGCCCTTGAAAGCATTACCTCGGTAACTCTGGTGACCCGATGGAAATATACTGCACTGTACATCAGACCCCTTGCTACTAGCATTCCTTCTAGAGCAGGGAGGCCTCCTTCTTCCACTGAAATATCGCCTCCATGTCTTTCTAGGCACATTATTAGCCTTCTGTGATCTATTACGCCATGCTTTACGCCAGTAAAGTGTGAGTCTCTAAGAAGGTAATCAATTTGATCGCAATCTACAGGGCCGTGAATTAGGTGAGCCATGGTCTTGTCGTTTTGAACAAAATTTGTTCTCCCTTCGGACCATGAAAGAAGATTTCTCTCTGAACCCATGGCACCTGGACCTCTGATTAGGCCGGCGACCTCCTTAGGATCTATGCCATGATTCTCAAGAATCTCGGGAACGATTACTCTCTTCTGAATTGAAGAGTCTTCGCCATCCCTTAGTACATCATAGTCCCCAAGAATTATTCCCTCTGTAATTGACATGTGATCTAAACCACCTCTCTCGTGTAAGATATGCTCCAATGTATGAGAATATGGTCCGTGCCCTACATCATGCAATAGTGCCGCTACGCTTACTGCATCGGTCTCATAACTATCGAGTCCGAGAGATTCTGCCATCATACTAGCAACATGCGATACGCCGAGGGAGTGCTCAAAGCGGGTATGGTGCGCCCCCGGGAATACTAAATGTGCTAGTCCGAGTTGTTTGATGTGACTTAGCTTATTCATCTCAGGGGTTTTGAGGAGCTCCTCTCTGACTCCGTCAATCCTGAACTGTCCATGGATTGCGTCATTGATTGTTTTCATTGCAAGCCCGGTATATGCGAGAGTGTGCCCCTCCTTAATGCAACTGCTGATCTTATTGCAGATAATTGTAATACAATTGCATTTCATTTGAGATACAATTAATACCCCCCTCCCCTTTCGACGGACTAGAAGGTAGCCAGTATGTCCGGTCACAGCCCAATGGTTTCGTTGAGAATACCCGAAGATCATCTTCTGGAGCTAGATCAATTAGTTGGCTTGGATGGAATGAGAAATCGTTCCGATGTAATCCGAACAGCGGTTAGGAAATACCTCTCTGATGAGCATCACATTAGTGGCGATAGAGTAGAAGTTAAACTAGGGCCGGATCTAAGTTCTAGGATGGAAGATTTCTGCAAGTTGCATGGAGAAAAACCCGACTCGGTTTTGAGGCAGGCGGCCAGGGAACATATCAGAATTGTTACTCTTGAAGATGCTAAAGTTACAGATTTAATTTATTCCAGAATGAATGAACTGAGAGAAAGAAGCAATGATGATTCAAACGCTATATGAGGCGAGGGAAAATGTGTGAGGATGGGATGCACGGAACCACCGCGGGGGGGCCTGATGGCCCCCTCGCACCCAAATATTACGGCCTAAATGGACTCAGAGATAGGGCGATCAAAGCTCTAAGAAACGGTTTCTAGTGATTGATGGCTACCCAATCTTCTTGGTCGTCCTTTTCTCGGTAAAGGTATGAGTGATGGTGCCGTGCGTAATTCTGGCATATTTTTCGCTCATGAAGTAGCCAGAAAATCTCAGTTTGAGATGATTTCAGATGGGATTGATACTCTTACTGAAGGAGGCTTCCTCTTAGCGGCCGCTCCTACTGGGATAGGTAAGACAGCCGCGGCGCTCGCTTCAGCACTCCAAGCGTCATTTGACAATAATCTGGCTACTGAAAAACCGAAGATAATTTTCATGACAGGGAGGCAGTCTCAACATAGAATAGTAGTTGATACTGTTCGTCAAATTAACTCTAGGATACCAGATGGGGTACCAAAAATTTCACTGATAGATATTATCGGTAGGGAAGCGATGTGTGAATATGTGGATCGTTCTACAGGAAAATGTAGTTGTGAAGGAGACATAGTTGAGGAAACTCGTAAGTCTAGGCGCTCAGACCTGAGAAAGAAGTTACTTGAACAACCTAGACATGTTGACTGGAATGTAAAATATGGTAGATCTAGAAAGGTTTGCTCTTGGGCCACGGCCAGAATGGCGGCAGCTCATGTAGACATTCTTGTATGCGACTACAATCATGTTTTCGTAGAAGGAGTGAGGGAGGCATCCCTACCTGCAATGGGCATTGAATTGGAAAACTCAATTCTAATTGTAGATGAAGCTCACAACCTACCTGATAGAATTAGGAGTGGATTAGAAAGAAGGGTTACCGATGACGTTTTTAGAAGGGCGCTGGATGATATAGAGGAGTATAAGGGAAATTTAGAGAAGGCTAATTCTGAACTAGACTTGCCCGAATCTGGGCAACTTAGAGATGCGAGGCAACTAGAAATGCAGGTTAAGTCACTACAGGCACCTATGATGAATTGGCTGGAACAAAGGAAGGAGGAGAATGGGATGACTAAAGGAGACGATATGAGGGTGCCTACTCAAGATTTCCTAGATGTATTCTATAAGGCAACTGAAGGAGTACTAGATGAAGATGATGATGACGATATATCTAGAATTTTGTTGATGGTTAGGCGTTTATTCTCTGTGACAATAGACGAGGAAGAAGATTCTGATGACGAAGAGCAGAATGATTGTACCAGAATAGCTGAGATGCTAGAAATTTGTATAAGATTCAGAAGCAGTTCTGCTTTGTCTTTGGTATTTGACGAGCTTCTCGATATTCCTCGAATTACTTGCCATCTTCTTGATCCGAGCGTAGTAGGGAAATCGGTGTTTGAGAGTTGTCGTGGATCGATTCTGATGTCTGGGACGCTCTTCCCTCCTATGATGTATTCAGAGATACTAGGCATACCTGCGAAGAGGTCAGTATGCAAGATATATTCATCAGACTTTCCAGTTGAAAATAGGCCGGTGCTAATCGCGAGTGATGTAACTAGTAAGTTCACTGAGCGTGAAAGAAGTATCCCTATCATAGGACAACACGTCAGAGCAGTTATTGAGAATACAAATGGAAATGTTGCCATCTTCGCACCCAGCTATACTATGTTGGAAAGAATACATTCAGATTTCGTAAATTTGGGATGGAGTAGTAAAAAAATTCTCAAGGAAGAGCAAAGAATGAGTAAGGGTGGCGTAGAATCTATGATTTCAAAACTCTATGAACAGAAAGAGATGGGAGGAGCTGTAATCTTTGGAGTCCTAAACGGTAAGCTTTCAGAGGGAGTCGACTATTCAGATAATGTCCTAGATGCATTAGTTTGCATAGGCCTTCCACTTGCCCCGCCTAGTGCCAAGCAGGATTCTTTGATAGAGTACTTTACTAAGAAATTTGATAGAAATAGAGCCTGGAAATATGCCAGTCTCCAACCCGCCGTCAATAGTGTTCTTCAAGCCCTTGGACGGCCAATAAGGAAGAAGGAAGATAGGGCGATAATTGTATTATTAGAGAATAGAATATTGGAGCGCCGGGTGAGTGATTGTATGCCTACAATGATGAAGATCCAAACCTCGAACCCTTCCAGAACTGCAGAGAGAGTAAAGGCGTTCTTTGAGATCTAGTGAGCAATGGGTTCATGCCAGACCATCTCTTCCGTAGCTCATGGAGTGGGTCAAAGTTTCGATTGGGGCGGAGGATGGTAATGTTCCTCCGATACCCAAACTTTCAGGATCAGGTGATGGCTTGGATTCTGATGCCTCGTCATCACATCAAAGATTCTTTTCTGATATTCCTCACATGACAGAAGTGATTGATAATCATGAAAGATCCACAAAAAAGGTATTGATTCCTGGGAACGATTCATTAGGCGGTTTTGGCTCGATTAAATCCTTTGAAGATAGAGTTACTGCAATAGGTTCTGAGTCCCTCGGGGAAGGATTGGAGATACCTCTATCGAAGTCTGTCAGAGAAGAGGTGCTTCTTCTAGAGGCGACTACAGAATCAGGGCAGTTAATCAGATTAGTTGCTCCAGAAAAATTTGGAGGCAGGATCGAGTCATTCAAGCTACCAACTGGAACTTCCTTGAATGAGGCTTTCTGGGACGGAGATAGGTTGAAGATCACCTTCAACTACTGATCATCAATTATTTTTCCTTTGGACCTTAGTGGAACTTCCTCTAATTGATCGATCTCTTGTAATACCGAGTTAAGAGCCATTTGCGCGCTTTCCCTGTGTTGGTTTCCGAGAACGTGACTTGAGTACCGCGCTTCTTCGAATATCCTGTCCAGAGATAATAAAGCCTGTTCGCTTATTGGAAGTGCGCTTCTGATTGCCATTTCGAATTCTCTTACAGTTTCGAAATCTCTTCTGAGGAAGCCTCTGCTCATTAATATCTTACAAAGTCCTTCATAGCAGTTGAATATCGCTTCCCTAACTTCGTCTCCAGCCGCTAGAAGTTCTGCCGTATAGCTAAAGACCCCTGCCAATTCATCAATAGCGGCCTTCTTTCTATTCCTTATGGTGACCACTAGAGCGGAAACGCCTATCATAAATGCTACCAGGAGAATAGAGATTATTGCGGGCCTCAGTAGAGAGTCGGAAGCCTCGGCCTGATAGTTTATGTTAACTTCACTAAATTGGGCTAGTTGAGTGGCATTGACTGGATCAATAATATCTGAGTCTGAGCTGAACTCAATTTTCAACTCACCCCAGAAATCCCTATCCCAGAATGAGTGTTCATCATGGAATGATTCAAACTGATAGTTGAAAATTCCATTCACATCAGTCATCCCAACGACAGTAAAGAGATTATGTGTATCATTAGTTAGTCTAGCAGTAATTGAGACTCCCTCCACAGGAGGTGCACGATTATCATCAGAGGCAGTTACATTGATTTTTCCAGAAATCTTAGACTGTCCTCTCTCGATGAAGATTTTATCGGGAATGAATTCAAAGTCGACACTGACTAGAATCTGTAGATCGAATTCTATTGATGCCCCATTTAGGAATCTCTCGGCATCTGGTTCAACGTCTATAGTGAAGATTGAGTTGCCTGGGGGCATGTATGTCTTTGCATTGGAAGTAATCAGGAACTGGCCTGTGGCTTGGTCCCATGAAATAATTGCATTGGGCTCTAGAGAACCCTCCCACAGAAGTGACATCTCCATCTCTTCCATTGTATTTCCGTCGCCTCCAATTTCTAGTACTCTACCTCTAACTCTGATTGGCCTGGTTTCATCACTTCTAACTACCTCGTCAGAAATAAGGAGTATTTCCACGTTGATATCTGCTCTTGAGAAAACTGTAGTATTTGTTGAGTCGGATAAATATAGCTCCTCTCCATAGAAATTGACTGAAACTAGATGCTCTCCGCGGGATATCGAATATCCTAATTCGTGCGTGAACGAGAAAGTCCCGTCTGCTCCTGTGGTCACCACTAGTATCTCAATGCCATCCAATAGGAATGAGATGTCCCTATTCTCTAATCCGGGGGTACCGGGAGTATCAGAATCATATAGCCTCCCAGAGAAGCTCCACGTTCCGCCCCTAGTTGCTACGCTATTCTCGACATTTAGTGTAATCGTAGTGTGATATGCAATTGTGAGATTTGTTTCTACTGAGGTCTGTCGATAGTAACCTTGGTCGGGAGATATTACAGTTACAGGATGGACTCCCACATCGAGGAATTCGGAGACAACCCAAGAAAGGTGCCAACTACCATCTTCTTCGGTCACTGTAGTTCCTATCAATATGCCATCAACAAATATCTGTAGTGAGTGATTTGAAAGCCAACCATCGGGAAGATTATCTCTCACATCCCCCCTAAGATTCAGTACGTCTCCAACGGCGACTGGTATTGGATCTTCCACAGTCAGAGTTGTTGGGGAGAACACAGTGAAGATTGTTGTTGAATTTGATCCAAGAATGAATTCCTCCCCCTGGAATAATAATGTGACTTCCCTTGGTCCGAGAGGCATATCAGAAGGAACGGGGAAGAATAGACTGAATGAGCCATTTCCATCTACATTTAGGGATGTCAGCATTTGGCCATTCATGTAAGCGTCAAGGGTCCTATTTGGAAGTGGCCTTCCTGCACCATCGGTTAAAATTCCTTCAATCAGCAGAAGCTCATTTCTATCTATTTCTCCCTGAGGAGTAGTTAGTACCACCTGTGAAGTCTGTGTTACATTGAATGGAGAGGTAACAATTGAAGATAGGTAATACTCTGGATTCAGTGAGTCTCCTTGCCCCATGGGGTCGACCCAAGTAAAACCGCCTAGGAACTCAATGCTGAATGTATGCTGACCATAGTCCGTGTCAAGTGGAAGATCGTATGTGATTTCCCATGTCCCGGATGTAGAGTTTGAAATGTCAATGTACAGTGGACCCACATCGATTCCATCAATGTAAAGATGGACAACCCCTCCCTTTGTAGAGCCGTCCTCCACCAAGGGCAATCCGTACTCATCTAAGAGTGTGCCACTGAATATCACTCGCTCCCCAGCTACAGCAGAACCAGATATATTCGACACTTCTATGACAGTCGGAGCCAGGATGATTATCCTAGTCCAAGTTTGGTCTCCGGATAAGCCAGTAGTTCCATTAATTCCATCAAAAACTGCCGTTACAGTCATCGGTCCTGGGTCCCTATTTGGATCGGTTGACAGGCTCGTATTAATTAGGCCGTTTGAATCTGTAAATCCTGACCAAGTCTCGAGTCCATCGACTAGAATTTTAACTTCCACATTACCAACATTTTCTCCGGCATTATCCATAATCGAAATATTCAGATCTGATGGATCCCCTCTGATAGTTCTTGCATCGGGGTCCAAATCGGTTGGATTAATGATGGAAATCATTGAGAAGCCCCTGCTATCGAAGGTTCCATTGCTTGAGCTTGAGCTGTAATAATTCACAGTAGGCGTGTAAGTTGCCGAGATATTATGAGTCCCCCTCGGGAATGTCATATCTAAGAAAATCCTAGCCGACCAACTACCATTAGGATCTACAGCTCCTCCAGAAACTGAGAATCCTGTAGAAACATTATCGATCACGAAGGTTAGACTTGGCGAGAGTGGGTTTCCTGACCTATCAACAATGCCACTACCGTTACTTGAGGTCAGATTGCCAGATACGTCTAGGAAATCACCTGCAGTCGGATTGGCGGTAATTGGACTAAATGATATGGAGGTTGGAGATCTAACAATTATGGTATTAATGTACGTGAATGAAGTATGTAGAGTCTCAGTTCCATTTGTCCCATTGAACATTAGCATGACTGAAATCGCTCCCAAAGGATGAGAGTGTGGAACGTCGAATGAGAAATTAACATAGCCACCAGAATTGGAAGAAATTTCCGATGTCATCCAGGTGTCATGGAATTTAGCGGATACATTCATCCCTGCGATTTCCCTATCATTGTTGGATGACTCTACAAGCTTAGCGCCGAAGGAAACTGAGGACCCTCGGTCCACTATTGTATTTATCAGTGGAACCCGATCTATGAATTGGACAACTCCTCTTACCAAAATTGAGTCAGAACCTGTTCCTGTCAGATAGAACGGACTACTCCCGTTTTCAACACTAACTACTACCGTCTTGAGTCCGTTTGAAACTCCATCTCCTAATGGATCGGTCGGTACTGAAATTGAAAATGTACCATTTGGAGAGGTTGCAAAACCGGTTACTAGCTTCTCACTAGGGTCATTTAGGAAGAATATCTCTATTGAGACTGGTCCACTAACTGTCCTATTGATATCGAAAGAATCCATTACTTTACCTGTTACTAAGAATGACTGCCCTGCGGTTACTTCGGGAAGAGGGGAGTTATCTATCCGAACGTTGCTCGCAACCTGAACTGTTAGGTTCATGTAGCTCTCGTTAGCAAGCCACCTACCCGCATCTTGAGTTTCAAGAGAGTCGGTTAAGTCGTCTGGAGCTAGGATGAGTACGTCATAGTAGCCAGGAGGAGCATCGCTGGGGATAGTTGACTGGAATTCAACAACGCCATCATTTCCAGTGACAGACGTATTCATTAATTGCTGAAGAGGACCACCCCAATCAAAGTATATTTCCACGGTGGCGTTAGATAGCCTCTCGTTACTCTCGAGATCCCTAACTGTAGCTGAAGCAGTCAGATTTTCTCCTGCGACCACTATTGCACTAGTATTGGTAGCTTGAACATCGAACATGGTCTGAATCCCTATGTCTAGAGAATTTTCTGTAGCAGGATCGAAGAAGTAGGGTATTCCTCCCGGTGAGTTCTTTTCAAAGTCTAAGACCAGAATCGCCTGATAAACTCCAGAGCCAATCCCACTAGGCATCGAGAACGATATATTGTATTCTCCAGTGGTAGTATCTAACCACTCTGATCCCAATGCATATCTATCTGGGGGAAGGGGGTTTCCATCTGGTCCAGCAGGTAAGCTTGATGGGACATCTAGGAAGAGAGAAACAGAAGTGTTGTTGCCTAAAACAGTGGAGTTCAGATCGGAATCTATGACCGATCCTGAGATCCAAGTAGAATTGCCCATTGGGACCCACTCCGTACCAAGATTGAAAATCGGCGAGGCCCTGCCTTGAATCCTGACATTGTCAGTTGTTTGGTTAGGACTTATCCAAGTAGAACCATTGTAGCTCAGTACCCAAGAATAGTCGCCTGCAGGAGTCAGGAGCGATGGGGACCAAGAAGGTACTATTTTGGGAACATCTGGATCGGAGATATTCCAGACTTCAGTGTCGTTAACAGACAAGGAGAAGAATCCCGGGAAAGTGGTAATTTCTGCTCCAGTGTGATCGGAAAGGGAGACTAAGATATCTGATGTGGATCCTTTAGGAGCTGGAATCATAGTATAATTAAACACGATGTAGCTCTTTATGCCATGTTGATCAATCACCGTAGTTTCATCCTTGGCGAAAAGCTGATCGGCCAGATATTGATACCTTATCTCTACAAGTCCTGCTGGAATAGGAACATCAGAATCAAGGAAAGTCCAATTCACGGCGAATTGTCCAGGATTAGATAGCCAATCACTGTCATTCAGATACCAAGAGTTGAGGGTTTGGAAAGGAGCATTGGTACCCGATCTCCTCATCTGCAATGTCAAGGTCCCATTCAGAGACTCCGGGGTCTCGGATTTACTAAGGGCGGTACCGTTGAGATAAATTCTATTATTGATCTCCAGTAGTGTATTGTTCAATCCCTGACCTTCCAGTGAAATGGTTAGATTTGGAGCCTGGGTGAGATTCAGATTGATTGTTTCTGAGGATGGCCTGATATGAAAAACAGGACCTGATGCATTATTTAGATCGAACTGATGCCAACCAGTGTAATCAAGCGTGGCGGGAATGAGTCCTTCTTGCTCGCTTTCGTTGATAGATACTGAGAACTCGAAATATCCCCCTGGGCCGATGCTAGATATCAGACTAACTGGGCCATCTTGGGAAGTAGTATAATTCATCAGTATCTGCATACTATCAATCATTGAAATATCATTGTAAGGGATATTTTCGAGAGAAACCGAGCCAGTAATAGTGGTATTAACACCTATTCCTATTTTTGGCTCTGTGAGTGGCCGTGGCTCACTTATAGTTAGGGTGATATCATCGGTAACGTTTACGTTCCATCCTGAGAAAATACCTTGTGAGCCCACATAATCAAGTGTCTTAGTCATAATAACCAATGAGGAATTACCAGGATTGACTGCTTCGGTAGGCATTCCCGTGATATTGAATGAGCCGTTGGAGTCAGTTACTGCCGTGCCTACAAGATGCTGGGAAACTGCAGCCAAACCTGGTATTTGATCAGTCATATTTGATTCGACGAGATACATCTCAACGCCTACTCCTGCGACAGACGTCTGATTATCTGAGAATCTTAGAGTGCCATTCATCCATATTGACTGGCCTGATAGGTCTCTGTCCAACCACAGTGGGCCCCAAGACTCGTTTGTTACCTCGACGAGTGACATTGCAGGACAGGCCTCAAATGGAATCCATCCCAAATCTGCATTTCCAAGATTTTGGTTAGTTTGTAAGTGAACCTCTACCCATGAAGAGAAATCTTTTCCGTAAACCTCGAAAGCTTCACCGTTCCAATAACCTCCAGAGAATCCTGTTACCTTCCTAACAGGGATATCGGCAGTTCTTAGCATGACGGCAAAGAGCGAAGTGAATTGGTCACAGCTTCCCTCGAATGAATTATTGAGAATCCAATAGGCCATATCCGACTCTTCTTCTAAACCAGATGGAACATTGGTTCCATTGTTATTTCTCAGGAATGTAATGGTGTCATTACCATCTGAGATGAAGTCAGCTATGGCAGATACTTTATCCCAGGCCGATAATGCCCCGGAGTCATTGATTATCGATTGCGTTATTCCTGAGACGAATTCATTCATATTGCCTCTTGACGTAAAGAAAGGAGGGAGATCGGTAGCATAGTCAGTTCCCGTAAACACGGTAGAGTTGTCCCTAATTGCCTGAGTGATGTTTACTTGTGGAGTAGTGATAAACATTGTATCGATCGAAGAGCCGTCCACAATTATGTCCCTTGTGAAGTTAGAAAAATTCAACCCTGCAGTTGGATCGGTCCAACCTGTGAAATTTACCGTATTGTGAGGGAGGATAAGCTCCTCCCCAACATCTGCCACTCCCGGTCCTCTGTAACTTATCTCCCAGCCCATTAGGGTTGAGTTGTCCCAGAATTGCTGATCTGAAACCCCTTGTGTGGTCGAGAATCCGGGAGTCATTTCAGTATTGCCTACAAGAGAGGTATTCACGCCCCATGATATTCCCGTGTATTGATCGTACGTGTGCCATCTCCAGTAGATTGTATTCTCAGGATTTAGGATAGATGATTGATTTGTAGCATAGAGGTATATGGAATTAGGAGAAATATCATCTGATGGGTCCCAAGGATTGTTTGGAGAGTCTTCACACTGGCCGTCCCAGTAGTCTGAGGTACACTCCTGTCCATCTGGGATACCCCCTCCATCAGTATCGGGATCTCTCCAATCAGTTCCAGTAGAGTTTTCGATTGTATCTGGGATTCCATCTCCGTCCGTGTCAACCGGATTTCTATCATCATTAGGGTTATCTTGAGGATTAGTACCATCAATATATTCTTGGAAGTCTGTCACCCCTCCATTATCGGTATCCGACAAATTCCACAGGGTGAAGTAAGTATCGTTAGTGAAGTTCCCCCCCATGCCAGGGAACGATACTACGCAACCTGTTGTATTTTCAAAGTAATTATTCAATCCATCCCCATCGGAGTCAAGTAAGTTTTCACAAGGATCTAGGGGGTCAGTACCGTTTAGGATTTCATCTAAATCGTCTACTCCATCAGAATCAGTATCCACAAGATTTGGATTGGTAGGGAATCCCCATGTGGACAGGTACTCTTCCCAGTCTGCAAGGCCATCCCCGTCTGAATCAGAGTAGTCATCATCACAAATTGGATCATTAACTGCTCCTATGGTAGCATTCCAACACCACGAGAAGTTAGTGAATAGGACTGTAGATGTATTGGCTGGAAGGTCTACATTAACACTTCTTAATGCATCTGAATCTATGCTTTCAAATCTAAACTCTACTAGAGTCCCATTAGATTGAACATAATATGCCATTGGGGCATCTGTCTGTCTCCAATCGAGGGGTGATTGATCTAATTCAGAAGTCGAGTTGAGGGTTAGAGAAGATGTGACTGCATCCCAACCAACTATTTGGAGAGTAAGTTCCTGTTCCGATAAGCAGGGATCAGAGTTATGGAAAGGTAGAATCTCGTCACCATCCGATACACCTCCACCATCTGTATCGAAAACGTTCCAAAGTGTGCAGGTCATATTCTCCTCCCAATTCTGAATACCGTCCCCATCAAAGTCCCCTGCGTCCTCTATCCTAGTTGGATCAGTTTCGTTCATGTCAACAATGCCATTACCATTGAGATCCTCCTCCCCATCATCGAATTGATCCCCGTCTGTATTGTTATTCCTTGGGTCACTAGCTTGCGGAGGATCCCCATACTGGCCATTGACCTCGACTCCATCTTCTATACCATCAGAGTCAGTATCAACAGAGGTAGGATCTGTTAAGAGAATTAATGCCTCATACGAGTCATTAAGTCCGTCTCCATCTGTATCATTTGACTGCGGATCAGTGGATGTAATGCCATCTACCTCAGCAGTTAGAAATTGACATCCCCCTGGCCCAAGTGACAATACCGGATTACAAGGCGATTCAGTCGCCGTCATAGCTAGTGGGCCGGGCCTGAAATATTGGGTAGGAGGAGTTGTAGAGCCATTTCTAGTTCCCCATGCCGGATTGACATATTCCTTCAGATTAATCAGTCCATCGCCATCTGGATCTCCAAATGTACCATCCATATTACTGTTAGATGTCGGATCTAATCCATTAGCAGCTTCCCATCCGTCTGGCATTCCATCTCCATCAGTGTCCCACCCATCTGGATCCTCGTCAGCGATACCATCGCCGTCGTCATCATCACTAGAGCAGTTAGCATCTCCGTCGCCATCTCCGTCAAAGTTATCCACCATTCCATCTTTATCGTCATCAAACGTGTTGAAACAAATATTTCCTCTGGGATCTTCATCTGCACCATCGGAATTTAGACCTTGAATGAGTTGCATGGCACTTTCTTCATCCCAATCTCTGACTGGGACGGTACCATTCCACCATACACCATTATCTAGGACGTTGGGAGTAGATGGCAAATCCCATCCAGAGGGAATAGAGTACTGATACTCATTGAGATTGGTAAATGCATCCCCATCCGGATCTCCAGTAGATCCATTATCGCCGTTCTGAGATAGAGGATTTAGTCCATACTGCCACTCCCAACCGTCTGGAAGTCCGTCATTATCTGAGTCCCAGTCTTGGGGTTGTGTATTGATATAGAATTCTAGGCCATAAGATAGTCCGTCTCCATCCTGATCTGATGATGCCAGAGCCTCCCAAGCACTGAACTCCAAAGCTGAATAAGAAGACAGTAGCATCAAGAGCGAGAATGTAATTGCTGAGCGATGTTTTCTGGCCGACATTGCATCTTTTGAAAGATTTACAATAGAGCCCACGCTACTCACCTGTTACCTAGGGCGGAAAGTAGGGCTCTTAAGAGGAATGGAGCGTCGTTCGGACGTTGCCTCAAACTATTAGACGAGTTCAATGTCGTCATCATCATAGACATCGTCCTCATCTTCTTCCTCCTCTTCCAGAGAAACCACCGGGGCGGGTATATCATCTACATCTTCTATGTCATCTTCTGAGTCATCTGAAATAGCATCCAGATAAGCCATGTGAGACTTCCATCTTCGACGATTCAATGCTGATTGAGTGCCAGCAATCAGAAGCATAATGGCGATGATACCGACTACATATGTCGACAGTCTTGGATGAGTGAACTCATTCACTAAACGTTCTATCAAGGAGTCAATGCCAATAGTCATTACAACGGTTGCCTTTGCAGTAGAATCATCAGGCCAGCTTTGGTCGGTATCGAAGGGCGTTGCACTAACCATTATGTTAGAAGAGTCCCCATTATTGGAGGACTCCGGAACAGAGACCTCTAGGACGAATGTAACCTCATCAAAAGCCTCAAGGACGACTAGAACTGATCCCGAGGGGCCATCAATCTCAACACTCCATGAAGAGGAGTCAGATTCGGCCTCAAGAAGAATCGTGAGTGGACTATTTCCAAGATTCTTCACTTTCATCTGGATCTCTACTGTGTCTCCTGGAGATAGTAGCCTATTAGGAGAAACCTGTACGATTTCTAGTGTTGGATCATCGGAGTCTATTTCGAAGACCATCGGGAGATCAAAATATCTAGGGTCTTCATCTGGGGTGTCCTCTACAACCCTAAGGTATACGGTGTGATTCCCAAACTCAACCTGGCTAGTAAGAGTGATGGTCACAAAAACTTCGGTCTCATCACCGGGTGCTAGAGAGACTCTTGGAACTGCATTCCCCGAGTCATCCTCTATTCTGAACTGCCATTGTCCGTAGGCCGCGTTCCTATCTTTATTCTCCTCTAATGAAGCGGGATTCTGAATCCTCCACCATGTGGCCGATTCTCCAGATGTCATTGTGTTCGTAATTTTAGCCCTCAGGGAGACTTCAGCATTTCCCGAACCAGGAGAACATAGGGATACTGTAATGTGTCCAAGTGGGGAGCCGTCACAATCATAGGAAACCTCTGCTCTGATTCCAAATGTTCTCTGAATTGTGAATTCAATTGTAGATGACAGGTTACTCTGGCCGGTGCTGACTACTTCTAATTCGACAGTACCTATATCTGGATCCAGCCTATCAGATGAAGGTTTGACGAGAATTCTGAGAGTTTGTGTCTCATGCCTGTCAAGGAGAGCAGTGTGGAAAGTCCCGTCTCCATCATCCTCCAGAATTCTCTCGCCTGTGTCATTGTCATATACCTGAATGATGGCTTTAGCCCTTTGAAGAACGTCAATCTTGAACTCATCTGCATCAAAACCTGTATTGAATATCTCCATCAAGAAAGGAGTGAACTGATCATAGTCAACATAGCTGTTTGCAGAGGCTTCGAAGTCGTCTGGTCTTGAAGAATTAGCTACAGCAACCTCATGGTCTTCCGACCATATTGAAACTTGGGGAGGTTGAAAAACATCCATCTTCTTCAGGTCTAATTGCAATGTATCTTGATGCACTACCTGCAACACCCCATCTACTTCGGCCTCAGCTACAGCCCTGATGTCAATCGAGCTTGGGGCGCCAGTGAGATCTTCTGGGGCGGTTAAGGTAAGAATCGGATTGAGTATGTCCCCCCCTGAGTTTAACGTGTATCCTCCGGGAGAATCGAACTCTATAAGCCATGAACTAGGGAAGTTTGTCAATACTTCTAGCTCCACGTCCATTGATTTGGTAGAGTCCCCCCTATGTACCATCTGAAGAGAGATGGGAGTTGTCTGCTCTGGGGCTATGTACTCAGTTGACCTGTCTTGCCGGTGATTTAGTGCAACTCCCCACTGTTCCATATTTACGGGTTCATGCTCGACTATCACACTGTTTCCCTGAATATCAGATACTTCGAGCTCTACCGAGTATTCGCCTGAAGGAATCCCACTTGGGTATGACCAGAGATACTCGCCGAAAATTCCTTGACTTGTATCCTCAATGTCCTCATCATCCTCGTCGATAACATGATCAATTCTGTAAATCCCATTGGGGTCTCTCATCAACAATCTTATCGAATCGACATCATATCTCCCGAAGCTACTTTTGACATCGAATGAGAATTGCATTACTCTTTCAGAGAGGATGTCGTTGGGGTACCAATCCAGCTCGGCTCCTTCGGCTAGCTCCGCCCCCTCTCTTTGTAGCAGAACCAAGCTATTAGCGATTGCATTGGCTTCAATTTCCAGAGTGCTGAATCTCTCATCACCATCAATTTCGTTCCATGCCACTTCTGCTTCACAGCTCGATGAACCTCCCCATGGACT
>DANL01000028.1 GCA_002499865.1 Euryarchaeota archaeon UBA121 | reverse complement strand
AGTGATGGCTCTTGTTCGGAAATCCATGGGAACGCGGTGTAAGCATCCTCATCTTGTTCGCCCCATATCTCCCCGACCCTGTCCACAATGCCTGAGAAAATATTTGCGACCTGTTCATTGGCCCCAGTTCCCGGTTCATACTCGCCGTATGGCCCTACGTGATACACGAGATGCCTAGCATTGATTATCTTTCCAGCTTGCATCGATGCCTCCATCTTAGCCAGAGACCGATTCCTCTCCCTTCTCTTTCCAAGAAGTTCCGCATAGTAAGGACCGTGTAGGTTCATCTCGATTCCAGAGTCCCAAGAAAGAATGCCGGCCTGCCAGTATTGGTCGAAGTGCTTGGGCTGGACTGGCCTTACAGTCTGTATTTCCATTGCCTCCAAACCCAATGCGGTAATGTCATCCATCCCTTCGACGATTGTCCTCCCTTTGCAAGAGAGGGGAACTCCTGCTGGACCTAATTTGAGTGGCATACTTGTTCCCTCGCGGGTCCGGCCGAAAGGATGCCCCTTCAAAAGGGGTTTCTGATAATAGGGCCTAATGCGCGTCTGGGAACAATTTACTCCCATGAGGCGGCGGTCCTAATCCCCTCTATTCCCCCACCAGATAGAGGGAGTGCCTTGAGGAAGCCTGCAAGCCACCTCAGACCTTCCGATTCACTCGAGCATTGAGCCTGGATGTTGTCGAGTGCATGGGCCACTCTAGCACAACTATCGCTTTCCGAGTATCCGCATACGAGTGGGATCAGAGTCTTCTCTCTAACCCTTGACAAGAAGTCATGGCCACCGAATCCCTCAAGCTCGGAGATGGCATTTAGCGAGTCGCTTGTGAAGAAGAGAACGTGTATCTGCCTCACCTTTTCTATGACCTGCCCCCATACCATAGATATTGACTCCGGGTCCGATGGCATATCGACTATCATCACATTCCTACAGCCCTCTAGTTCTGCGAAAGTCATAGAGGCGGACCAAGCCATTGCCGGAGATGGACCAGCGGTCACCATGGACGTCGAGTTGACTACCCAATGTGCCATCTCCATTTTCTCCTTCCAGTCTATGGCGCCGTGATTGAACAATTCGAAATTCTCACCAGGATTCGAAGTTACGATAGAGGACTTCAGGCCTAATGAAGAGGCTATTGCAATCAGCTGACTGGCCTTATCGCTCCCCTCTGGATTCCCCAGTGCTATCATCCTGACGCCCTGTTCCATAGCCAAACCTGAGGAGGTCAAGTGATAGGATTAGTGGTCTAGCTTCCACCTTAGCAATGCGATGGCCCCGCCCATTCCAAGTAACTGCTGTCCTGCATCGTGATCCGTTGAGGCCTGTATTATGGCCCCTCGTGAAGACTTTATCTCCGAGCAGATAGATTCCCACTTCTCACGGGATGTTTCATCCTCGCCTCTGAGTAATGAGGCGTCGATTATCAGTGATTCGACGGCTCCCTGTGATGCCGCCTCCGATATTGGCACCATACCGTAAGTAACAGCTCCATTCACGGATACTCTCCTGAGCGCCTCCTCGATTGCTCTAATCTCTCTGACTAGTACGTGCTCACCCAGAACCGCATCAGCCGCGCCTTCTGTGAGAACCTCGTTTGCCGCTGATCTTCCACCGATGGAAGTAGCCGCATTGGAGATGGTATTCTTGCATCCTAGTTCCCTTAGATTGGTCTCAAACTGCTCCCTAGCCATTCCTGGACCGCATATCACTAGTGGCATTTCGTCCCTGAATACCATTCTTACCTCATTGGCAACATTCTCGAAGAAGGCCTTCCTGACAGAAGCGGAGTCGGATACCCTCTTCCCCCCTCCTCTCATTGAGAAATTGGAAACATCCCTGATCCCTCTGGATGTCACCTCGAAAACTAGGACCTCATCGGACTCAACTACTATCAGTCCAGCCTTGGCCTTTGTACCAGAAGATATTGCCTCGTTTATCAGATCCAGATCTGGTTTTGCCAGACCTCCCTCCCTTGATATCTCAACCTCGTCACCGGGTGAAACGACATGTGTATGATGACTACCAATGTCTATCTTGGCCTCTTCGATGATGCCATGCACCCTGAGGTTGTCTGTGAATGACTGAAATGCAGTTTCTTGGGCCCTGAGAACGATCCACATTGGCTTCCTCTCAGCGCTCTTGGCCCTTCCGTCTTCCTTGGTCCCGGTAGTGGAATCCCTCCTGTGAGATAGCATGCCAACTGATGAGCCAGGCCTGCAAATCTGAGCTATTACCCAGAGGTCGTCCTGATCTTCAACGCGTAGCCTGATTCCCTCATCAAGACGCTTGACCCGACGCATCGCACCACTACCTAACTGAAGACTCCTGTGAGCCTTCCCTCTTCATCCATGTCCATGTCCATGGCGGCTGGCCTGCTGGGCAATCCTGGCATGGTCATCATCGAACCGCATACGGCTACGATGAACCCGGCCCCAGCGTTGAGCCTCGTTTCTCTGACTTGCAGAGTGAATCCTACTGGTGCCCCCAGGACCTTCTTGTCATGGCTG
>DANL01000062.1 GCA_002499865.1 Euryarchaeota archaeon UBA121 | reverse complement strand
GGCCAGGGTCAAGGCCAAGGTCAACAAGGCCAGGGCCAGGATCAAGGTAGCCAGTCCGGTCAGGACGGTCAGCAGTCCCAAGATGGCGAACAAGGCCAGCAGGGACAGCAGCAGGACAATGGACAAGGGCAGCAGCAGGGTGGCGAACAGAGTGGCCAACAAGGCGACCAAGAGAGCCAAGACCAGAATGGTAACAACCAGAATGGTCAGAACCAGCAGCAGCAGGGCCAAACCCAGGGCGATAGCCAAGGGCAGCAAACCCAGCAGTCAGACCAGCAGCAAAACCAGCAGCTCGACAATCAGAACCAGAACGGAGAGAACGACAACGATGGAGACGGAATTCCTGATGACTTGGATAATGACGATGACAATGATGGCATCCCAGATTCCCTAGATGATAGTCCGGAAGACCACGACAACGACGGTATCGACGACGCTGAAGATGACGATGATGACGGTGACGGTATCGCCGACCAAGATGAGGTCGATGATGGAAATCCCAACACTGACATCTACGATCACGACAACGACGGTATAAGTGACAACTTGGACTTCGACATCGACAATGACGGCATTGACAACTGGAACGACATTGGACCGAACGGCGAGGATTACTCGCGCGATCATGACAATGACGGGATGGATGACGGTGTGGACACTGACGATGATAACGATAACATCCTGGATGTCGATGAAGCCGATGGTGTAGTAGGAGTCTGGAGGTACGATCATGACAATGACGGACTTACAGACAGCTTCGACAACGACGACGACAACGACGGTCTATCCGACTGGTTCGAACAGAACGACGGTTGGGACATGACTGGTCAATTTGACCATGATAACGACGGTATCCCCGATCATCTAGATGATGACGATGATGGCGACGGTATTCCTGACGACCTAGAGAACGGCGACTTGACTTAGCTGACTCTTTTCGTTCGGCCCGTTGGCTAAGGCCATTGGAGACAGGGCACCCCTGGGGCGATTCAGTCCCTGGGGTGGCCGCAACAAATCAGAAATCAAACAGTGTTGGTCTGCTCTTGGAGCTCAGTTTACCCACGGAACTCAGCCTGTCTAATGCTCTCTTCATCCGTCCCTCTCCAAATCCTCTTTCAATCTGGAGAAACTGTATCAAATCTTCCTCGACTGCGGGCCTAGATATGGGCACTGGATCTTCATTGGTTGGATGATTTAGGAATAGGGATCTTATCTGTTCCAGATTTTCGGGTAAATCGAATCCCTTCACCGACGAGACCTTTTCCATATTTCCATGTTCCTTGATTAATTTAAGGCCGGTTTTCGGACCTATTCCCTTGATTCCAGGGTGAAAGTCTGTTCCAATCATTATTGCCAAATCAACTAATTGACTATGTGATATTCCCAGCCCATCTAGCATCTCATCTAGAGAAATCATTTCAGCTTGCATCACTCTTCCAAATTTCCTAGTCCCATGAGCGGTTAGATTCCTTATCATGAAAGGTGATCCGTAAACGAGTGTGTCCCAATCTTGACTAGCGACCGCTCCAACGAGTCCTCTCTTGCACATTACTGCCGCCGCCCCTTCAGCTTCCATAGGGGCCTCAATCCAAACCAGACCCATGCAATCGAAGAGTCGTTTAGTCTCTGCAACCATCTCAGGAGTATACTCCGCTGTTTGTGGACCTAATTTCTTTGCTGCGGGCATGTCCCCCTCAATAATCGCATTCTCCCACTTGGCCTTAGCCTCAATTTTCCTAGTCTTTCTTTCATTTAGAGTGGCTCTCTTTAGATCGTGCGGACTTCCATCGAAAACGAAGACTGGGTCAATTCCCTCCGAAACCAGTATTGATGCTCGGTCGAGGAATCCCATTAAGTGAGAGACTGGCTTATCATTGTAAGATAGAGGCTTGCCATCCTCTCGTGTCATTGAGGTGATAAATTGATACGCATTCAAGAAAACATCTATCGCTACTCTCTGTCCTGAAAGATCGCTTATTTCAATGGGCTTGGCCGGTGCCAAATCTTTGAGATTGCAGCCCATATCCTACCATCCTCGCTCTCGGGGTCATGTCAAGGCATTTAGGGTTGAAGTCCGGGTCATCGGTTAGGAGGGGGGCATGTTGACTGTTGCAATGGTTGGAATGGGCTGGCATTCTTGGCTATTCAGAGAGGAAATGCGAGCTTTACTGGGAGATATCAGTATCCTGCATCCACGTATCGTTTATCGCGACATAGGGCAAGAAGAAATCTCGAAACTATCTGGAGCCGCTCTTCTGGATGAGGTTCTGATTCTTGGAGGGCATTCCATGTTCCCAGAATCTCCGGAGTTACAGGATTCTCTCTGTAGGGATATCGGTGAATGGGCCATTCATAATTTCGAGGAAGGTGATTTTGCTGTTCGTACTAGGAAGATTGGTGAGCTCCCTGATACGATTAGCAGCAGGAGCTTCGAAGATAAAATCGGAAGAGTTGTTTCATCCGATGGAATAAAGGTTAATCTGGAAAGCCCGTCTAATGAAATTGTCATCATTATTGCTGGTTCCAATGATGGAGATACCCATCCAGAACCTTTTGAGTTTGAAGGAACAATAGTGGTATGGGGATTGAGAGTTAAGGACTGGAGTAAGGAGAATTTCTCTGGCAGGTCTCCGACTGAGAGGCCTTACTTCAAACCGATATCACTTGAACCCAGACAAGCTAGACTTCTGATATCATTATCGAGAGTCCCGAATAGAGAAATTAAGGCGGTGGTAGATCCCTTCTGTGGAACTGGAGGGATAGCAATTGAGGCTGCTTTACAGAACATTAGAGCCTTGGCCAGTGACTTGGACTCTAGAATGGTTGAAGGAACCAAAGAGAACCTGAAATGGCTGGGCCAGGAGTGCTTAGTCAAAAAATGGGATGCGTCTGAACTCTCGACATTATGGGGGAAGACAGAAGGGTGCTCATTTGTTTTCGACCCTCCCTATGGAAGGAGTTCCTGGAGGTCAGTGGACTCTTTGGACATATTTCTTAGCGTTCTCAAAGAAGCGAAAAAAATCGATTCGGAGGGAGTAGTTTCCACTATGCTTCCAGCTGGTCCTGAAGCATTAAATTCTGGAAATAATGATGATATTATCGTAATGGGAATAAAATGGTCGGAATTATTGTCAAGAATATTGGAAATAGGATGGAAAGTGCATCTTTTCTGTCCAGTCAGGGTTCATCGGAGCTTAGTGAGGGCAATCGTGGTCTGTCATCCGGCGGATTGAAAATGGGATAGCCATCGTCAATGGTCGGGCGATTGGTGTAGTCTGGATATCATCTGGCGCTTCGGACGCTAGGACACGGGTTCGAATCCTGTATCGCCCACCATTACTTTTCCCAATGTGTGATTAGGTCGCCTCCAGAGTCAAAGGTCTGTGTCTTTGTGAGACCGCATTCATGGAGTGTATTTTCATCAAATGGAAATCTAGCACCTTCTAGTTCAATTTGTGACCTGCAAATGTGAGCCATGTCCACGAATCCAGATTGGATGAATCTATTCCAAGTATCTGATCCTCCTTCGACCAAAAGAGTCTGTATTCCTCTATC
This sequence comes from Euryarchaeota archaeon UBA121, assembly GCA_002499865.1. Classification (GTDB taxonomy): domain Archaea; phylum Thermoplasmatota; class Poseidoniia; order Poseidoniales; family Thalassarchaeaceae; genus MGIIb-O5. The sequence continues at coordinate 17,718 of DANL01000062.1, read as the reverse complement.
TCCTAACATGTCCAGAATCCTGGATATGGGTATCTCACCTTCTGAATCAGACAATACGATTCTCTCAACTAGTTCGGATTCATCTGCTAAGTCTGGTTCTGAGATATGAATAAGGAGAGTTTCGGCCTCTTCATCGGACAATACCTTGTAATCTCCTTTGACTTTGCAGTTTGGATCAACGATTACCCTCAGGGGTTGTTCTCTTGGACCCATATCTATCCCTCTAACGGTAAGTGAGGGATTATCTCTGATTACTGTGTTGACTCCTACGAGAATTGCCATTGATTCAGCTCTTAGTTCATGGACGAGTCTAAGTGATTCTTCTGTGGAGAATCGTATGGGCTCTAGGTCAATTTCACGGTCCGTAAAACCATTGGAGTCGAGAGCCGCCTTGAGTATCACGAATGGTCTCCTATTCTGGCACCAATGCATGAAAGGCCTCATTTGGTGATTGCACTCTGATTCTAGAACCCCTGTGATGACTTTTACTCCATTATCCTCCAGCGAATCTGCTCCATTGCCCCTTACAGTTGGGTTTGGGTCCATGGATCCAATTACTACCCTCTCTATCCCAGCCCATAGCAGAGCTTCTGTACAGGGAGGGGTCCTTCCGAAGTGATTGCATGGCTCGAGAGTGACGAATGCGGTGGATCCCTGGGTAGGGACTCCTCTTGATTCAGCATCAGCGATAGCCATCTGCTCGGCATGTAGTCCACCGATATGATCATGCCATCCTTCTGCGATTACTTTGCCATCTCTCACTAATACACACCCGACTCGTGGATTGGGCAACACCCTGTGCCCACCTTTCGATCCTAGCTCAAGAGCTAGTCGCATGAATTGTTCATCTTCGCTCATCTATGTATAATCGCGATACTACCTTCGCTATCATATCTTGCTTCGGCAGTATTGAAGTCCTATGCTGGTACTCGCTAGTATGTGACACGAGTGGCGTGTATTGTCAATCCAAATGCCCGAGACGGTAAGCTAGGTAAGATTTTTCACAAGGTAGAAGAGTCTCTCAATTCCTCAGGAATAGATTTTGACGTCTTCATGACAGCCGGTAAAGGTCATGCAATCGAGATTTCCAGCGATTTGAGAGGCAGTGACTACGATTTGGTGGTAGCAGTGGGAGGCGATGGAACTGTTCATGAGGTAGCTAATGGTATTCGAGGTTCTGATATGAGGCTTGGAGTGATACCAATGGGAAATGGAGATGATTTTGCTAGATCTATTGGAATACCTCTCAATGACATAGATGGTGCGGTCTCAATACTGAAGGAGGGGGTGGATTACAACGTCGGGGGAATTAGAGTTGAGGGCCTAAGGGCTCCAGAATATCCTGGGATACCTTCGCCAAAGCACTATCCAGTTACAGGGGAGCCGTCCAGAGAAGAGAATCTGGTTCGTTGGAGCTTTCTTGAGTGTGATGGGGGAGTAACTTCTTCCATCAACAGAATGAAGGACGAGGGTAAATTCTCTTGGATCAGCGGTCAGAAGAAATACACTGCCCTAGCAATCAAAGCGATACTAGGCTGGAAGAGTCAGATGGCATGGATTAGGGTCGATGATGGCCCTGGCAGAAAGGTGGACCTAACAGGGCTTTTCGCTATGATGCAAGCTGAGACCTTTGGAGGTGGGTATAGGGTAGCTCCAGGGATGCATCCCTTCGGAGATAGTTCGAGAATTGTCCTAGGATTCGGTCTTTCGAAGGCTCAGATGTTGTTAGTCATGGGACCATTGGAGAAAGGCAAGCATGTAGGGAAATGGGGAAAGATAACCATGGAACCATGCAAGACCTTCGAGATAAGGGCGCTCGATGAGAATGGCGAACCAACGCTCGAACGGGGGCATGATCCTCCTCTCTATATCAGCCTAGATGGAGAGATATCCATCACCACTCCAGTAAAATTTGATTTCCAGTCGAATGTCTTGAATGTGCGCGGTGGACATAATCCACCTAACACAGAATGATTTGATTTGATGGCGCAGACGGAGAGATTTGAACTCCCGAGTCACAAGGACACCGGATTTCAAATCCGGCGCTATACCAGGCTAAGCGACGTCTGCAGCAAGTATGCGAATAGGTACTGGCCATGAAACCTTTCCATCAGTAGGTCCCAGGTCTGCACCATGCTGGGAGTCCGGTTGTTGCCTCGGGGTGAGTCAAACCAATGAATAGGATCATTATGATGATGAAGAATGATGGGAACAATGCCGTCACTGTAAGAATACCTGAGTCCTCCTCTCCGTACAAATGCATGAATATCAACGCTATCATGATGAATTTAGGAATGGCCACAACAGTTAGTATCATCAGAGTGTAGTTGCTGAAGATGAAAATTCTCTCATCAGGGAGATGGAACCCGACGGCAACCACTTCAATGAGGGTCAATACCATCAAACCAATGAAGTTCATCCAGTATGGGTCTTTTCCAAGTATAGTATAATGCGCCAATTTATCACCTCAGTACAGATAGAAGAACGGGAAGACGATGACCCATATCAGGTCAACGAAGTGCCAGTAAAGTCCGAAATACTCTATTGAGACAGCATTCTCAGGAGTATATCCCCCTCTGCTAGCCTTGAATGTCATGTACATTAGTCCGATTATCCCGCCAAGTACGTGGACTCCGTGAGTACCTGTCGTAACATAGAAAGTGGATGCGCTGACTCTGATGTTGGCCATCATCTGTCCTCCAGAGTGAGTTCCTGATTCCATCATGGCGTAGAGCTCGGTATCATGAGAAATCCCATGGCCATGGTCGGCCAAGTATGCAGTATCGTAGTAATGGTGCTGATAACTATCGGCATTGATTAGGTAGCCTTCGGCATAGAGAGATTTGATTGTGGTATCTCCATGATTGTACTCTGCGAGGAATTCTGGAAGGGGGAATCCTATGAACCACTCAATCATCTTCAGTGACAAGAAGAGTATAGCCAGTACTGTTGTGGCTCCCAGATACCTAGTAACTAGCTTCGTCCTTACCTTATGGTCTAGATCCACCTTCTTGGCATACCTCAATGCCTGAACCACGGTGAACGAGGAAACAATGAGGGCGAATGTGTTTATCGCACCTGGGGCTATGTGGAACCAGGATGATGCAATGAGGTGTCCCGCCGGTTCGAAACATGTGACTGATGTTCCCTCTACCCACTGACCTGACTCGAAAACTGACTCGCATGACTCTATGCCGAATCTGTATCTCATGTATGTGCTGAAGAGAGAAGTGAATACCATCATCTCAGACATTAGGAAAATCCATACTGATACCTTCCTGATATCAATACCTCTGAATGGGGTTCCAGTGGCCTTGGGCTCGTAGGCCCCATCGAATGATATATCTTGACGCCAGAATACTGCCAGTCCGAACATGACTATTGCAAGACCTGCGAAAACTAACGCTATGGATCCAACATCTATCATTTCACCCCATCTGTAGACCCCTGCTAAGGAGAAGAGGAAAATTCCTATTCCGACACTCATGATGAAGGGAGACCAAGAGTTGTGAGGAGCACCATGACTCCAGTCATGTGGGCCCCATGCACTTGGATGGTGATCATCGTGAGCGCTCAATGTGTCACCTCCTCAGTATCTTCCTCACTGACCATTAGTCTATTGAATAATTTGCTGAGTGTTCCCGGTTCATTGGCGATGTGCTCGTTTGCATCAGTGAGTACCGGTAGATTGTGCGGATCGAAGCTTGGAGTAGGCGGAGGGGATGCAGTCATCCACTCGAAGGACCATCCTCCCCATGGGTCCGGAGGTGCCTTTTCACCTCTGATGAGGGTCTTGATCATATTGGCCACCATGATGAAGTTGGAGAAGAAGAAGATGAATGCTGATACGGATATGAACATGTTCCACCCTGCTGCCTCTATGGGAAGTGCCCCCATTGCCTCCTCCGTGGTAACGAAGTAAGTGTGATGCCTTCGAGCCATTCCCCATACTCCTAGCCTGTGCATAGGCCAGAATAGAGCGTTGTATGAAATGAATCCGACTAGGAAGTGCAGAACTCCTAGTTTCTCATCTAGCATCCTACCAGACATCTTGGGGAACCAGTAGTAGATCGCGGCATAGAAGCCGAAGACTGTTCCACCGACTAGAACGTAGTGGAAGTGAGCGACTACGAAGTATGACTCGTGGAGGTGGAGATCCATAGCTATGGATGGGAAGAACATGCCTGAAATTCCTCCCAGAGTGAAGGTAACAAGGAAACCGAGCGTCCAGAGTGTGTGCGTCCTGTAGACTAATGAGCCCCCATGCATGGTCTTGAGCCAGTTGAATATCTTGATTCCGGTAGGTACTGCGACAAGCATTGTAGTCAGCATGGTCACGAATCTCAGAGTCGGACTCATTCCACTGGTGAACATGTGATGTCCGTACACAATAAATGAGACAACCCCAATTCCTGCCATTGCATATACCATTGAGCGGTACCCGAAAATAGACCTTCTAGCACTCGTGGCTATAACCTCTGAAATCACTCCAAAGGCAGGTACTATGACCACGTATACTTCGGGATGTCCGAAGTACCAGAAAAGATGGCTCCACAGAAGAGGGTCTCCTCCAGCTGAAACATCATAGAAAGCCGTGCCAATTACTCTGTCCAGATATACTTGTATAAGCCCGATTCCGAAAGCTGGAATCGATAAGAAGAGCATTAGGTTAGCAATTAGTATTGACCATGTGAATAATGGCATCTGTAGCCATCCCATTCCTGGGGCCCTCATGACAGCTATTGTTGTTAGGAAGTTTATTCCTGTTAAAGTGGATGAGGCTACCAGCATAATCTGACCCGCTACCCACATAGTGGTACCCATGTGTGCAGTCTCACTGACTACGTAAGGTGCGTATCCAGTCCATCCAGTATCGGCTCCTGAGCCAGAGAATACACCAGTGAATATCAGAAGTGCACCGACTGGTTGAAGCCAGAATGACATTGCATTCAGCCTAGGAAGAGCTAGGTCGGGAGCACCAATCTGAAGAGGTACCATCCAGTTGGCGAATCCATTAATCAGTGGCATTGCCGCTAAGAATATCATAGTCGTACCATGAAGAGTGAAAAACTGGTTATACTGATCTTGTGTAAGGAAATCATTACCTGGTACGGCCAGCTGTATTCTGATCATCATAGCCATAATTCCTCCCACACCTAGGAAGAAGAGTCCAGCGACAAAGTACAGAGTACCTACTTTCTTGTGATCGGTTGTAGTAAGCCAATCTGCTATCCATGGCGCGAAGTAGTCCCATGTGAAGGACTCTGGATTTGTCCTGTAGAAAACATATGCTAGTGTGAATGCTAGAAGAATAGCAGAAACGACAATCAAAGTAGACAATACAACGAATGGATCTGCCTCTTCAAGAACCAATACTGGTGGAGATACCTTGGCTGTAAGTTTGTTCCACATATCTCCAGAGCTGCCTCCATTGGCACCATCTGCATTTCCATTTACAGAGTTAGCATGGAGGATGAATTCTACGTTTCTGTCAGAAGAGGGAGAGGTCCATGTAAGAGTCCAAGATGTCTGATCGTTCCCAGCTTCAGTATGGCTCACCTCGTTAGGATTGTATGATTGAACAGTGGCGTCTGATGGAGAGAGCTCCCCGTCGCTAACCCAGAGATTGAAGCCTCCTTGATTGGAGTTGGTCGGACTGGCTGGTCCTCCGACAAAAGATACCACGATTTCATATGATTCAGAGTAGTTGTACTGGTCGGGGAGTCCAGTGATTGAAGGGACAACCTCAGAGCTAGTAGTTGCTCCGTGACAGTTACACCCTGAGTCCTTGACGCCCTGAATACCTGTTGGGTATGATACTACTGCGGGCGAGACTACCATCGCCATAGCAATAGCTGATAGGACAAGTAGAGTTCTCATCGACTTCCTGTTCATTCAGTCACCTCCTATTGATGGACTACCAGTTTTCCTGCCATGACAGAGTGGGCATCTCCACAGTATTCAGTACAGAGAATTATTTGATCGTCTACGATGTCACTTATCGGTAGCCAGAGTGTTGTAGGCCAGTTGTATTCAGATGGCCCTATTTGGGCTCCGTACAATGTATCTTCTTTTACCCCCATTCCAAGGAACCACGGAGCGTGGGTAACATCCTCCGATCTCATATTAGCCAGATACGTCTCACCGGTCTTCAGTGAAAGTAGGGGAACGGTTCCGTAAACTTCGATGTTATCGCTTCCTGTGTCACATAACTCAGTTGACAGGTCGAGACAGTCGAACGCCCAAACCCACTGCTTACCAGTAATCTCGATCACATGATAGCACTCAGACGTAACTACGCCATAATCATCGAGTTGGTTGTTGGAGGATTGTCCTTCCTCGCATTCTTCACCATGGTACCCATCCTCACCTGTTTCTGACCATACCGCATCTAGAGGGACCCATGAGACATAGGTTAGCCACACAATGAGTATGAAAGGTGCGATAGTCCATGCTACCTCGAGCCTCATATCATCATTATGTTTAGGAAAAACACCAACCGCAATCTCGTCAGGATTATTGTAGTCATCAGCGTCTTCAGAACGATACCAGAAGGAGTGGTGATACAACCAAGTGAATGTAAAAACGGATACAAAAAATGATATCACAATGTAGTAGTCCCAAAGGCCCTGAAAAAGAGTGCTCTGGATGGTCAAGACACTACCCGTATCGACGGGTATGAATTCCCCTCATAAGGGATACGGATGACATGCCTGAATATTTGTTCCAATTGAATGGGATAACTACAAAGAAAAATCGCCCTTATCAGGCTATGATGAACCATAATGGCCCTGGAGGTAATGGAAAGAGTCTTGCCCCTCATGATAGAGTTTCTCGATTCCAAAAGGCCTCGAAAATAATCCAGATTTCCATTCAGAGAAATGCTCCTATCGAAATGGATGGATGCAACTGTCCTGTGATAGTGGAAGGAATTAATGATGTGCGAACTCTGAGAGAGTTGGGATTCGTCGGAATAGTTGAGAAGGTGAACAGGGGGTGGCCGATTTCCAAGTTAGTAGCGTATCTGCATAGTACGTATGGAGTCAGAAACTTAGAGGATGGCGGAGGGGCAGTAATTCTTCTGATGGACTGGGACAGGACTGGTGGGAGGCTTCAGAAATCAATTAGGGAACGCATGGAGTCCTTGGATGTCAAGGTAGATGAGGAGCTCAGGATAGAATTGATGAAAACTATGAAGCCAGAGGGCAGGACAGTCGAGTCGCTACGTCCTCATGTCGCATCCATACTATCTCAGATGAGTGGGTTTTAGGCTACTCTGGAGCCACAGTTATTGTTTCTTTAACAGTGTTCAGAACTAATTGGGTCAGTGACCTCTCGATACCATCAACAGACATGACATTCTTGATGAGATCATCCAAGTCCTCCCTATCCTTGGCCCTGGCAATAACCATGGAGTCATAATCTCCGGTGACATCATACACGCCACATACCCTGTAATCTCTGGAAATCTTCTCTTGTATCTCGATTAGCCTTCCTTTTTCTATCCTCAGTCCTATGACTACGTTCAAGCTCCAACCGACCTTTTCAGGATCGAGTCTGACTGAATATCCGGTAATTATCCCACTACCCTCCATTCTGTTTACCCTATTACTTACAGTTCCCAATGCTACGCCTACTTCCTCTGATATCTTCCTTAGGGACGCTCTGCCGTCTTTCTGTAGGACATGTATAATTTTTCGGTCTGTCTCGTCTATCATGTATTCACCGGGAAACCCCTTTGATAGCGGCAGGCTAATGAACATATGTGATATTAAATTCAGAAATATTAGTCGCTTGTTCAGATTGATATTAACTGATAATTTCTAAATTTCTCTGTTTTTTCTTGATTAATATTTCTTTTTCATTGAGCATTATTGTTACCTTCCCACCTACCCACACAGGTATTGCCTCTTTTTCGGACATGAGGATGTGCCCCCCACTGATGTTCTCCGGAATACCGGTTTCCTCCAATTCCAAAAATTGAGAATGTAGTATGGAGTCAATCGTATCCTCTGTGACTTCTGTGATTCCCTTGCTCATTAAGGATGAGAGTTCAAGAGCAGCTTTCCCAGAGATTCTTTCTGGAACTCCCTTTCTTACTCTAGCGATCTCTCGGCCAAGATGGAGTACATTGAGTGGCCTCCATCTTTCTCCTGGGATGGCAGTCCTACCGTTTCTCACCCTCCTTTCAGAAGACCAAATCTCCTCGGCCTGAGGGTTTGCCCACAGAATCTTTTTCCCCCTCATCCAAAGATTATCAGGCATATTCCCCCATCTATCATTGAGGCTATTCTTAATTTCCTGACTGATGGGTTGGGGCGAACTCTGGATGTCGGGTTTGACTTCTTCTGGAGATTTGTAAAAATCGGGACTTTGAGTCTCCATTGGCATATTTCCAGATTTTTTTATTACTGAAATGAAGAAGCCCCCTCCTCCTATATCGTCATGCCAAATTCTCATACATTTCTTCAGGGATTCGGAAATCTCATCCTCTACTGGTGAAGTCATAGACTTCTCTAGATCCAAGGTAACTGATGGCATAGCATCATCATCGATATCTGGCCATGAGGAGAATCCATCTCTTCCTGGCAGATTGGGGAGTATTTCTGATATCGGTAGGAGCTCTAAGTTCTCCTCGGTTCTAATTATCTCAGCGACCACTGCCTCGTTCTCAATTGGATCTAGGGAGCATGTGGAGTAGACAATAACTCCACCTGGCCTGACAAGGCTGACTGCCTTCCTCAGTAGATTGATCTGTAGATCATGCAATGACCTCCCGCCCCTGGGACTCCACTTCTCCCAAACCTCAGGATTCTTCCTCGTTGTCGCGGATCCCGTACAAGGAACATCAACCAGAATCTTATCAAATCCCCCCATTGGGACTTTGGGGATGTGTCTTCCATCATGATTGATTACTATGGCAGACCTAGATGCGTGCCTCTGAACGTTTGATACTAGTGTATTGGCTCTGGAATTAGATATCTCATTAGCAAACACAATACCACTGTCACCAAGACATTCTGCGATCTGAGTTGTCTTGGAACCAGGGGATGCACACATGTCTAGAACTAGCTCACCCGGAGCAATATCCATTGCCAGAACAGGAATCATAGAGACTATTTCCTGACGTGTTATTCTACCAGTCTCATGTAAAGCCTTGAGCACCTCCCGGTCCTCTCCTTCGGCTGACCCTCTAGTGAATGGCATCTCCCAGGCACTTCCAGGACCTTTGAACCACTCAATTCTATCAGCGCCCACATCTTTGAGCCACTGCTCGACCCATTCGCTATCGCGCCTAAGAGGATTGACTCTGACTGTCTCTGGAAGTCTGTCGAATGCGCTCTCCAGCCATTCTCTCGGATCAACCCTCCAACTGGCTACAGCCTTGAGAAGAAGGCTAGATGATGCCAGATCAGACCAGGTCTTATGAGAGTCCTCCACGCCTGTGCGACAGGGCGTTGTCGAATCAATGGCTCGTATCTATTGGCGAGTCATTCTGGTCTTCTGAAACGTTTGTCGACAGGTGTAAATTCCGTAAACGGTTAAACATCAGATGAGGAGCTCACGAATTGCGGCGTTGCCGCAGATGGGATGCTATGAGGACACTAAGGAGAAGAATTTCTAGAAATGCAGGCGAACGAGTGAGTTTAGATCAGGGCAAGTCGGCCAGAAAGCTGGTTGAGCTGGTCGAGAGGGCCCAGTCAAATGGCTTAGATCAGGGGCCTTTAACTCCTGTCGAGGCACTGGTTACCATTGAAGGTGAAGATTGGGTTTGGCAAATAGTAGATCATGAGGTACTAGAGATGCTTAGTCATAGACTGGTTTTCCAGAGTGATGTCGGATCAAGGAGAGAAATTCTGATGACTGCTGGCTTGGAGACTGCAGTTAGCGCGGCTTCAAAGATTGTTGAGCTAGATGGCGGATGTGTTCTCATCGAGACGTTGGAGCCTTGATTGGGGCCTTAGCGGCCTTGAAATACTGTAGGCAGGTCCGGCGGTTCAATGGCGAAGGAGAAGAAGGGCAGTGGAATCCAGCAAGCTGCTGGTTTGATTCGATACTTCGATGAGGAGTCCGAGGACGCGATACAGATTTCTAAGACCATGATTTATGTGGCCTGCTTCGTCTTTTCAATTACAATTTATCTTGCTAACCATAACGTCCTATCATGGCTAGGCGAAACAATAGGACTGTAGAACTATTCCTCAGATAGATCCACGAACGGTATACTATCGTCTTCATTGTGCGCTTTTACTTCGATTGAAGCGTATTCCGATGATAGAACCTCTGTACTAGGGTCAGCCTCAATCAGAGCGCTGTTAGCTCTCCCCAATGCCCTTTCTACAGCTGGAGCATTTCTATCCACAAGTGCTGACGAGGCTTCTTCGAGGGCCATCTTTGCTCGTTTTAGAGATTCTCGATCACCCTTTGAGGAGAGTTGTGCCACTCTTTCTTCCAGCTCTCCAATCTCTGATCTCATATCATCTGAGGCCCATTTTACCAGGCTAGTCCAATCCCTCTGGTGTTCCTCAGATTTTACACCGGTGACTCTCTCGAACCTGCCAAGCCAGAATGGCTCCCATGGATTCCTCCCCAAGGAAGCCACGACATCATGAATGCATCTTGCCCTCAATGATAGAGGGCCGTAAATCTCAATTTTATTGTAGAAGCATTTGGCGATTAGTCCGAATCCCCAATATGAGTTACTGGTTATCTTTACAGAGACATCTCCGGATGTGGATGTGAGTTGCCATCTTTGCTCGTCATATCCGGGCTCGGATGAGAACTGTGGAGGGTCATGAGGGCCCAGGAATCTCAATACTGCTTTGGCGACATCCCCCAGAAATACTGATCTTCCGTCTCCAGGCCAAGATTCTGCCCTGAGATATCCTTCACCGTCAATCTTCATTCGTGGATCGCCATCCAAAACCTGGGCGAACAAAACCGACGCGGAAGCGTCTGGAAATGATGCTGGCTCGGGGCTCACGGATTATGGCGAGGGGGCTAAGATTCAAGGTTGCTGTCCTAGTAATTGCTAAGTCCCTCCTGATATCAGGGGATTTGTGCCTCGTAGGAAGTATGGTCGTCTTCAGAAGGTTGTAGATCATCCCCCTCGGGATAACTGTAGCCGATGCAGGTCTGGAAAATATTGCCCCATTCCCGGACATCAAGGAAATGAAGCGGGAGCAGATAGAGAGTGGAAGGGACCCGATTCAGTCGATAAGCGTACTAACAAGAAAAACCCGGCCAAGAAATGATATCACTCTACTCGAGTCATTACTTGATATTCATTCTCACTTTCCACATCCAAGTTATCTCTCTCCAGTGGAGGAGGGGCGATTGGAGGGGTTCTCTGAGCTCTGTGATAGATTTCTCTGAGAGTTTGGTCTCCAATTTCAAGATATACCCTAGTAGTAGCTATGCTTGAGTGGCCTAGTAATCTCTGAATGGTAACCAAGTCAGCCCCTCTCTCAAGTAATCCAGTTGCAAATGTGTGCCTGAGTGTATGTGGGCTCAACCTAGAACGAGGAATGTCAGAGTCATCAGCTAACCTGTCGATTAGTTTCTGAACTGAACGGGGGTTCATCCTCCTGCCTCTGCTAGACAGGAATAGTGCTCTCTCCTCATCACTAGTACCTGTGAGTCTTGCTCTCGACTTCCTGATAGGTAGCCATGATTCAACGACCCTAACCGTAGCAGATGTGAATAGTACTGTACGATCTTTCTCCCCCTTCCCTCCAATAACCAATGCAGACAGGTCATCCAAGTCAATATCCTCTATGTCCAGACTGCAGAGTTCCGAAACCCTAAGTCCAGTATCAAGCAGTATAGTAACAATCGGAGAGGAAAGCGGGTCTTCCGAGTTATTGGATGCGTCTCTCAGGCGGGAAAGCTCTGACCTCCCTAAGGTCCGAGGCAATGACTTCCTCTTGGAGGGTCTCTGAATCCAATCAGGAACCCCGTGGCCCAGCCACTTGAGCAGATGTGAGGTAGCAGCAATCCTAGCATTAAGTGACGAGGGGCTTAGACTCCCTAGAGTATTCATCCAAGCATCCATCCTGCCCCTATCTGGATTGGCCCTCTGGTGGAATTCACTGACGGAAATCTGAGAAATATCGTCCCAAGTTCTTTCATCCTCTCCGGGAAGGCTGGTTAGACTGAACGTCCTGGCTGATAGTGTGTATGCTCTAATCGTGTGCTTACTCTTCTTCTCAATTCTCAGTTGCTGGACCCAGCATTCGTACCAAGGGAGTGCTGAAAGTCGTTGGAGCCTGATTGGTAGGACGGAGTTTCTATCGGATCCCGATAGAATAGTTTGCTCCCTTCTTTCCTCCTCACGGTAATTCATGTTCTCGCCTCCAACCGCAAGCGGTAGTGCATCCCTGTCCCTTAGGACGTACCCAAGCCGGCTACCGAGGTATTGAATGCTTCTCTGAACCTCATCTTCGAAGATAGTATTTCAGGACGTCTTGAGGTACGCCGTCAAACCTCTCCTATTGCTCCTTCATTGCTCTTTTCAGAGACATGGTTTTCCTGATTGTTTGGAGGCTGTTCCACAGAATCATGGAGTCTGGCTACATTGGCAATAATCCTACTAGCTACGTTTACCCCTGAAGCGGCCTCAATCCCCTCGAGTCCGGGACTCGAGTTTACCTCAAGAACGAGTGGTCCTCTATCTGACTCTAGCATATCCACCCCAGCTATCTCAAGACCCATAATATCGGCCGCCTTGCATGCTATCTCGGCATACTTTTCTGGTATTACTAAACGCTCGACCTCCCCTCCCAAGTGGAAATTAGACCTGAACTCACTTCCCTTGGCTTTCCTCCTCATGGATGCGACAACCTTTCCCCCTACTACGAATGCGCGAATATCTTGCCCATGAGATTCCCTGATATATTCCTGAACCAATGGCGTTAAGCCTCTCTCAAGCATCTGATAGACCAACTGTTTTGCCTGTTGTTCAGTATGTGCCAGGAATACCCCTGAACCGTGAGTTCCCTCATGGGTCTTGATGACGCATGGTGCACCCCCTACTCTGGCGATAGCCCTCCTAGTGCCTTGCCATGTAGCAACGGATGCAGTAATCGGTATCGGGATGCCTCCTTCGTTCATCATCTGGGATGCCCTGAGCTTGTCTCTGCTACTCTCGATTCCATCCCCCTCGTTCAGTACAATTACTCCCATCCTCTGAAACGCCCTAACACGCTGGACTCCTTTCCTGGTAATAGAATGCCCAATTCTAGGGATTACAGCCTCACAAGCTACGGCGTAGCCCTTGTGAGATATCTCGACTCCGTTGTCCCCTACTTCAACATCAAGCTTCAGTGGGTCAATTATCTGTACATCCCAACCGGCCGCCTCTGCTTCCTCCAAAATCCTCCTAGTACTGTACAGACTAGGTGCTCTGGACAGTATGATTAGTCGGGGCCTCATGATTCTCGCGCCCAGAGGGGACTTCTTCAGTATATTGTCTTGCGGTATTCCTCATAACTACCCATAGCGATGTAATTAGTGTTCATATTGGCGAAGGAATTGAAAGGCTCGGCAGTCGGCTGGAGTACGATAAGGATGTCTGGGAGCGATGCGCCGACTCATAACGAGCTCATGGCGATGAAGGTCGACGAACTCAGGAAAATGTGTGGTGAGCTAGGCCTTATGGTATCCGGCAAGAAGGCCGAGCTCATCGATAGGATACTAGCTGAATATGCGCCTAAGGATTCTAAGATGGTTGATTCTGATTCTTCCCAAGAGTCGGTAAAAGCTAGTTCTGAAACAGAGGTCGGGGATGCTGTAGATCGTCTTCTCGCGAAATTTGAGGGCAAGGGAGGAGTTGCGGAAGCCGAAGCTATTGAGGTACGTGTGGAGGAGCTTGATGTCTCGAGTGCCGCTCTTCCAGAAGATGCTCCCGAAATCCCGAAGGAAGGGCTTCCCGATGGCTGGACCTTGGAACAGTGGGCTCACTACGGTAATGAGTGGTTGGAAAGAGGAGGCGAGCAGAATCCAGAAAAGCCCACTAGCGAAGAAGACGAGATTATGGAGGCAGATATCGTTGAGGAGGCAAACAACGCTGAGTCTAACGATGAGGATACTTGGAAAATCCCCGAGCGGAGTCAGGCAGATATTCCCCCTACAAATGGCCAGGATAGTTCTTCGATGGTCATCGTACTCCCTTCGTTTGATTCTCTATTCGAGAACTGGAAACCGATTTCAGCCGTTATTGTAGCTGTAATGATTGCCGGTGGTGGAGCATTCTACATACTTGGGGCCGATTCTTCTTTCCAAGCCAGACAGCTCAAGTATGGGGATGAGATGACTTTCACAATAGATGAAGGCATGATCAGTATAACTGGTGACGAAATGATCTCTCTGGTTAGAGATGCCGCCTCGCCCAGTGCCTTGGATGAAATTTGCGATGAGATCTCTGTTGATATCGTATCTGGCTCTGGTTCCTCGGTAATGAGAAAGGGTTCCCTATCAGATATTCAAGATGCAGGGGATCTCTCCTTCGTCGGAGCTGTTTCATCCCCTGATGCCTACGGCAGGGACCACTTGGCTGCAGAGCATACTTTGGATTACGACCTAGATATGGACCTTACATTCAGGAGAGTGACTAGTAGCGGTGAATGTGGAGGTAAGGTGAGTCTGCCCGATAACACTGCAGATATAACATCGAAGAAATGGACCGAGATTACATCGAAAAAAGTCATTAGATCAAATCTACATGTTGACTTCACAGATAACAATGAGCAGACATCGTCTGCAAATGCGATAATTTACGATCTCGAGGAGCTTTCAGGAATTAGCGGAATATCACCTCTTCTACTTCCCCTCACCCCGTTGGAACTGCACGAGGTTTTCGGAGACATGGTTCTCACGGAGGGAAGTAGTTGGACTGATGACGACAATTGGAACTCTGATTGGAGGTGGACGGTCGGTTCGGAAAAGAGAACCGATGATTTTGGTTATGTTTACGAAATAGAGATGTGGAACCAAGATATACAAGACTGCCTGGGCCATGCAAGACTCAATCTCTTAGTGAAGAGCGGTAGTCCTTGGCCGGTTCAACAGACAGTTGATCTACGATTGGATAAGAGTCTCGAGACCAGTAACTGTGGATTGATTGCCGGGACGGCGGCAATGTCACTACCTGAAGGGAGGATAGAAATTACGATGACGATGTCAGAACTAACCAGCTCGTCTGGTAGCAAAGACATAGAGTGGTATTCAACATACGACAGTAGACCTGGTCCTGGTCAGGATAAGCCTAGTAGCTCATCCCAGAGACAGTGGATATCAGCAATGCCTGATGAGTCCCAAAGCAGAGATTTCAACCTTGAAGAGGCTATACAGTGCACCTTAGAGAACCATCCCAGTAGCGGGGTAGCAAACGCTCTGGAGTCTACTGGCTACATATGGCAGGCATACTGGTCACAACCCACTAGATCTCCAGAGTGGAATATGTCTTGGGTTTTGGAGAATGATGCCTCTGGGTGGACTACTGTAAGGCAGTCAGGTGAATCTTGTGATTTGATTGAAGATAGTCAGTATAGCTCCGGAACTGCTTCATGGGATAGAGAATCGGTACCTGATACTCTTACCTTGTCGCTTCTGGAAGGAAGGCTTCTCGATGACCTGCGGTACTCAGATCTGAATTCGATGATTGAAGGAACCCAAGGGACATGGTTTACGGATGTTGAGCTCGGATACTTGGTCACCATCCCAGAGGATGATCTTCTTTCCTCCCTGCCAGGAGGGATTGTGGATGGAAGAGTGGCCCTACTTGGGCAGAGATCTTGGACCGATGATAGAGGAATCGATAACTCGCTGAGATTTGGAATGGATGCCGAGACATCCAGAATGGCTGGTTGGGTCCTGACTTCGAGCTCTTCTGACTAATCTCAGAAACGCTTTGGTGACTTGTTTTTCAGCGGTACTTTGAATGGTCTTCCGAGCGCCGTAGGCGCTCGTGAACGATGAACGGAGCGTGCTTCCAGACGCAAAAGAAGCCCCTCTGATAGTGGATGTAGAGTTCACAGAGACGGATGAGGTAGCTGGTTCTCCCATACTGGATTCTGTCGAGCGAGTGAAGACTGAGGAAGTATCCGGACCCATGGATCTACCAGCCTCACTACCCACTCCAAAAGGCAGAGGAAGAGTGGTGACTGTGATCAATCAGAAGGGAGGGGTGGGCAAGACTACCACAGTGATCAATGTGGCTTCCCAACTCGGCCTTAGGGGCTACAAGATACTCGTGGTAGATGCCGACTCACAAGGTAACTGTGCCACTGGCCTTGGTGTCGATAAGAGCAAGGTAAGAACCACTACTAGAGATCTAATTCTCAATCCAGAGACAGCCATAAATGCGAGACATGCGACTGCTGTTGATAATGTTCACATGATAGTGGGCGATAAAACTCTAATTGGGTTGGAGCAGGAGATGCTGAGGCAGCTAGGCAGAGAACGTAGACTATACGAGGCGTTGGCCCCCTTGCTACCTCACTACGACCTAATACTAATTGATACGCCACCTTCCTTGGGGATTGTTTCGGTAAATGCACTGGTGGCAAGCGATGGGATAGTAGTCCCCGTACAGACTGAGTACTTCGCTCTGGAAGGACTAGCCCTGCTATCCGGAACCATAAGAGAAGTCAGGACGCTCCTCAATCCAACGCTTGGAGTTGATGGAGTGCTCATGACCATGCATGCACCTACCACACTGAATCATCAGGTCGCCTCGGAGCTTCGTGAGGCCTTTCCGAAACTGATGGTCGAGCCGGCGATAAGAAGGAACATCAGACTAGCCGAGGCCCCTAGCCATGGAATACCGATACACCTGCATCAGCCAAACAGTGCAGGAGGGCAAGATTACAGAGATGTCGTTTCGGTCTTAGAGAGGCGCTGGGGTCTGAAAAGATGAGCGATTTGAAGGAACGGGGGCCTTCTTACATCACCCCCGCTGACTCACCGAGAATTGCAGTACTGTGGATGATCTTCGGCAGTATGTGCTTCGGAACCATGAATGCATTGGTGAAATGGACGAGCTTCCATGCTGACGTATGGATGATCATAATGGTCAGATCGGCAGTCATCGCTTTCGCTGTGGCTATTTTTGCCACCAGTAGAGGGTTGTCTCTGAAGGTTAGCGACAAGCGGACGATGCTACTGAGATGCGTTGTGGGATTGACCGCGATGATACTCTACTTCACTGCACTAGGAAGAATCCCAATAGGCCAGGCAGTGACGCTTCAGTATACTGCTCCTCTTTTCGTGGCACTTCTATCTGGTAGAGTCATCAGAGAGAGGGTAGAGCCTATGGTAGCCCTCCTTGTCGGTACCGCTTTCGCTGGGATTGTACTGATCGTCTCGCCTGATCTCTCCAGTATTGACTCGGACGCTCTTCTGGCACTGGGCTCAGGATTCTTTGCCGCCATGGCGTACATGTATGTCAGGGAGCTCAGGAATACAGACTCCGCTTCCTCCGTGGTGTTCTGGTTTGCAGCTTTCTCAGTGGTGGGAAGCATCTTCCAAGCGCTTCCTGACGTGGCCGGACTGGAGTGGAAGACTATCGCTGCTCTTATCGGCATAGGAATCGGTGCGGGGGGTGGTCAGGTAGGCATAACCATGGCCTACCATAGAGCCAATGCCGCTTGGGTTAGTGCCTTCTCCTACCTCACTGTGATTGTAGCTACTTTCTACGGTTTCACACTTTTCAACGAG
>DANL01000027.1:34108-34837 GCA_002499865.1 Euryarchaeota archaeon UBA121 | reverse complement strand
GGACTTCAATCGCCTCTCAGTAGCGTTTGACTCGCCAAGTCTGTATGGGAATGACCCAAGAGAGAGGCTGGATATCTTCGGAAAGGTATGCGAATCAGGAGTCAGTATCAGTACCATTGAAGAGATGGATAGGCTTTTCGAAGGGTTTGATTTATGCGCTCCAAATACATCTGTCAGTATGACCATTAATGGGAATTACTGGTGGCACTTGGCTGCATTCTTCAACGTCGCAATCAGACAGCAGACTAGGAAATTTGTAGGAGAGAACGGCAGAGCGCCGACGGAGGAGGAGGCTTCTGAAATTAGAGCTAGGACTCTGTCCACAGTACGTGGAACGGTTCAAGCGGATCAGTTGAAGGAGGCAATGGGCCAGAATACACTAGTCTTCAATCTAGATACCGCTCTCAAGATGATGGGAGATGTCGCTGAGTTCTACGTAGATAACGATGTTAGAAACCACTATTTTGTCAGTATTAGTGGATATCACATTGACGAAGCGGGGGCTAATCCCATTACCCAGTCTGCCCTGACGCTGTCTAATGGGCTCACATATGTCGAACTGTTCAAGGCGAGGGGGCTGGATGCTGATAAATTCCTACGGAACTTCTCATGGTTCTTCTCGAACGGAATGGATCCAGAGTATGCTGTGATAGGCAGAGTCTCAAGACGGATTTGGGCAATAGCCATGCGAGACCTCTACGGAGTAGGCGAGAGAGGCCAGAAGCTGAA
>DANL01000027.1:825-33725 GCA_002499865.1 Euryarchaeota archaeon UBA121 | reverse complement strand
AGGACTACCTTGCAAGCCCTGTATGCACTGGCTGATAACGCGAATAGCCTGCACACAAACAGTAGGGACGAGGCATTCGGAACGCCCACTGAGGATACTGTTAGGGACGCAGTGGCAATCCAGCTCATTCTTGCCAAGGAGTATGGATGGCTTCGGAACGAGAATCCTCTCCAGGGATCATTTGTTGCAGAGTTCCTGACCAACGAGGTCGAGGAACGTGTTCTCAGGATTTTCGAGGAGATGCACAGCAGAGGAGGTGTTCTTGGAGCGTTGGAGGTTAATTACCAGAGGAACAGGATTCAGGATGAAGGAATGATCTATGAGCATAGAAAGCATACCGGTGAGACTCCGATAGTAGGTGTCAATACCTTCACTGATCCGGAATCCGAGAGTGTGTCCGCAGATGACTTTGATATCGAAGTTACCCGCTCCGACGTGACAGAGAAGAAGATGGTTATAGCCCGCAATGAGGAATTCAAGGCTGAGAATGTCAAAAAGGCAGAAGAGGGAATCCAGAAGCTCAAGGAGGCCGCCAGAAGAGGGGAGAATCTCTTCGAGGTAATGATGGAAATAGTAGAGCACTGTACAGTCGGTCAAGTCACTCAGGCTCTCTTCGAGAGTGGTGGAAAGTTCCGAAGGAACATGTAATCAAGGTTTTTGAGTAGCTTTGAAGGCTTGGACGGCGAGCAATCCAGCAGAGAGCTGAGGAAGTATATGTATCCACAAATCTGTGACCTCTATCACACCTGAGATATATAGCGCACCCGTTACAGCGGGATTGAACGATCCACCTGAAATATCTCCGACCGTTAACGCTCCAGCGAGAACTACGAACGCTATAGATGCCCCGAAGTATCCATTGCCCTCGGTCGCCTCACTGGTAGCAACATTGAGAATGACATAGACTAAAGCAAAGGTGTAGAGAAATTCTGCACCTACCGCATGTGTAGTCTCCATCTGTAGTGCTGTGACGCTCGTATCTGCAAACAAAATATTTTGAGAAATTATCGCCGCTAATGCTCCTGCAAAGATCTGGGTAGCTATGTAGGGGGGAACTTCGTCCTTATCACAAGCGCCCCGCAACCATATTGCAATAGTCACGGCTGGATTGAAGTGCGCACCGGAAATATGCCCTACGGAGTATATCATCACCATCAACGTTGAAGCTATTGCGAATGGGGCTAATTGTCCTGCTGAACCGTGTACGGCGGCCGTACATATCGTGAGAGCTAGGAAAAAGGTCCCAATGAATTCAGCAATCAGTTTTGGGCGTATTCTATTGTCAGACATATTAGGTCCTCCGTGGGGCAGGGGGATGAATATTTTCTAAATAATCAGATGAAATTTTCAGATTTTGTTGGTTTCCCTGGCAACACCAATATCGGAGTTATGTCACTTAGTTCTGGCAGAGAAATCCATGAATCTAGAGTTTTCTGATGACACTTTGAACCTTCAAATATGCCATTTTCAAATGCCCATGCGATATAGTTCAAGGGTAATTCTTTGACTCTTAGCCAGATAGCTTTTGGTAGTTGTTCGCTATTTCCAGGACACCCAACTCTTTGGAATTCAAGAGTGCTGCCAATTTCATTAGCATAGAGTCCTCTTGGCGCCTGAAATGGCTCATTACTGTTCATGATTACTGAGGAAGTAAATTTCATCCAACCCCCAGCCATTGAGCCTCTTCTCGTCATTTCAACGATGAAGCCTGTTTCTAATGCCTCCTCATAGAGATTGAAAGGATGTTCTTCGACCAATTGAATCAATCCTGATGGTAGTCTTTTGACATCAAGTAGTTCCAGTTCATCGGAGGTTCTTCCATACTTGAAATGGGCATCACATAGGGCATGCGTGTAATTGTCACTTCCATCCCTAATCACTATCAATTTCCAAATCTCTCCTTCTCCTACTTCCTTTCTCATTTTTTCACCTTAAAATCAATAAAATTTCTACTTTCTAGTTCATATCTTTGTCGATCGTTCACCAGAAGTGTGTACGATTCCCTACCGACAAAAGCTGAAACTCACAGCTGGACTTTCCGCTCGGGCACTGGGCACATAAACATAGCCTCAGTTTTGGCATCCGGGGCAATAGAAAGTTGACCTATTAGATTGTACGATTCTCCTTATTACTCCATCACATTCTGATTTTGTACACTTTTCTCCCTCTCTTCCGTAGACGCCGAAACTATGGGGGAAGTAACCTAGTGCATCATCTCCATCGACACCTCTAAAATCCTGAAGAGTTGATCCTCCAGCGTCGATTGCCTCCGTTATTACTTCATGGGTGTTGTAAGTTAATTTCTCCACCCTCTTTGAGACGCCGGATTGCCCTGCAACATTCGCAGAGGTTCTCCGAGGGGATACTCCGGACCTATGGAGTATCTCACAAACGTATATGTTTCCAAGTCCTGCGACAATCCTCTGGTCTAATAGAGCGCTTTTGATTGGAGTTCTCCTACCTCTTAAAGAATTAGCTAAATCGATTGGAGATAATTGGCCGGGAGTTGGTTCGGGGCCAAGATGTGCGAGTAGTTTGTTTTCATTCTCGCTATCAGTGTGGAAGAAGTCCATAATCCCAAATCTCCTATGATCAGAATAAACCGCTTTTCCACCATCATCCAGATGAGCCACGACCCAGTCGTGGGGGCCCTTTCCCGTACCGATCTCTGCACCATGCAAGAATCTACCAGGACGAGTCTCCCTACCGCCTCCAATTAATGTCCATCTACCACTCATTCCCAAGTGACTAAGCCAAGTAATACCACTATTAAGTCTAATTAGTAAATATTTTGCCCTACGATCTACAGAGATAATTTCCGAGTCTTCTATTTGCTGTTTGAAACCATCTGGGAAAGGGAATCTAAGATCTCTTCTTCTGAGCTGGAGATCTATTACCTTCCTACCAATCAGGTGACGGGAGAGGCCCTTTCTTACCGTCTCGACCTCTGGCAACTCAGGCATGGATTTGCGAAGAGGAGGAGCTCAAAGATAGTATCTGTAGAATATGCTAGAAAAACCTCATATCTGGGGCCCTTCAGGAAATGATATGGAAGAAGGGAAATCTGACGAATGGTGGGATGGCTCAGAGAATAACGGCCAGACAGGAGTTCTTACCGGGACTCCCAATCAAGTTTCCAGTGGCGAGCAGGGGCAATCTGGGCCTTATGTGCAACCGATGATGATGATGCAACCTAGTAATGATGAGGCGACTTGGAGCATGGTACTCGGACTCGTTACCTGGTTCTCACACATCTCTTCCCCTGTATTGTGTTTCACTGCATGTCTAGCACCGTTTTCTACGATCGGAGGAATCATACTTGGTCACATGGGAATGAGGAAAGCCACAGAGATGAACGGACTTAACAAGGGCATGGCTATAGCTGGCCTGATTATGAATTATCTTTCTATTGGACTGTATGGCCTTGCCGTGGCTGGTTTCGGAATTATCGGGACCGCGGGGCTATAGGCACTTGACATGGAAAACGACATGCTGTTCCTGATATTGCCCGATGTCAATCCTTTCGATGAAATCCAAGGATGATTGTCTCAGAAGCGACTCGGCTCTAGCGAACCTGCTCTCATCCCCTCCCTCGATGGATCTCTCACTTGCAGCCTTTAGGCTGAGTAGCCCCGTCCCTCCCTTGGACAGAGTTTTCTCAGCTATGGAAATGAAATTCTGAGCCTGATCTGCTATGGAAAGATCTTGATGTATCCATTGTGCTTTACTCCTCATAATTGTAGCATAACCATTGACATCCCTAGCGTCTGTTAGAACTGGGATTAATCCCTTTCTCTGTCCAGCTAGAGATTGGAGATCTCTCATCATCCTTGGAGATATTTCAACTGCCATCAACTGGCCATTGTGATGATTTTCTGCCCCACATACATGATCGTGAATATGACTGACAGTGGTTCCTGAAGATGCACCCAGATATAGACAGACTGATCCAGGCTCTGGTAAAATTTGCGAGGGGTCTCCATTTGTCGTCAATAGAGCCGCCGCAACCTTCGATTTGTAGGGGTCCCATCTTCTCCATTCGATCTTGCCCGATCTCTTTCTTCTCTCCCCCCTGACTGAAACGCCTTTGTTCGCATTTCTTGTCCATATTGACTTTCCCTCCTTCTTTACTCCCCAACCAAGAGATACTGGCTTCCTAGGCATAGACTAACCTCTCTTAGGTGGCTTGGGAAATCTATCTCTTATGGACTCGGCCTCCCTATGGATTTTCTTGATTTCTTCATCATCCCATGTTTGACCTCCGAAATGGTCGATCCTGACGGCTATTGAGCACTTGCCCGCCAAGAAGCGGGCTATCTTACCCCTGACCCATCTCGGGGACCTGCTAACAAGAGGCATTGAGAACAGGACAGGTGAGTGTTTAGGGGGAGGGGCCCCCCTTCTGTGTGCCGCCATAGCTCCAGATGCCCCTAGAACCTGTAAGCTACCGCTTGGCATTCTAGCTAACCTCTCCCTTCCGCCAGCCAGTACTACCATTCTGGCGGCCCCCAGTGGCCCGATTAGAGAAGAGAGAGAAGGGACGTAAGAGTTTGCGAGCTCCTTGGTGGCTTGCTCATTGAGAAGGAGTCTCTCAGACAGAGAAACTACCCCTTTAGCTTGAGAATTCATTGCAGACCACTCCGATTCTGAGGGAGGGTGATCCGGAATAGAAACTCCTAGTTCTGTTGCTAGATGCTCGATATCTCTCGATTTGGACACATATAGAGGAATATCCGCCCTTCTATCATCCAGATCTAGGTCCGGAAGGAACAAGCCTGTCCACTCGACTGATCTCGCCTCTTGGGTAGTCCAAGATGCCCTCAGTTCTATGGAAGATGATGATAGCATGTCCAGCCTACGATCTGGGTCCGAAGCAGAAGCCGCTACTCCTTTCTTGGCGAGTGCTATTGATGCCTCGGATAGCATCTCCGATTCCTCTTTGCTTAGCTCGGGCCATGAATCATCTGAAATTGCGCCTAGAGGATTTGAAACTGCCTCAGGGAATCTGTTGGCCAGAACTCTAGCCTCGGGACTCAGTCTTCCTGACTGGAGTTCGGATAGTCTGTCCACCAGAGCATTTACCGAACTCGATGCAGACCAATTGACCTGATCCAAGACGTTTCCTTCGGCATCGACTACTCTTGATAGTCTCCAGTCGTACCATATCTCCATGGTTGTCGCATTGGGCCTTCACGCTTCAACGGTCCGATTGTAAATCTTCAGAAGAAGTCAAACGTCATGTCCCTATGTCGTTGCATGGATATTCGACTGTTGGCATTAGTCGCAGTAGGGGGTGCCATAGGCGCCTCACTAAGATATTCGGTACAAAGCTCATTTGAGCCTGACTCAGAACCATATGCAACCGCCGGGGTAAATCTTCTCGGCTCTCTGTTGCTGGGCTCTATTTTCGGTGCTATCGCGGCTGGTACTGCATTGAGCGAGGGAGCAATAGCTGTTTTTGCGACGGGAGTCCTTGGCTCATTCACAACAATGTCGGCCTTCGCCATGGACTATCTCGAATTTTCTGAGGAGTCCCATTCAACGGCCGTTGCATACGCATTGGTTACCGTCATCGGAAGTATTGGCCTAGCATGGGTCGGTTATCGAACCACTTTAGAACTGATGTCTTGAGGGTTTTTTCTACTCCTTTTGTAGAATAGTTGAATAGTCTGTTGGCACAGCACTGCTATGTCTGTACGATACTGACAGGAGAGGAAGAGATGTTTTGTCCAGAATGTGGAACCCTAGGATTTATGGAACCTAGTGGAAATATCAGATGCACTAACTACACATGTGGGTACGAGGGACCCCTAACGGGAAGGGATGGCAAAGGTGCTGAATTTACAGATCCTATGACTGGTGAGACTATAGATCTGAGTAAGGCCAGATCTTCTGGAGAGGCGAAGAATCTCAAGCATCTAACTGAGGTAGTCGAAGACGAGGGCGGAAAGGGAGTTCTGAGAGTTGGAGATATTAGATGTCCAAAGTGCGACAAGAATGAGATTTTCGTGATTCTTATGCAAACCAGAAGCTCAGATGAGCCGGAAACCAAGGTGTGTACCTGTAAAAACTGTGGTAAGAAGTTCCGGGAGTATCAGTAGTAGGCCCTATGGGCCTCTCCGAAGGATGAAAGACCCCCAACTGTGTGACTAATGGTGATAAGATGCTGAGAGTGACTGCGAACACCCAATTGATGAGGGAAATTATCGACCTACTTTCTGTTTTGGCAGAGGAGGCGAAACTGGTCTGGGGAGAAAAGGGACTGCATACCATCGTGGTCGACGGCTCACATGTGGCCCTTCTATCGGCGACCATCGGGGATGAGTGCTTCGAGACATATGAGGTAGAGCCCGTAGAGATAGGAATAGAGCTGAGCAAGATGAGGGATTTACTGAGTCTGGCTGGACCCGGGGATTTGGTTGAGATTGATTATGATGACGCGGTTGGAGCGATTAATGTCAGAGTTGGAGAAGTCCATAGAATCCTTAGAGGCCTAGATGTTGGCACTATGACGCAACCTAAGATGCCGGAACTGGAGTTCAATAATAGTGCCACAATAGGCTCTGACAAGATATCCAGAGCACTCCGGGCCGCGAAGATGGTGAACGAGCTGGTTAACCTGAGTCTTGATAGCACAAAGATGACTATTTCCGCAGATCAGGAGGCAGGGGAGAGTGTGACTGTGTCTTTCGAATCTGGCGAATTGAGTGAATTGAGCTCCCCCACCCCTACCAGTTCGACATATTCTCTGCAATTCCTAGATCCACTTACGAGGAAGCTTGCAGGCGGACTTACGGAGCAAATCGTAGTCGAGTTCCAAGAGAAGTATCCACTTAGGATGTCATGGAAAAGTAACGAGGGCGGTGCAAGTTGGACTTATTTCCTAGCTCCGAGAGTGACCAATGATCCTTGATTTGTTAGCGCTGTTTTGAATACAAGTAGTACAGACGCACGTCATGGGCGGTTCTGTTTGTGTCATCATACCGTCCGTAGGCAATCCCATAGAGCTAGGCATAGCGATTGATGGCCTCCTAGATCAGACATACAGTGATACATCGATTGTAGTAGTTGGCCCGGAGAGTGATCCTGGAAAAGATGTCGCGGTTTTGAAAGATGTGCGCTTCATTGATGACAGAGGCTCCAAAACTAGAGCCGACGCATGTAACATAGCTTTGGAGCAGACAGAGTCAGAATTTGTTTTCTTCACCGATGATGATGTGATCGTACCCAAGAATTGGGTTGCTAATCTAGTTAGGTGGTTCGAAAGAGAGGAGGTATCAGGAGTGGGGGGCCCGAATTTTGCCCCACCCGAAGATTCGACATTATGGCAACGGGTCATAGATGTCACATTCTGTAGTACTATCTTCACTGCGGGAACAAATTACGGTAAAGTAGGAGGCTCGGATTTAGAAGAAGTGAATCAGTTACCTGGAGTCAACTCGGCATATCGAAGATCCGTCCTGAATGAGGTGGGTGGCTTCGACGAAGGGGCAATAGGAGCTGAAGATGTGTTGCTTGATTATCGAATAAGAGATGCAGGACACAAGATATGGACCGACAGGACTGCTGTAATGTGGCATCGGAGACGCAATCTCTCAAGAGTTAGGAAGCAAATTGGAAACTATGGTCTGGTCAGGACCCTCGCTAGCAAAAAATATCCTGAGCTTCATGAGTTTACCCATACTCTGGTAGCTTTATTCCCTCCTCTTGTGATAGGGGCTTTTGCGTTCTTTTTCTGGGGACTAGCAAATGGAGGAATCGCATGGCCAGAATTCTGGGACATTAGACTTTCAGTCGTGCCAATGGGACTGCCTAGGGCAGGAGTCCATTTACTACCAACCTTAGCTGGCCTGTACAACCTAATTGCTTGGTATGGGTCTTTCAAGGGGGCATCTCCAAATAGAGATTTTTTGACAGTATTCTTATCTCCTATTGTTGCCTTTAGTCTACATTGGAATTATGGAATAGGAGTCATTAGAGGTAATTTGAGGATACTTGCTGGTAGATCCGGCCTGCAGATAGACGATCGTTCGCGAAGCTAGCTGGGGTTCTCTACCAAGTGGTCGATATAATCCATGACCTCCTGGATTCTTTCATCTGGAATCTGCTTGTATGACTGGCCAAATCTGCCCTTGACACAGATGGCTACATGAGCATACGGATTCCTTCCCTTTGGGTGATGGCGCGAGGGAGGCAACTTTCCGACTAACTTATCACCTGCATCTTGGATGTACATCCAGATTCTCCTGGAATTTTCTTGGTTCAAGTTTTTCACCTTCTTGGGAACATCTTTGATCCATCCGCCCACCATGTTGGCTGTTTGGGCCTCCAGAATAAGCCAGACGATAATCCCAGAATTACTCCCCCTAGAATCAATCCTGGCCAACCAGTCTCGATGTATCCGGGACTTGCATTGAAATGCGCCCAGAGGAATGAGGGAATAATTCCTAGTAACATAATAATTGATATTTCCTCAAGTAAGATTGTTTTTGTTGGAGGATTTTTTGGGAGCCGTGGTGCAATTGGATTCTTATTCTTATCACTCCTTCTGACTATCCTTGCGAGCTTTCTAGCCGATGCTTCAGGAGGAAGATACCTGGGCGTAGCTTTATTCCGGGACCACACCCTGCATATCTCCAAGTTAGTTCCGTTAGTTAGAAATGGTCTGCCGTCACAAATCTTCCCCCAATATGATGATGAGATGCGATCCTGCAAAACCTCGATATCTCTTCCCTCTTTGATTAGACCTCTATCATAGGCCAGTTGCCATTCTGATTCAGAGGATATTGACATATCTGATGAATCGCATAGTGCTAAGGCTTCTGAAAGGGGAATAGCCTCCTTAGAAATCTCATAAGAGTGCTGAATAGGAACCTCATGCCTTGGCCCGGGAGAGCCAAAGATAATTGCGCGATTATTAGAACCTAGGTAAGTTGAACCTGGATCGACCCTAATCCATTCGATGTTATCCAATATCTCACCTATGAGTCAAGTTCCCCAGTTTGTATAGACCACTGAGAGGCATATACATTTTCATTGGAAAGCAACTCTTCGTGTTTTCCCCTCTCTACTATAGCGCCGTCTACCATAGCAATTATTTCATCAGCGTTTCGGATCGTTGCCAACCTATGGGCTACTGCAATGGTGATCCTCTGCTTTTTGCCACTGGAACCGTCAAACAGGGATTGTTGAATCCTTCTTTCTGTTTCCGCATCTAGCGCGGCACTAGCTTCGTCTAGAATGAGCAGGTCTGGGTCCTTCAATAGTGCCCTGGCGAGACTTATCCTGGCCCTTTGTCCACCAGATAGCATCACTCCTCTATCTCCGACCATGGTATCAAGTCCATTTGGTAACTGGGAAATGAATTCTGAAGCACCTGCTAGCTCCAATGCGTTAAAGATCTCACTTTCCTCTACATCTCTAGCATATGATACATTATCTCCAATTGTGCCATAAAAGAGGAATGGATCCTGCGAAACAAATCCAATCTTCGCCCTAACGGACTCGATTGAAAATTCATTTATGTCCGTGTTATTGATTAGTACCTTACCAGACTGTGGCTCATAGAATCTTTCAATTAATTTTAGGATGGTACTTTTTCCTGCTCCAGTGTGCCCCATTACTCCTATGAATTGTCCAGATGAAGCCACCATATTTATGCCATTGAGTACGTTATACTCTGAAGAGGGATATGCAAAAGATACATTATCGAAAGATATGCTACTGATTGGCGCTTCCAATGGAACGGCTCCTTCTCTATCGTATATTGAAGGTTGTAAATCTATTACGGCAAAAACCCTACGGGATGCGGCCTCTCCCTTCTGGAGTTGATTCAGTAACATTCCAAGAATCCACAGTGGCATGGTCATTCTTGTGGAAATTAATAGGAATGTTACAAACTGGCCAACACTGATCTGACCTGAATTCATTAGCCAACCTCCTGCAGAAACTAGGAGGCCAAACGAGATTCCGGCTACGATGTGAAAACCTGGGATGAATCTGTTCCTAATGAAGGCGGCCTGTACTGCTTGATCTCTGTAATTGCCACTCTGGTTTTCGACTCTCCTACTTTCAAAACTAGTAGCATTGTACGCCTGAACTATTGTAATTCCTGATAATACGTTTTCCAAGATGGCGATTATTCCCCCAGTACTTTCCCTCTGTTTGCGGTATTTTCGTTGGACTCTAGTTGAAAACCAAATGACCATGGGGACGATCATAATCAATGGTCCGAAAAGAATCATGCAAAGTGTTGGAGACATCCAGTATAGAATTACAAATGCTGTAATTAGTGTTGTGAATATCCTAATGATACTTGTAGTGGAGTCGGAAATAATATCCTCTAGTTGGGCAACATCAGCTGAAAGTACGGACATTAGATTTCCAGTTTGCCTTGTCTCGAAATAAGAGGCTTCCATATCCAATAATGATTTAGTTGCGTCCATTCTGATATCGTGTTGAGCTTTGTAAGCAATTGACTGCCAGAGTTGATTGCTAAAACCTTGGAAAACCGCAAGGATGACAAATGACATTAAAATCAACAACCCAAAGCCGATTTCTGTTGAGCTGATCGGACCAAAATCTGGAATTGCATCAATGGTTACAAAATTCTCTACTCGTGAATCTGTAAATTGAGGATTATCTGGATTGTAATAATCGGCGGCCATGCCAATGGCAATGAACGGTATTAAATCGAAGATTCTAGCACCTATATTGGCTAAAAGACCTCCAAGGGCCCTTTGCCAATAACGGAGAACATAGGGGAAAACCCTCCATATTTTACGCCCCACTACCTGCTTCTCATCTTGAAGATCTGAGGCGTCCTTACTAATCGATGTGATATCTAAACCACGTTTCGATTTGGAGTGGCCCCCATCTGACATAGTAACCGGGAGAGAGGGGAGTGTTTCAATGCTTCACTAGATTATTCTCGAGTGGTGCGCCCGCCGGGATTTGAACCCGGGACAAGAGGTTGGAAACCTCTTGTGATAACCCCTTCACTACAGGCGCGCAGTCTGGCCGAGCGTATGTTGTCTCTAAACCGATTCGGTCATGGAGAAGTTCTTACTTCGTACTTGAAAAGTAATGGCGGTGTCGGCAGTATGTGCTCCTAAGGCAACGAATAGGTATAGCCTCAATGATATTGTTCATGCCAGTTAACAGTCCGGTTTGGAAAATGGGAATTGAGCAAATAGGATTTGACATTGGTTTTTCTGAATTTGGATTTTTCTCGACTTCTGTACTTATTTTCATTATTGGAGCAGTCCTTACTTTCACTCCCAAGACTATCTTTGACTAGAAGTAAGTCGAGGAAATCCAATTCTGATGGATATCTAGGATGCATCTCTCTATCTTTTCATCGTCCCAATCCAGTAATCTGAGAGCTTGGCACAACTGGTTGGTTCTCTTGGGAATAGTCCGAGGACCGAGTACCGCTCCCGGCCTTCTTGGATCGTCGAGAAAATCTGTCTCCATTCCCCAATGTGACTTGCTTAGTTCTATTGAAGAGCAAATTCCTTCGATGCTTCCCTTGCCCATACTTACAGTAACTGGGAGTCCTGAGGTATTTTTTTGACTCAGATCTGGAGATGCAAAATGTCTGACAGCCCTATTTCTTGGGAGCCCTGCTTTGTCACATAAGGAAGCTAATTCCATACATGTCTGAAAACCATTGTCTTCCACGTGTAACTGTATGGGAGAGTTTGAAGAAGAGGCCATTCTCATTATCTCTAGTAGCATATCGTTTGCCCTCTCCCACCTGTCCTCTGAAACCTGATAGTGCGGTCTTCCGACCTCTCCTAGACATATCGCATCTCCATCCTCGATCATTTCTAGAGCCAGTCCTACTGCGGAAATATGAAGTTCGGTTGACTCTTCTACTCCCATAGTATTTGCTTGAATATCCCAAGTGACTGGGTGAGGGCCCAGAACCACCTGGACATCTAGGCCTATCTTTTGCCTAACTTTGGAGGCCATGTGTATTGTCTCTTGATATGCATCTCTGTAGTCACCGATATTTTTTGGAAGGGACGTTGAAAATGATGGTTTGTGAACCAGAAATATTCCCGTCCCTCCGGCCTTTGAGAATTCTTCAGCCGCGCTGAGAAATCTGTTGGCCTTATCCAGATGCATGTGCTGATCTACAATGGGCCCTTCCCATTTGTCATTAACTAGCATTATCTCACTTCAATGCTTCTTCATTATCCAGTTTTTCAGCCCAGTGCCTCACTGCCATCTCAGATACCTTTCTCGAAGATTGTCCTAAAACCACTCCTTTACCATTATCATAGAGTATGATTGTGGCTTTGTGTAGTGATGCTGAAATCCTGATAGCATCAATTCTAGTGTCCATCTCAATATCTGAAAATCTCTTCTCAGCTATTTCTAAGAGTACATTCTTACCAAGGGAGAAGCTTACTATGATTTCTCCGGAGTCCATTGAAAGACCTTCCAAGGGGAGTCCAAGATTGAGTAGTAGTTCCTGTACCGCCAGCTCTGCAACTTCACTTCTAGAAAGTCCATGTACCAGAATTGAGCCATTTGGTTCGATTACATATGTGGCTCTTGGCTCTTCGTGAGAGACTACAACGTAATCTCCCGCCTTAGTTCCGGAAGCTAGTGTTATGGCCTCAACATGATCTACCGGCACTGAAGGTGTGAATCTGAAAGTTTGAGTTTCAATATTGAATTCAGGTGAGACAGACATTATTCCATTCTCCTTATCGTTTCTGGTTCTGGCCAAGCTAAAATTGATTCCTGTATCGATGGCAGTCTAGCTTGATGTACCGGTACCATCAGTAGTGGCTGTGAGGATTCATCAACATCAACCCTGCTGTTCCTTAAGTCAGCCAATGCCCCTCTTATCCTAGAGGCGAATCTCATATCCCTTTCTTCAGATAGATTTCTGCCAATCACTCTCTCTTCCTCTGCATTCCACGAAAAACAGTTAGCTGAAGCCGCACCCATCTCAGTATCAATTACTCTGTCATGTCTTATTTTTGAGATTGCTTCGGTGGAATCTTTCTTCCATCTTCTGTTAGATGTTAGTCTAGATAGCAGAGAGGATATTCTAACCTGCATATCCGCACTCCTAGATAGCCAGTCTACCCATTTTTCTTCACTTATATCGGGCTCAATAAGATATATCGGAAGACCCCCTCTGGCATTCTGAGCGTGTGTGACGAGTCTCATAGGTTCTGGATCAGGAATGTGTGGGCCATCAATGTCTAACTCTCTGAGGATCTTCAATAATTTTCCGAACTGAGTACCTGAGGATATCGCCGCCTCAACATTGGCACCGGGACTTTTTTTCTCATTCACATCATCGTCCTTCATTGATAAAAAATCATTATTCGAGAGGAGGAGGGCCAGACCGTCCCAGATTTTTCTAGATCTGATTTGTTTGGGCATTAGGATACAGGGGAGATGTGGCCAGAGGATTATTTTACCGCCATCTGGATCTTCGATGACTACATCCCTCCAAATTAGCTGGGCGTCATCCATGGTCGTGCTAGGAGGTTTTTCTGTTGAACTAAGCGGTTGAATTGTACGTTTTTCTCAATTTTTTGGTGTAGTATTGAAGGGGGGCAAGCCACGGGGTTAATTTGAGGGACATGGGAGAGCCACGATCGACGGAGCCTGTGATCCTCTTAGATGAGGTGTTTCCAGGGGACACGAATGCTCTGAACACATTGTTTGGCGGTCATTTGATGTCAATAATGGATAGGGCGGCCGGTCTGACGGCTAGTAAATTTGCACATGAGGAGTTCGTTACGGTTTCTGTAGATGCATTGAAATTTCAAAGACCTGCATACCAAGGGGACATTATTAGGACCATTGGAAGAGTGGTTTGGACGTCTCCTCGTACAGTAGGGGTACTAGTTAGGTCTTGTAGGATGACAAGATCTGATTGGGAGCCAGAACAAATTTGTTCTGGGTACTTCTTCATGGTAGCTATTGATGATGAGATGCTTCCTATATCGGTACCTCAGTTCACACCCGTCACTGATGAAGAAATCGGCCTTTGGAACGACGCAAATACCGCTCGTGATGCAATGCGACGTTGATCTAGAGGGCCTCTGGAGGTATTATGTCAGTCCTAAACGTAGCCTTCTATGGGTCGGATGAGCTGGCAAGTAATTTGGCTAAGAAAGGAGATTCTAGAGATGTCGTTTCATACGTATTCAAAGAGACTAAAGATGAGAAGGTGAGAATTCTTTCTCTCCTTAGGCCGTTGAAGCATCCTGAAAGTATCAGGCCTCTACTCTCTGTGTTGAATGTTTCTAGAGTTGGGTTCGTAGAAGTCAAACAAATAGACGCCTCTCTGGGAGAAGCATTAGTCGCCATGAAATGCTCAGAAATTGAGGCTGGCATTGCAATTATCAATCCTGATCCCGGAGGATGGGTGGATCCTGGCCAGGTCAGTATTCTCTTCAAACAGGCTAAACTTAACTGGAAGATTTTGGAAGAAGTTCCTGAGGCTCATGAGATCAGGGAGGAGTTGTTTTCACTAGGGCGATCTAAAGATGAAAGTGATGAATTGGTCGTACCACTGGATCAGAAGTTCAATGTTCAGGGAATAGGAGTAGTCGGGATAGGATACGTTCAATCTGGAGTCATAAAGAAACACGATCAGATAGAAGTTGTTCCGGGTAGAAAATCTGGCGTTGTGAGGAGTCTGCAGGTAATGGACGACGATGTAAACGAGGCCCGATCTGGAGACAGGGTAGGGGTCGCCCTCAGGGGAGTGGATGAGGATGATATTGGGAAGGGCTCAATGATTGTTATCAAGGGCTCGGACTCCCTAGTTGAGATGAGCTCTTCTATCTCTAAGCTTGAGGAGGCCCCGTTTCAGAGGAGGCAGGTCGTGATTGGCGATATCGTTCATGCCTCTACTAATATGCAATTCAAGGTAGGCAGAGTGATTTCGATACAAAATGGCATGATTTCAATCGAATGGGAAAGTCCGCTAGTTGTCAGAAAGGATGGGCGGGGAGTAGTGATTTTAGTTCAGCTGGATGCAGTTCCCATGAGAATAATTGGAACCATTACTGAGACCAGTTCGGCATGATTATAATTGTACATTAAGCAACGTATTTTTCGATGCTATTCCCCGAGAGCTTATACCATGAATCCGACGCTCACACAATGGGATGTACTCAGTCGGGCATAAGCCCGACCGAACTGAAGGTAACTCCGAGTTAATCGGAGGCCTGAGTTTGGTTGGGATGAGAGGGAGTTTCGTAGGTATTCTAAATCAGCGTCAGCTAACCATAGAGAATAGGATTGGACAGGGACTTAGGATTGATCTCGGATCTATCTCAAAAATGCGACATATGAATATACCAATACTTCCAAGTGGTACGCCGATAATAGGTGGGATAACTGTAGTTATCGGTTACTCTATACTGATTCCGCCCCTAGGTTGGGCGGTATCTGCAATGGGAGTTCTTGCATCTATGTCCTACTTCAGATTAAGGAGATCTGTCCTAGTTATCGAGGATGAAGATAAGTCTAGGCATATGATAGGGGGACGGGAAGGATCTCTAATGCGACTTTGTCTGATGACTGACAGACTTAGAAGAGGAGCGAGTATAGAAGAAGCTCGTTCAGGACTGGAGAAAATTGAGAATGAATTACCTATGTTTCCTGCATTCCAAGATGCTGGAGGGATGCCTACGAGGAAGGCCCTACCCTGGCCCCCCTCTCCTCCTGATATTGACTTAGGTAATGTTCAGACAGATTTGACAGATTTCTCAATTGATAATGATAAGAGAAAATCCGAGTTTGAAGGCCACTCTGATTTTGGTTTCGAGGGATTCGGATTCATGGATGAAGAGGAGTCGATTGGGCTTGGAATGTCTGAAGTCTCACCAGAATTTCCTACTACAATTCCTTCAGAAAATGGTATTTCTGCTTATGAGAGAGCTTGGGGGCGGGAAGAGGCTCCTTCCTGGTACAGGGAAAAGGAGCCTGTATCAGAAGTTACCAGTAGGAATGATGGTGACTATTCAGAGACTACGGATATTTTTGGTTTCGGGGGAATGTTTGATTCGGAACATAAAGAAGAGCAGGAAACTGTTTCCCCATTTGGATTCGAGAGTTCATTCGATGTGAAGCCTACTGAGAAGATTACTCAGAGGCCTCCTTCTAGCTCACAGATGATTAGGAGAGCGCATACTCAACATGGATTTCCGAAATCTGATTATCACGGTCATCTCTTGCCGACGCCTACTGAAGAGGCAGTCAGAGAGGAGTGCGTTCCAGGAATAGTCAGGCAGGCAAGAGCGAAGAAAGCCGATTCAGTGAAATATCTTACTGGACCAGATAATGAGTCGAATAATCTTAATGACTATCCTGGAGTTTCAAGCTTGGTCGCCTCGATGAACGGTGGCCGTCTAAACAGAGACGTTGTAGTAAGTGGCAGGAGAAAGCCCAGTTGGATTGAGTCACTACTTAGGCCTAAGAGCAGAACAAGGTACCGCAGAGAAGATAGTTATGTCTCTCAATATGGAGATATTGACGGAACTATCGATAGTAGTCATTCAAGATTCCAAAGCTCTCAGCATATCAGGCTCAGAAGTGATCAGGATCATCAAGCAGATATCGCTAGTAGGCCTGTTCCGTCTACGGAACAGAATCCTGTTTCAGCCAAGGCGGCATTGGATTCTGTCGTCGAGAGAGTTTCATCCGGAAAGAATAGAGCACCTAAGCAACTTACTATGCCTTCGGGAGGACTGAAGTTTTCACAGTTGAGGAAATCCCCCTCTAAGGGGGATAAGCATCATATTCCAGGTGTACGAAGATTGGAATAGCTAAATTCCAACTATTCTCCTGTATCTATCCGCCCTAGCATGGTACTTTCCCCGTCCTAGGGATCTGATTCCTTTGGTCCCTATTCCCTCTGCACAATACGAAGAAGCCACAGTAGCATGAACCATAGCCTTTCTCATCACTTCAGCATCATTCAGAGATCCATCGTGCCCAACCATTGAGGAGAACAAGGCACCCGCGAAAGTATCTCCACGTCCTGTTGGATCAATCGGATTTTCAGTGGGGTATGAAGGGAGTGCTATAGTCCCACAGGGAAGATATGCTAGAATCCCGCTACTTCCTCTCTTAACGATGATGCTTCTTGGCCCTGGTCCGGCGGCAGTCCCTCCGTGGAGCGCTTCTCCCGAGATGATTGAAGATATTGACTGAGTCAGAACTTTCTCTCCTGAGATGGCCTTGGCGTCTTCCTCTTCTAAGATTACGACGTCTACCATTCTCATAGCCCTAGAAAGATCTTCAAATTCTTCCTCTATCCAAATCTTATTGGTATCCAGAGCGTTAATTTTAGCATCAGGACACTGCTCCAGAACTTCTATCTGAATACTTGGCTTTGAGTTTGCACATAGAAGTACGTCTGGGGCCGCCCAAGCCTTTGGAAGGACAGGAATAAACTCCTCAAGCACATTCATCTCAGTACTGGTAATTTCTGATCTATCCATAGATTCAGTAAATCTCACTGTCCTAGTTGATGTTTCTCCCTCTATTAGAGCGACCCCTGAGAGATTTATTCCAGCATCCTCCAAAACCATCTGATGATATGTCGAGAAATCTTCCCCAACTGCACTAACAACTCCTATCCTTGGCGGGTGACCTGGAGGAGGCCTTAGATGGAACGAGGAAGCCAGTCCTGAATGCGTGGCTGAACCTCCTAGAACGGAGCTCGCCTTCTCTGAGGGAGTCTCGATGTCATCATAGGAGATTGTCCCAACAATTACCATCTCCATCATCGTTCACCGTTCAATAACTCGGGGTGTTCTTCAAGAAACCTGATTGTAATATCTCCTGATAAGAAATCATGATTTTTCAGTATTGCTTGATGAAGGGGAATTAGTGTATCTACGCCAAGTAACATGGTTTCACTGAGGGCGGCTTTCATTCTGGAAATTGCATCGGCTCTGCTTGGAGACCAGACGATTACCTTAGCCAACAACGAGTCGAATGAGGGAGGCATATCGTATCCAGTATGGGCATGAGAATCTACCCTAACTCCAGGTCCACTTGGCCAATGACATTCCCAGAGCCTTCCAGGCGAGGGAGTGAGAGTCAAAGGATTCTCAGCATTGATTCGAGCCTGTATCGCGTGGCCTCTAATTTTTACATCACTCTGATTGATGGGGATTCCTTCTCCTGCCGCTACTCTTATGCCGATGGAAACTAAGTCGTATCCAGTAATCATTTCAGTTACGGTGTGCTCTACCTGTACCCTGGGATTGACTTCGAGGAAATAGAAATCTCCATTAGAGTCTCTGAGAAACTCGAATGTGGCTAGGCCCTTGTAACCAACGGCCTCAGCTCCTGCGACGACCTTCGAACCGAGCTCCTCTCTGACCTCTTCGGATAGCCAGGGGCCCTCTTCCAAAATTTTCTGATGCCTTCTCTGAATAGAACAAAATCTCTCTCCGAGATGAATTGCCTTTTCTCCGTCTCCAATTACTTGAAACTCAATATGTTGTGCCCCTTGTATGAATTTCTCTAAAAATACTCTATCATCGCCAAATGCTGAAAGTGCTCTTCCTTGGCAAATTCTTAATGCCTTATCGAAATCTTTCGGTGAGTCGACTACTTGCATTCCAATGCCTCCTCCTCCCGCTGCGGCCTTAATTATCACAGGATACCCTATTTCTGCAGCCTGGATTGATGCTTCTTCTGGATCCGATACCGGGCCATCTGAACCCATGGCAACAGGAATGCCAGACCTTACCATTGCATCTCTGGCTTCTATCTTGTCTCCAAGAAGTCTTAGGACATCTGCACTGGGTCCAATGAAAGTAATCCCCTCCTCTTCCAATCTTTCAGCGAAGATTGGATTTTCAGCTAGGAATCCGTAACCGGGGTGTACGGCATCGGCTCCAACTTCCTTAGCTGCCTCCACTATTGCTTCTATGTCCAAATACGAAGCTAGTGGATCGGACCGCGGGATATAAACCGCCTCATCGGCAAGTCTGACTGGCAGAGATAGTCTGTCCTCTTTCCCGTGTATTACGACGGCTTCGATACCCATGGTACGTAATGAGCGTAGAATTCTGAGAGCTATTTCCCCTCTGTTTGCGATGAGGACCCTCCTAAACATCGAGACAACGCTGTAACGGTTGCCCTATCATTGAATCGGAAGATTGTGTTGATTTCAACCCCTCAGTAAACATCTCTGAGATATCTCTTCTGGGTTTTCATTAATGTCGATTCTACAAATTCCTTTGCTTCTTCTGAGGGCATTTTTCCATGCTCGGAACAGATTTCGATTAGTGTTGAATGTACATCTTTAGCCATGTAATTCTTATCTCCACAAACATAGAAGTAACCTCCTCCATCTATCCAATTCCATATTTCCTCACCATTTTTCTTCATCAGGTGCTGGACATACACTTTCTCAGAACCCTGTCTAGACCATGCTAGATCGTGCCTATCCAAGACTCCTTTCTCTTTCCAGGATTCCATCTCGTCCCGGTAGTAATATTCCCCTTCCTCGGTCCAATCGCCGAAGAATAGCCAGTTTCTTCCTGAGTCTTTATTGATTTCTCTTTGCTGAAGGAAAGCTCTGAAAGGTGCTATTCCAGTACCTGGGCCGACCATGATACAATCTTTAGAACCGTCTTCTGGAAGTACGAAAGATCTTGTGGGGGACATGAAAACATCGATTTTTGACCTGTAGTAGACACTGCATCGGTCTGCCAGGAATCCTGTTGCTAGTCCAGTACGGTCACGATCATGATGAGAGTATCTCACTATCCCGACAGTCAGGTGTAC
Source organism: Euryarchaeota archaeon UBA121 (assembly GCA_002499865.1). Taxonomy (GTDB): domain Archaea; phylum Thermoplasmatota; class Poseidoniia; order Poseidoniales; family Thalassarchaeaceae; genus MGIIb-O5. The sequence continues at coordinate 13,928 of DANL01000027.1, read as the reverse complement.
TTTACCAGGTTCAAAGTCGGGACTACTGGCTATTGAGTACAGTCTTGGCTTTAGTCTGTCCATTCCGTCTATCAGTTGCTGTGCTGTGAATCCAATATGGCCGAAGTCTTGCAAGGCATCAATGTAGTCACGTGACCACAGGTAATCTTCCATCGATTCAGAATTTTCAGTTAGTTCTCTCCATAAAACTTCAGCAGGACTAATGGCCACCCCGATTTCCTCGTAGCCCTCGGGAACATCTCCATCAATACCTGTTCCATTCCATTTCTGGACGGTCTCACCTGTCTTTGTTGATACCCTAGTTCTACTAGAAATTTTGATTTCTAGAGGTTCTTCAGTAGTAATCCTATCTTGAAGATTAGTTATCCACTTCTTTGTAAGCCTGTGGATTTCATAATATTTAGTCAAGGCTTCAAAAATTGTTGTTGCTCCTTGATGAGTGTCGACTATTTCTTCGCCGGAAATATTCGCTGCATCTAGCAAGCCTTGCACTAGTTCAGGGGGACAGAGGGGAATTACTCCAAGAGCATCTCCTGCCTTATATTCCATTCCGGAGTCTCCCAAATCGAATACTATGTGTCTAGTCTCCTTACCAGAACTCTCTCCGTTGAGGACGTAATTTTCTGTTAGGTTGGAAGAATATGGATTTTTAGCTGTCCATCCTGATTTCTCTTTCTTTGGTGGATCTACTTCTGATTGTTCTTCAATAACCACTTCAACAGGGAGGGAGGAGTTTTCTTCAATCTCAACTATATCATCCTCTATCTCGGCCATTTTTGGAATTACTGAAGCTATCCACTCTGCTGCCGGTTGCTCATAGTCGACATCACAGTCGACTCTCGGGTGCACTCTATTAGCTCCTACCTTCTCAAACCAAGAGTCCCACTCCTTCCCGGATTCGCAGAATAGATCATAGGAAGTGTCACCCAATGCTAAAACTGAGAAATTGAGTCCTTTCAAATCGGCAATAGCTCCACTATTTGCCGCCTCCCATAGGTCCTCTGCATTGTCAGGCTGTTCGCCATCGCCCCAAGTACTACAACAAATTAGAAGCCTATTGTATGATTTTAAATCCGTTATATTTACGTCTTCCATCGATTTTACTTCAGCGTTCAAACCGTGATTTCCACATGCCTTTCCTGCTTGCTCGGCTAGTTCTTCTGAGTTTCCTGACTGAGAGCCGTACATAATTAGTATTGAACGAGGTTGTGTTGGCATATTCTTCAAGCTCTGCGGAATATTTCTCATTTATGAACAAATGTAATCGGATATCTCTGGAGAGTGCGAATAAAGGCGATGGGGTCAAGTCATGGAGCGCATTCGCAATGCCATGCCAAGAGTCGATTTCTTAGGGACAGGGAATGCTTTCTCACCACATGGGAGAATGCATGCCTTGGCACTGATTGACGATTCTATACTAATTGACACCCCCCCAACACTCCTTGCCCAGCTGAGAAGATCAGGATTTTCGGGAAGCGACATCAAACATATTTTGTTCACCCATTGGCATGGCGATCATAATTTTGGGTTTCCATTCTTGATGCTCGACAGGAAGTACATCTCAGACAGAGAGGGGGAGGCTAGTTTGGATGTTTACCTAAGGCCGGGAGGAGTTGATATTCTTGAGAATCTCTGTAGATTGGGTTTTCCAGGGAGTCTTGAGTCTCTTGACCAAGTTATTGACTGGCATGAGTCAGAGCATGGTGAGATAGGCAATACAGGCTGGAAATTTTACAGGTTCCCTGTTCTTCACAATTCTGAAACTGACCCACATGGCTACGAACTTGTACATGAATCGGGCTTCCGCCTATTGCATTGTGGGGACTCTGGGCCGTGTGAAGAGATCGATAATCGAGCTGGGAGGGCACATGTTATTATCGTCGAGATGGGGATGCCCGATATTGGCGAATTCCCCCATCATCACCGTCCTTCTGATGTGATATCATTAGCTTCCAGAAACTCTCATGCCAAGATTTTGGTTACTCACAACTACTCTTCTGGAAAAGGATTTGAAGAAGGGTTTGAAATTCCAGATCTTCCCGAAACTATCTGTCAGTTGGAAGACGGAGATAGTTTGATCGTCGATGAAGATGGCTCATTTGAAGTTATAAGAAAAAACTAGAAAAAATAACTAGCATATATACTATTGATCATTATTTTGTTGATTGAGAAGAAATCCATTAATGATTCGTGGATTCATTGATAGTTAAATTTAGTAGGCCAATAATACAACGTAGTTAATACTAGTTTGTGATTCCTATTTCATCTCAAGTGTAATAATTGCATCTAATGAAAATAATTATTTCCGTTATACTGAGAGTAAATTAAGTTCATGTAAATGTCAAAGGTGTAGAAAGTAAACCTTTAGTTCCTACTATCCAATAAACATATTATGAAGCTAAATTCTTCAGAGAGTCTTATTATGTCTGTCTTACTCGCTCTAACTCCGCGTTGACTAATCGACTGCTCAGATGGGGAGCAGGAGAGGTGTGGAAGTGGAATGATTAGGAGTGTTAAGAAATGGAGGGAAACATTTTCGAGAAGATTCTTGGTCAGGAGAGTCTTTTCATCGATAGGAAGATCTTTGATCATGCCTTCGAGCCGGATAGTCTTCCTCACAGGGGAGCAGAGGTAGACTCTCTAGTTAGGAATCTCGTGGATGCATTGAACGGGCACATTCCCTCTAATATGCTACTATACGGAGTCCCAGGTTCGGGTAAGACTGTTGTGACGAGATATGTTCTCTCTCAGCTACTGGAAAAGGGAATAGAGATGGGCGAGCCCGTCTTCAGTTACGAGATAAATTGTAGAAATATAGACACAAAATACAGAGTGGTTCAGAATATAGCCTCTCGTCTTTCTAGAAGGGGAGACTCGCCTATTCCGTTTACAGGATGGCCTACAGATAGGGTGTTGGACGCTCTGGTCTCTAGGATGGATAGGGAAGGGGGCGTGCACATTATTGTTCTCGATGAGATAGATAACTTAGTAGCTAGAGCGGGGGATGGAATCTTGTACAATCTCACAAACTTGAATACAATTCTGAAGTCATCTAGGTGTTGTATTATTGGCATTAGTAATGACTTGCACTTCACTCAGCACCTAGATCCTCGAGTAAGTTCTAGACTGAGTCAGGAGGACTTAGTTTTCCATCCCTATGGGGCGATTCAGATTCAAGATATTCTTGAGGAGCGAACACATGTTGGACTTAGGGAGAATTCCTTAGACGGGGGAGTGATTGAGCTCTGCTCTGCATTGGCCGCACAAGAACACGGGGATGCCAGGAGGGCATTGGATCTCCTCAGAATTTCAGTTCAAAAGGCTGAGCAACAAGGTCATGTTTTGGTTTCTCCCTCCCATGTAAGGCTGGCACAGAGTCAACTTGAGTATGACCAAGTAACGCCTGTTCTAAGAACGCTCCCTCTGCATCAAAAGCTAGTACTATTCTCCATTAAGCTCAATGAAGAGAATGGCCTCAGAAATATCAGTACTGGAGAGGTTTACAGGACCTATTCGGATGCATGTCTTAAGATAGGAGTTGAACCATTAACCCCGAGGCGAATTTCTTCGCTTCTAAATGAGCTGGACACCCTTGGAATGATTATGGCCAGAAATGTCAGCAAGGGAAGAGGAGGGAGGAGTAAGCAGGTAAACTCCGCGATTCCAAGTGGAATTGATGTGATACAAACTCTTAGTAAAACTGAGCCACTAATTGCCCAAGCAGCCGAAGAAAAATACGCCCTTCAGAGTCGATTATGATTTCTGACCGTTCAGACAATGATTATACAGAAGTCCTAAGTCCCCGGGACGTTGAAACATGACTGAATCAGAGTGGATGGATTCTTTGACTCGCCCTAGTAAGACTATGTCAGCTGCATTAACACTACTGGGGTCATGGATAGTTTTCCTTACAGTCGTGAATATTTCAATAGGTGCATACTCAGAAGGCAGGAAGGTGCTTTGGGTTGACTTTCTCACAGGAGTGAGAGAGTCATCAACTACAGACATGGCTTTCGTAATGGATGATATTTTATTCGGATTTGTCGGTCTCGTAATTATTGGAGTGGGTGCAAGGGGAGTGAATAACACACATGAGTCAGGATTTGTAGGTTGGCTGAGCGGTTTGCCAAAGTGTGTTGTCGGATCCCTTTTCTCTTCGGAAGGCGGTTCCAGCAAGCTGATTTCCAGTTGGCTGATTGCGCTTGGAGTAATTTTCTATCTGGTGTGGAGTATGATGGAGAATACTTGGGTGGATCCCGGGGTTTATTCTGTAGCCGTTGTCCTTGTCTCATTCGGAGTGGGGATGGGACTTCTAGATAGCTCCTCTAACTAGGCCTAATTTTGATCTACGTCCATAGAGTCTAGCAAATCTCTGCATCTAGATTTTGAATCTAAATCAGTGAATCTGATGACAACCCCTCGGCCCGGCTGACCATAGAGTATTACGGAACCTATTGGAGCCAGTGGATGTAATATCAGAGGTGCTAGATCTTCCTCTCCTTCCACTATGATGATAGTGGATGCCGTATTTTGTTCATTTTCATTATATCCAAATTTGAGTAATGCCTGAGAGCAACATTGGTACAATTCAGGAGTGATTGATCCTGCTGGATTTTTACACCTCGAAACATAATCATATTGATCCTCATCTATTTCTGATGCTTGTTCCCACTTCTCACGCTTTGTCATACCATCGATTATTGCAATATCCGCAGGCCTATTCAAATCCTGCATGGTTTTGACTGTTACATCTCCCACTGCTATAATGGGACCAGGTTCTCCAGATATTCTATCTAAAACATTCATCATAGCAATCTTTGGTTCATTCTCATTACCTTCAACTAAAGTCCCGAAGGGACTCTTCAGCATGGCCTCCACTGTCGAATTGAGAGATATTCTTGATTTACCAACTCGCTCATTTAACCAAGACTTGCCATTCCTATCTGTAATCCCCCTCCTAATATTCGTGCTAGAAACAACTCTTCCATTGCTCCCCAACACTGGATCGACCATTACTATGTGGAGCGGTTTCAATTTGTTATTGACGCGTAAGGAGTTGATTTCCTCGCAGTTTGAAATTGTTTCACGAGTACAGATTATTACTTCTGCAACTTCATGGGTGGGTGCTGAACCAAATGCGTCTTCAAGGGCATGAAATGATATTCTATCTTGTAAGGCAGGGTTTATGGAACTCATAATGAGTTTTTTTCTATCGGCCCATGATTCTATTCTCCTATCCTTTTTTCTTGCAAGAATATCACTTGTCATCCAGACCTCTAGATTTTGACATTCTTCAAGTCCCATTTCTAGTAATTTTTGATGCCCTTTGTGGAATCTATCGAAGGTCCCTCCCACTAAACCTAGGGGCTTCATCGATACCCTGCTACAGTGGAGAGTCTTGAGGGCTTTGGAAGAATGTGTGCCCCGGGGCGTAACGGCGGCCTTCACAGCTTAGCTCGGGCGCCTGACCCACCCCGGGACGTCTGTCGGACAATGGGGTAGTCCCTTGATTCATCCCCAATGGGTCCTCAGGGGACCTAACACGGTCCGGCCACCTGATTTGCGCCAGTGTTCATTTCGTCATCAGACAATCCCACTGGTCTTCGACAGATGGCTACCCAAACGTGGTACCATGTTTCATCCTCAACCTCCGGCGAGGGGGTTTTGTCAACATGGTGTTGCCGTTGGGCGTTTCTCCGCAACCAGAGTAGGAAATGAACCCCACGGTCTAGAGGCTCTATTCGAATGCGACGTTTGTTAACAGACCTTCATGAAATCCAGATTTCCTCAGGAGCAGTCTTTCAGCCACGTTATTGTCTCCTTGTAACACCGAAGAGATTGGGAAATTAGGCCATTTATCTGATGGTTGAGCCAACCAACCTACTAGAGAGTGAGTCTTACCTATTTTTGGAGCTCTGTTCTCGTTAATAGCATCCAGAGACTCGAGAAGATCAAGCAAGGATTGCGCTTCATTTGGAATATCTTCCTTTCCTTTGAATCTTCGAGATAGCAGTCCTCTGATCCCAGGGTTGCAACCAAAGTATTCCAATTCGCCTTTGAAAGGGAATTCACATTTTTCACCGATTGGCCTCAAGATTGCTGCTGGCCAAGATATTTCTCTGGTAATTAGCCAAGAAAATATTTCATCATCTTGGAGCGCCCATTCCAGTAAATCGGAGGAAATATGCGTCCACCATTCTAGTGGTAGAGTAGTGATTATCTGTTCTACATTTTCAATCGTAGGAGCTTCCTGCTTGGCGATTAATCTATTCATTATAGACCATGTTTTGATATCATGACCAGTGGGTAGCTCACCTGCCTTGGAGAGGATTTTCTCGAGGGTTTTTTCTGTTTTCTCTTTGGTAAAGTCGTCACGTGAAGAAATTAGCCATAGTAATCCTTGTAGAGTCTCGACAGAGCGTGAGGGAGGATTAGCTAGCCATACTTCTAATGCCCAATCCAATAGGTCATCATGCAGGGATTCAGGCAACCATGCTGAGTTAGCTAATAGCTGTGATGCAACCCAAGAAGATCCCTTGGATGCATTCATAGAGTCTATGGTGGGCCTAGACCTAAGTGCGGAATTCCTATCAGATCGAAGTAGTCTGGTAAACTCTGTAGAAAATACATCCAAGACAGATTGCGGTGCCACATCAGCAACCTCGGATAGTCCTTCGAGAGGTAGAAAATCAAAATCTAGTATTGAAAGCCATTTTGGATCGAGTCTTGTGCTCAGCCTCTGCCATCTAGGCCATCTAGAACGTGGTGTTGATGCTATCCATGATGCTATTGGATATCTTGCTTCCATCCTATTTGCCCAATCTTCATTCCCCTCAGGAAACTGAGATAGTGCGGATTTGACTATTGACTTATATTCCTGATCTTCTATTGTTGAGACTAAGCTTTCTAGCTCACTAGTAATATGAATATTTTTCTTCCCGGTGATTGTTACATCGTATGCATCAGGAGAGTGTAAGATAGGATCTACAATCCTCACTGGCATTTCCTTTCCGCTGCTAGTCGTCAAACTCATCCATGGCAATGGCCTGAGTGGATCGGCAGTCAGGGTATCTAGCTTCGAAAATGATTGGAGTTTTTTTTCGACCAATGCCATCCTGAGATTCTCACTAGAAGATACTAAATTAAGTAAATCTTTAGAGGAGTTTTTTGGAATATCGATAACTAGTGGTAGGTTTCCTTGGGTTGAAATTGCCCATCTAGTTAGTGACTCTGAAGCCGCTCTGCCAAGACCCCTAGTGTCCAATAATCTTGGTAGAACGTCTGAGGATGAAAATTCCGATTTCCCCCAGTCTTGTCTGAATCTTCTCCATGTGGAGTCTTCGGTTCTAGCCCTCCTCGCCCCCGATACTCTGTCTTTCAATGCTTGACATCTTCTCGATCTCTCCGATTCGGAAAGACGGGGATGAGCTACAGAAACCCAGTGTTCCAGAGTTTCAATAGGATACTTCTCTCCTTCGGACTCGAATCCAGTAAGATCAGCAATAATCAATGATCCCTGCCTAGAGGCTTTGAGTAGCATGGATCGGGGCAGTCTTTCGGATGCCACGGCAATTACCGGAGAAGCGGGCCTGATATCTGGGGCTAACTCGTGACATCTAGCAAGGGTCCACTGCCCTCTATGCATTGATGCTTCTGGGAGAGGAGGCTTTGGCCTGTGGATGGGTCCCGAGAACCATTTTCCAGGTGCTACGGCGATTGGCCGTTCCTCATCTAATAGCTTGGCCCTAACTATGCCAACTATGGATTCACTCTCAGAAAAAGTTTCAATTTTCCCCTTGTCATATACAGGGGGAGAAATTCTGTATTCATTGGTTGAAAGGTCGATCCACCTTGGGGTTCTTTCCTTCAATACCGCCCAGCTCCAAGGAACCCCTTCGGTTCCACTGGAAAAATGATCCACTTCTGTTTCCGGTGGTGGCCTATCAGGAATTGGGACCAATGGAGAAGAAGGTTGTTCTAAAAGCCCCAATAGGAGGTTTGGGCCATCGCGGAAAAGTATGCAGTAGTTTCCCTCTTCTCTTGAAATGGGAATCGCTTCAGCCGCTAATGCCAATTCGTCCGATTTGATGGCTGACCATCCAGCCTCTGTGAGATGTAGTTTAGCGCCTCTACTTCCGGCAGGCATATCGCTGTCTACCAGTGTTGCGTTTCTCAGCCTCCTAATTTCTGCAGATGCATGTGGGACCCTGATTCCAGTTGCGCTTGCAATTTCACCAACTGTAGATCTGCCCTCGGATAGAAAACCCAAAATTCTCCTTTTATTCCTACTTCTGATTTTAGAGGGAGACAAAGATTCGTCAACATTCGCATTGAATTTGGAATCATCCGACATCATCTACCACCATTGAATCATTCCACATTAGTTATTTGTAATAAAATAATCTGAATTGTTACATTTTATTACACATTTCTAGTGGAGAATAGACTGGTTCCATTTCAACACCGAGTAGTAACATCATAATTATGGGATTTACTGTGATGATAGGTAACTAAAGTTGGCTAAATCGTACAGAACGGTTATATCAGTGTCTGCTATCCTGTGTACATCGGGTAAGCAACGGGGACCGGTAATCAGGAGAAGCTGGATAATATGACATCGGATAATGTCCGAAAAATGATTAGAAAGTTCATTTCTCAGAGACCAAGAAATACTGCTGAAATAGCTAACTGGTTGGAAGGAAAGTCAGAGTTTGCAAATATGCAAAGTGACATTTCTGGAGTACTAGAGTCTGATAGCTCAATAGTTAGGATCGGCACCATAAGGAGGAGCGGAATTTCTGGTCGCGAATACCCACTTTCAGAATGGGCAACTGAAGAGTGGGTAGCTCATCATGAGCGTGAAAAGCCCATTAAGGAGGAGTAAAAAATGAGAACTACAAGACTTAGGCAAAAAATAAAGAAATTCCTGCACTCTAGAGGAGAGGCTAATACTACAGAAATCCTAGAACATGTGAACACGACCATGAGGCATGGGACTACTCCTCAGCAACTTGGAAATGTTCTATCAAAGGATAAGGACATCATGAAAGTTGCAACAACCAAGAGAGGTGGTGCCCTGTCTGGTCGATATGAGATATGTGTCTGGCAACTTAGACCAGGGGTTCTCGAAGGAGAGAACTAATTCTCATACTCAAATAAGAAGTCCCTTCAGATATCTGTGCTACGGATCTGGCCTTGTCAAGATTCCAAATGTGAAGCCCAGTCTCCACTGCGCGCGAGACTGTTCATTTCTGCCCGGTGGGCAAAGGCATTTTGACTATCCTCAGCGGAACCTTCAGCCCAAGTCTGTAAGGCGTGTGCAAGAAGTGCCCTCCCATATGAGTAGGATAGCTGCCATGGATGCTCTGTGTCCATTGAGTTCATCAAATTAAGATGGGCAGTGGCGTCTTCATCGGATTGACCCCCAGATAGGAATACGATTCCCTCGACCTCTTCTGGAACATTCATGGAAAGGCAGTTAACGGTAAGTTTGGCTACCTCTTCCCTGGAAATCTGTACATTGGAATCCTTTCCGGGCATTATCATATTTGGCTTGAGCAGGGTCCCAGGAAGGTGAACCCCCTGTTTTTTACAATCCTTGAATGTCTGTGAAAGTATTTCAGAAGTAACCTGAAAGCATCTTTCCGCAGTGTGATCCCCCTCCATAATGACCTCAGGCTCGATTATGGGCACTAGTCCTTGCTCTTGGCAAATCGAAGCATATCTGGCTAGAGCGTGCGCATTTGTTGAGATATTGGCAATACTAGGCATATTTTGTCCAATTCTGATGACTGCTCGCCACTTAGCAAAACGAGCGCCCATTGAAAAATACTCGGCACACCTATCTCTGAGCCCATCTAGACCTTCTGTGATTTTCTCACCTGAATGATTGGCAAGATCCTTCGCACCAGTGTCAACCTTGATACCGGGATGTATGCCCCTGCTGGAAAGGTATTCTGGAATAGAGGTTCCATCGTCCATGGATTGTCTGATTGTTTCGTCGAAGAGAATAACTCCGCTTATTGCGGACTCATATCCCTTAGTTGAAAATATATTGGATCTGTACATCCTTCGAGCCTCTGGAGATGGTTCGATACCAACCGCTTCCAGTCTGCTAGACATTGTCCCGTTACTTTCATCTGCTGCAAGAATGCCCTTCCCAGATGCCACTAGTTCCCTTGCTGTCTTCTCAAGAAGTTGCTTATCCATATCCGCTACCGAATGCTACGAGTAAGTGATGAGAAATTAATCCATCGTTAGGAGGATTAGTTAGCAGGGGCTAGAATTTTCTAGTAGACGATACAAATTTATGAATTCCGGAAGATACATCAATGATTTCTGAATACACTGATGCCTTGCCGTCCTGATGGAATTCCACTCCCTTGGTTCTTCCGTCGCAAACTCCTGATCCAATGAATATGGAGTCATCTGATGAGCATAGATCGTCTCTGTCCCAAAGTCTCTCAATATCCCCCTCTATCATCCTTTCAGCCCTCTCCCTGTGACCTTCATTCTTGAAAACCAATCTTCCTTGAAAAGTAGCATCGAGTCCCCTCAGAGCGGTTGCAGTGATGACTCCCTCTGGAGCGGCCCCTATTCCCATTAGCAAGTCAATATCGGATTCTGGATCCGCCGCATTAAGCGCGGCTGAGACGTCTCCATCTCCAATTCTTATGACATTCGCTCCAAAATCATTGATATCCCTGATTAGATCAGCGTGTCTGGGACGATCCATTACCACCACATTGAGTTCTGAAGGGGCCTTTGCCAAGATTCTACATGCTGTTTCTAAATTGTAAGAATTCTCAGCATCGAGGCTCAATTCCCCGAGTAATTCCTTGGAGCCAGCAATTTTGTTCATGTAGCAATCTGGTGCATGCAAGAGTGAACCCCTTGGAGCGGCGGCTAAGACTGCCATAGCATTGGGGAGATTGTTAGCTACATGATTGGTACACTCTAGTGGATCTACGGCGATATCAATCCTCGGAGCGCCAGATACCCCCTGCATCGATCCAAGAGGCTCGCCTATCCAAAGCATGGGGGCATCGTCCCTCTCTCCTTCACCAATTGCAACTCTGCCATCGAATGGAACTTTATCGAAGACGGCCCTCATTGCCTCCACGGCCGCACCATCAGCGGCCTTGCCATCTCCCTTTCCTCTCCAGGGAGAAGCCGCAACCGCGGCCGCCTCAGTAGCTTGAAGGAAGAAATCCATCAGATTTGTTGTCGCCATGTACCTGCGAAGGGTAACTGGTCATTCAATTGTGCGGCTCGCCTTTCTTCTTGTGCAAAACTCTAATTTCATCGATTGATGTATCCAAATATTGTCCATTTGAGTCTTTCTCAGTTGATTTGAGCATATCGAATGCACAGAGAAGTCCTGCACTTACCCCGCATAGGGCCTCCATCTCTACTCCGGTTGTCCAGTGTGTGCTCACTGTCACGGTACACCTCAAACCAGTCGGCTCAACCTCCCATTGAACCGAACACCCCTCCACTGGTACTGTATGGCAGTGAGGAATCATCCGAGGGGTTTCTTTAACGGCTTGAATGGCGGCCACCGTAGATGCTTCTCGGACGTCTCCTTTAATCGACCTCCCATCTGTGACAATATTCAGGCTAGCTTCAGATAGCCTGACAATTCCAGTGGCCTTAGCTTCCCTGAATGTCATCTTCTTGGAGCCCACATTGACAATGCCAACTCTTTTGCCATCCATATTACCAATTAATGGGAGGGGGGGTTCACTAATAGGTAATCTGGAAATCCTGTGTTTGCATGAAATTATTATTTCAGCCCAGGCCGGATTTCCAAGATTCGCCATCCGATGTAATCTCTTTCTTCCATATGGGGGCTTGTGTCTTCAATTCATCCATTATCCAAGAGCACGCTTCAAATCCTGGAGCTCTGTGAGGAGATGCGACATGTATGCAAACTATAGGTTCTGATGGCAATACTGTTCCTATCCTATGAGCGATTACCACTGAATTAATTTCGAAGTCAGAAATAGCATTATTCCCAATTCTTTCTAGAACAACAGGTAGCTCTTTTCCCCAGTGATCAAATTCTAATCTCTCTACCTTAGAGCCATTCTCTTGCCCCCTGGTGATTCCGATAAATGAGACAATACTTCCACAATTTTTGGTTTCCAGAATTTTCCTTAGAGACTCCGGATTGAGGGCCTCTGCCTCGACTGAGACATGTACTGTCATAGTTGCGCATCCCCATACTCGACTTGAATTAGGCGGATGGAACCCAACTCTTGAAGCGTATGACATAAGTCGGTTATTCGTGGAAAGCGACCCCGTACACATTTTGGGAGCTGGTCTGTCGGGACTATCAGCAGCTACTATATTGGCTAAAGCGGGTATTGAAGTTCATGTACACGAAATCAGAGCAGATAGCGGTGCGAGGTTTGATGGAGATTTTCAAGGACTTGAAAATTGGACAAGCGATAGTGACTTCTTTGAAGATATGCGTGATTGGGGCCTTGACCCTGAGTCTTTCAAATCTGATGCTTTCAGTGTAGTTGATCTTATACATCCAGATGATGTGATTACTCAACCAAGAACAGAAGGTATTGCATTCAGAGTAGTCGAGAGAGGTACTGATGAGCATTGTATAGATCAGGGCTTCAAGAGGATGGCAATTGCTGCGGGGGCAAAAATACACTATAAGTCAAAGAGGTCTCCTCAGGATTGTCAAATTATTGCTGCAGGGCCAAAGGAATCCAGTGCTATAGCATTTGGAGAGGTTTTTCATACAGATCATCCTAATCATGTCTCTTTCCAGCTGAACGATAAACTGGCCCCAGGGGCTTACTCATACCTAATCATCATTGATGGTGTTGGCCTGATTTGTACTTGTCTTTGGAGAAAACAGAAGAAGAGTGGAAGGTACCTCAATGAAACTATAGCATGGTATGAGGAGAATTACGAATTGAATAGGAAACCGATTAAGAGAGTAGGTGGCAAGGGGGACTTTTCCATTCCTGACAGGTATCTCCATGAGGGTAAATACTACGTGGGAGAAGCAGGTGGACTTCAAGATTTTATGTGGGGTTTTGGGATGAGATATGCCATAACCAGTGGGTCCCTTGCAGCTA
>DANL01000027.1:0-482 GCA_002499865.1 Euryarchaeota archaeon UBA121 | reverse complement strand
GAAGAAGAAATTAGGAAGCAGTTGGTCCCTCTGATTAAGGTCAGTGCCACTAATCGATTCCTCATGAATAGAATCGGAGATAGAGGATTCAAGAAGGTTGCAGAATATTGGATGAGGGATCAAAAAAAGAAGGGCGATGGTCTGGAATTTATGCGCTGGGTATACACTCCCGGAGTTATCCGAAAGATGATGTGGCCTATTGCGAAAATATTCATGCTCAGGAGGAAAAAGATGGCCGATGGAAGGATGGTAACAAGGATGCCTTTCCGTAGATCCTTGAGGAGAGACTCTTGGGAACAGAGTAATGAGGCTCTTAAAATTGGAGAGCAGTGGAAGGAAGTTAAGAAAACGGGAGGTTCCGTATCTTTCCCAGATAGTGATACTTGACTCTCTGAAGCTTTCCGTTTGATTGATATGGCCATCCCTAGTGGAAAGGACATGACGTCATGGCCCGAACTTGAGCCGATGAAGAATAAGCTGGT
>DANL01000006.1:2063-9112 GCA_002499865.1 Euryarchaeota archaeon UBA121 | reverse complement strand
ATCAGACCACAGAACCGTGGCATTGAACCTGATTGGCTGGTTCGCCTCGATATATTCGGAGTGTTCACCTACAAGCAGTAATCTCAACTTGGTCTGCCTCTCGTAGTAATCAGACCCATCTCCAACGTAACCCTTGTCGTAATCAGGAGAGATAGGGTCCGTTACCCAACCTTCGAATGTGTAGTTACCGCCTACGTATGAGAACGGGTCAGAAGCAACGGCTGAGAGTTCTGTTGTGCCATCTCCGAATTCCCCTGTCTCTCTTTCCGACATGAGGTCATAGCCTCTATCAAGGCACACTTCGGCTTCATCTACGGCCCATGCCAATCTCCCAGCCCAAACCCCGGAGGTCCCACTTAGGTTGGACTGGCCTAAATCGTCCTCAGAGGGGAGGAAGCACATGCTGTCATTGGGCGATGGGCCCCTGAGTAGCCATTCCCCCCCTTCGTTTTCAACCGTCCCTGTTGCGAAGACCATCTTCCCGATATCGAAAGTGAGGGAATATGGGTCGGCTTCCCAATTAACGCTCGATGGAACGCCCTGGCTCAGCACTTCGACCTCGCTCGCTTGGACCAAGAGCCTCCATCTGTATGACCGTTCATCAAACTGAAGCCATCCACTTACTCTGACATGGCTACCCGCTTCAACCCAATCAATCACCCGCCCCTCAATCTGAATGTAAAGAAGATGATCCGCTCCTCCGTAGACATGATTGTCCATCAAATATAGTGAATGATATGTGACATCAGGGGCCAAAGCCTCACTGATCCAGCCATCAATTTGCAATGAGCTGTTAGAGAATGACTGAGGGTCCCTGCCGACCTCCACTAATTTTGTCTCAGAAAAATCCACGAAACCATCCTGAGCAATAATCGCTCCATAGCCGTTCGACTGAAGCCAAATCCTTCCATTCCACTCGGATACCTCCCCTTCTACAGTCACTACAGTACCAATTGGGGGTACCTCGTTATTCCGATCAACGTTCCATCTGACCTTCGCAACAGAGTGACCGTCTATCTCTTGAACTTGGAGGTCAATCCTATCAGCTCCCTCTCCGTATGGGTCTCTGACATATCCAGTCAGAACCCCCTCTATTTTCACAGTTTCACGTGGGAAGTTACGTATCTCGTCAATTTCAATCATATCAGGCTCTCTTATTACGGCATAGAAGTTCATAGCTGAAACAAGAAGAAGCGATGTGAAAAACATCACCCATAGCTTTGTCATGTACAGTGAGGGGGGGGCTCGACGCTTGATGGTTCCCATTCACTAACTAGCAGGGTTTTCTTCGGCAAGGTTCTTGACTCCATGGCCAGCCACACGAGACGGGACCCGTAGCTCAGTTGGTTAGAGCGCTCGGCTCATAACCGAGTGGTCATCGGTTCAAATCCGGTCGGGTCCACCACTCTACAACCAACCTCCGGATTTGGCCATTTTTGTATGCGTCGGGGGCGAAGTCTCAAATACGGTCTTGACGGCCATCACTCTGATGTCAAGCCGAAGCTCTGTGAGGACTAGCATGTTGATTCTCATGGTGTACTTCTTGAGTACTTGGGCTGGGGCCGCTGCAGTTCATGCTCAGACTAACCCAACTCCTGACATCACACTGACCTGTGATAACCCACAACCGATCGAGGTTTATCCTGGTGCGACAAGGACTTCTATTGTGTACTGTACGTTACAGAATCCAACTGTTCACAGCGAGAAGGTTGACCTACAGATCCAATCAGGTGCACTTATTTCGGCGGGCCCAGCTTCCATGTCAGTAGGCTCAGGAGCGGATGTGAGCTTCCAGGTTATCCTTAGGGCGGATTTGAGAATGCCTGAGGGCCAACACCAGATCTCCATCACTGCTCAAGTTGTCCAGGCAGATGGCATCACATGGCCTAATGGTGCGCCGACCACCTACAAGGTACTAGCAGTAATCAAGCAGTTCAGCAGACTAAGAGTTGCTTCTGATACCGCATTCATGCAACTCAGGCCCAAAGTCGATGTAATGATGTCCTTCGATGTCTACAATGACGGTAACGCCATGGACCGATTCAACGTCGAGGTCGTTAATTACGACGAGCTCAACGATGAGGGATTCCAAATCAGCCTACCTCTGGTGTCTGTGGAAATAGAGTCCTCGGCCCCTGCTGAGAAGGTAAGGGTCCAGATTCGAACACCCAAGAATCAAGGTTGGACTGATAAGTTCTTCAATTTGCAGTTCAAGGCAACATCTGAGTATTCAGTACGTACTGAAGGCATACCGAATTACATGGTCCAATCAATGACGATCTACATCCGTGGAGTCTATCTGCCAGGTTTCGAAGTGATGGGGTCCATGATGATGACTGCGCTTGCCGCCGCCGCAATAGTCGGAGGAAGGAAGGAAGAAGATATTCAAGAAGTGAGTGAAGACGGAACTTTGCGGCCTCTGGACTCAAGAATATTCTAGGGATTCAGTTTTCTTAGCCACTATGTGGCAACGGGTTGATAACGGGAACTCCTCCCTAAAATGTTAGAGGCATTGCGATGAGCGGCGGCGGATTGTTGGAGAAGGCTATGGGACAGCAGATGTCATCTGAAGGCGAGTCAATGGTTGACGAGGTCGTAGCAGAGGCATTACCGCAGTCTTTACCCGCCTCAAAACTCGAGCTATCAATTTCTGTTAAGATAGGCGCCGCTGTAGGTCTAATCGCCTTTTTGCTAATGTGGTTCTTGGATAGTTATACTCTTCAAGACATTGTTGACCCAATTCCATTCGGACTAATCCCTCTTGCCATGTTTGGTGGCTCATTCTACATGGTGTGGAGCGGCTTGGGGAAGCAGAAGACTGTGGTCCTAGTGGTTTGCTACCTGTTGATGGCCGGAGTCCCATATATCGCTGGAATGACTTTCTCGGAGTCAATTACCATTTCAGAGAGTGAGCTTTCTGATGACTCTTCAGAGATAACGCTGACCATTCGAGGCTCGTCCTCCGCAAGCAATGCCGATGTTTCAATCTCCTATGATGGATCCATTGTGTACGAAGAGACAGTCGCTTTCTCAATTGATCGATCAGATGGAATCGGGGATTATGGGGAAATTTCTCTACAGGTTTCGGATTGGTATTCCGGAAATTCCGACTCAAGTAATGATTACACAGTTACCGTATCAGCAGGTTCTAGCGAGTCTTCATTCCTACTTCAGTCACTACATCTTCAGAGAACTGTAAACGATGTAAAGAGTGCTACAGCGGCCTCAATCGGAGAAGGTGCAGACTGCGACAGTTCCAAGGACTCCTGTGTAATTGGCGTGGCCCTGACCGCTTGGGCGGGATTGGATGCGCTTGGCTCAAACCCTCCAGGTGGTATGCCCTTCGCCGACTACACTCTTGATGCTACCCTGACTCATGAAAGTGGGACTGTCGCAATATCGTACCCTACTGTAACTGTGGTCAACGGACTTGCTGAGTGGGACTCAGCTAACGGGCAATACGGCGGAGGCTCTGCAACCGTCGGTGCTGAGGGGTCCCAACTCCCTCTAGAGGGGTCCGTCGATGACTTCGATCTGAACACAAGGTATGTCCCAATTGAGGATTGGGGGACAGATGACTATGGATGCTACGAATTCACTGTCACTGTTACCCAGAGTTCACCATGGTCGGACGGTTCAGAGGTATCGTACACCTCATTCTATGATTACGAGGAGCAGGGAGGGGATCAGGAAAACGATCCAAACAACACAAACCCACAAGACACAGAAGAGGCTTGGACAGTAACAACAAACTGTTCCTGAGCAAGGTCCCAAATCTCTTCTTCAGAGGGTTCTCATAGGAAACCCTTCTCGGAAGAACATGGAACACGAGAGCATGTATTACAGAATGATGGGCAATACAGGCATACAGGTATCAGTCATTTCTTACGGATTCTGGGCAACCTATGGGATCAAAGATAGACTATCTGGGGATGAAGGCGTAAGAACAGCCAAGGAACTGATGGGCATAGTCCGAAATGCTGGAGTCAACTGCTTCGATCATGCTGAGGCCTATGGGAATCCCAACGGAGAAGCCGAGAGAATATTCGGGATCGCCCTAAAGGAGCTACAGGATGAGGACCCACATCTTTGGCGCCGTTCGGATTTAGTAATCACGACTAAGGTTTTCTGGGGAGGGCCAGGAGTCAATGAATCCGGTCTTTCACTGAAGCATTGCAGGGAAGGACTGGATGCTTCACTCACACGCCTACAGCTGGACTACGTGGATTTGCTATTCTGTCACAGGCCAGATCCTCACACACCCACATCAACGGTAGTGAGGGCGATGACTCAAATGATTCGTTCAGGAAGGGCAACCGCATGGGGGACCAGTGAGTGGTCCGCTCAGCAGATTACAGAGGCCTTCTGGATAGCAAAGAGTGAGGGACTGGAGCCACCCCAGTTTGAACAACCACAGTACAACATGCTACATAGGGATAGGTTCGAGAATGAGTACTTCCCGATGTTCAATCACCCCTACAATATTGGCACCACCATCTGGAGCCCCCTTAGGTCCGGCTTCCTGACTGGTAAATATCTGGACGGCATACCCGATGATTCAAGGGCTACCCAAGATGGATACGGATGGCTTCTAGAGGATCTCGAGGAACGCAGGGAACGTGGGGAATTTGAAGTAGTTAGGAAACTAGTAGATTTGGCAGCGGAAATTAAGTGCACACCCGCGCAACTGGCACTAGCATGGTGCCTGAGGAACCGTGACGTGTCCACCATTCTGATGGGAGCGACAACTCCCGCACAAATAGAGGACAATCTTGGTTGCATAGATGTAGCAAAGGCATTGACTGATGAAGACATGTCGAAAATTGAGGATATTTTGAGTAACAAACCGGACTCTTGGATGGGCCCGGGAGGAGCTGGAACCAGGCAGTTGAAAACCCTCTAGGGGAAGATATAATCATTCATCTCATACTAGAGAATAATATTCAACGTTCCAATCGACAACCACACTTTCGTCATGGAAATTATTCGACCATTTCTGGTCTTCTGAATCTGTGCGTTGAATAGTCAAAACTACGAACCCCGAGTTTTGTGATAATAATTTAGATACCTTTAATTATTAATATTATTTACCAGAATCATGCCCTGTGAATGCTGCAACTGTGACCCCTGTGGTTCGAGCTGCTCGTGCGATGGATGCTGTTAATTATACCAGCACCAAAATCGTCTGAGAAATGCCATTGAAATCCTCATTATTGGACTTCGAAATAATCAGAGAACTAGGTTTCTCCCTTCAATGCATTCAATGCAGTATTGACATGAATGGCGGTCCCCAGGGACAGAGCGTCTTCATCGACCTTGAACTTAGGGTGGTGCACCCCATATGCCTCCATCTCTGGGTTCCCAACGCCAATAAAAGAAAAGCAACCGGGAATCACTTGGGTGTAGTATGAAAAATCCTCGCCCCCCATTATGGGTCCCATTTCTGAAACCCCGCCTCTTCCGAGGATTTCTTCTGCTGCAGACTTGCTCAACCGCCAGCATTCGGCATCATTTACAGTAGGGGGGAAATCATTGCCCGGAAATGTCACCTCGACCTCGCATCGGTTGGCCAGAGAAATTGATTCAGCTATCTCTTTGACTCTGTTCTGCAAAAGAGAAATGCCCTCGCTAGTCAGTGATCTTATTGTACCTTGTAATTCCATTGTCGAGGGTATCACATTTGTTGCAGTACCTGCATTTGCCATGGTGATACTGATTACCCCGGATTCCAAGGGATCTAGCTCACGGGAGATTAGGGTTTGAAGTTCGACCACTATCTTCGACCCAGTAACGACCGGATCTATAGTAAGATGAGGCATTGCCGCGTGACCTCCACTTCCTTTAACTAAAATCTTGATTGATGACGTCGCAGCTAACAGCGTGCCTACTCTTGATGCCAAGGTTCCCACGGGCATTTTGTCCGTGACGTGTAATCCAAATATTTGCTTCACCTCGGGATCTTCCAAAACCCCTTGTTCCCTCATCATTTTTCCCCCTGCTCCTCCTTCTTCTGCAGGTTGAAAAATTAGTTTGATTGTTCCATCTATTGCATCTTCGTTTTGTTTCAGGACCTTTGCCGCTCCTAGGAGCATTGCAGTGTGGCAATCATGTCCGCATGCATGCATCTTCCCATCAATTTCACTTCTAAAATCTACATCAGCTTCTTCATGGATCGGTAAAGCGTCCATGTCCGCCCTTAATGCGATACAGGGAGCGGTACCATTTCCAATTAGCCCGACAACCCCTGTTATCGCTATGTCTTTTTCATAGGGAATATCTAATTCTTTCAAAGTATTTTGAACAAGTCTGCTCGTTTCAAACTCCTCGTACATCAATTCGGGGTGGCGGTGGATAGCTCTTCTTTTTTGAACTATCCATTCATGAATATTTTTGGATTGTGAAAGTATCTCGCTGATTTGCATGTACCGCAAGATGATGTACTAATATTAGAATTCTCCCAGTATCATCTAGGGGCTAACGAAGGGACCGATAATCTCTAAATTTATTGAAAATAATAATTATGCACCCTGAGCGCTAGCAAACAACCAAAACATGAGAAGTCCCAATAGTGGGACGGTAAAAGAGAGAAGGTGAAACATTGTAACGGCAATGTTGTTTGTCCCATTTTCGATTCGCTGCCGAGTAAGCCGAACAAGATAGACCGCATAGAGGGGCAGTATGAATACTAGTAGTAGTATCATAATGAGAGCAGTGTAAACAAGGATGATGATCACGAGCCATGGGGCGTTGTGTACCTGAGCGTCGGAAAATTCTGCTAGCCAAAACAAAAAAGTAGCAAATGGAAAATACCCCAAGGCAATAATTGGTATCCGCCAATCCTCCGTCACGGGTTCTCCACTATTTTTTTCAGGATTACTCGTGATATCGGGATTTTTCTCATCTGGTAAACCTCCCTTGTGACGGAGGCAATATCCAGATGTCCTAAACTCCAGGGCATTGCAACCCTCGAATGCACACTTCCTCTCGCCCATGTATCAGACTGGCAAGTGTGACGAATAGTCATTGTTACGCCGGTATAATATTCCCTA
>DANL01000006.1:0-1739 GCA_002499865.1 Euryarchaeota archaeon UBA121 | reverse complement strand
TAGGGAGAATGACGCTCTCAGTTTAAGGAATGGTTACGTATCTCTCGCACAAGAGCCTCAATCTCTCCTCCAAATCCTCAAGATCCACATCAGCATCAGCATCAGCATTGATTAGGTCGGTATTGCGCCTAATCAGGTAGCTCCCAAGAAGAATCAACATCAAGAAACCACTGGATATTTGGAACAAAATTTCCCAATCATTGTTAGTAATAGAAATAATAGCATTAATGACAGAAATTGGAAATGTCACCAATCCAAAGATGAAAAGGAACATTGGCAAGGTCAGTATACGCTTGAGTGGGTGAATTGGCCCATGGAACACAGGATCCCCATTTTCATCCAAAGTGAAATTAGAATTACGGTACTCGTCAGAGCTTTTTGGAACAACAGGGCCGCCTTTTGTTTGCTCACCAGACTCTTTTGTAAAAATCTGATATCCAAAGAAATCAGAGGGGTGGTGCTTCCATCGAACTTTGTCCATCCACTTGTACCTGATGATTTCGTTATGGTGCTCATGGTCCGGGTCCCTGAGAGCCGCCCAGTAGTGATCGTATACTTCCCTATCATAAATGGCCCCTTTCAGGCGGAAGTACTCTAGTTGTGCCTTCGGCACCAAAGGAGAGAGCCGTCCAGAATTCGATATTGAAATGAAAGCGAAATATGGACCGAGTGCGAGCTGCACAAAGATACCGGTGAAAAAGAAAAGCGTCTTCAAATTCATCCCTACGGCGCCAGATTCACCCTCAGCTGGAAGCCCGATGTTCCACAATATCCAGCCAGCAAAGAAGAACAAGATACCGCACACAAAGAGAAATAGTCTGTAGACGGTCCCTGTGCTTGGCTTATCCTTCACCCGGATTGCCTCAATCAATTTATTCTCGAGCTTGCCATCTTGGTACCAACGGACCTTCCACCAAAAGGGAGCAAATTCTTCGGCATCCTCTGTCATCGTATCTCCCGACAATAGCCCCCTCTATGATACATGTGGCGTATTCCGTAGAGATGATTACAGATATATCATGGAGGGTTTCCACCATACTACATCAGTGAATCAGTGCCGAATTCCCTGAGGGGATCCGGACCAAACCTATTGGGGCCATGTTCGCCTTTGAAAAAGAGGCAAACTATCCCCAAGGGAATGGCCATTAGTATGGTTACCCAATCAAGCGTAGCTTCGATAGAAGAGTCAATTGGAGCCATGAAATATAATATGGTAAGCACTGAATATACTTGCAGATAAGTTACCCAAGGCCCATCTCTGCTCATATCTTGGAGTCTTTTCAGAATTATTGCATATGTGATATACACTATTGGCAGCATAAACAATCCATAGGTGATGCCAACAACTATTTCCGGAGCACCGGTAACAGCCCATAATAATCCTAGGACTAACCCAATTATTAGTCCATAAACAAGACCAACGATAATTGAGGCAATCTGCAGTAAGAAATACCTAAGCCGATTAATTCTTCCGTCCAAGCTTGTTAACTGATCGAGAAGGCTCATATTCCAGTATTTTTCTTGGCCCCCTTCTGTTACTTTATGCACTTCCATAGCTCTTGCTTGAAATATTTGTATATGTCTTTTGTCATTAATTTATGATACAGGCACAATAAATGGTAGCATATTCCCTCAATTCGTAACAATCCGTCATTCACATGGATGCATAAGTCAGGGTTTACTTACTGGACCCATTATTGTAACATTGGGGTACCTGATTGCTAGCTTATGCAGGCGCA
>DANL01000042.1:18696-21776 GCA_002499865.1 Euryarchaeota archaeon UBA121 | reverse complement strand
TGCAGATACTTACGAGAATCTCCTGTATACAGTAAAGAGGCCTTATTCAGCTGAGATGCTTGATGAAATAGACAATTGGATGGGACTCCCAAAAAGACAGTGGAGAGAAGAGACACAGAGAGAAGTGATGCTCTCCTTGTATGCAATTAGATATCCGGACACCTTGCTAATAGAAAGTCTAACTGAGAAGCCTAAATCCGATATAAGGAGGCTCTCAGCTTATCTTCACTTCACGCATCATACCTACTCTATTTGGGACGAGGATACTAGGAAAGGCTTGGAAAGGCTTGGAATAATGATTCCGTCTACCGAAGAGGCCGATCCTTTCATCTATGGGGCATATGTATCTGCTATTGAGCTTCTAAAAGATGTAGCCCCCTTTACGTGCTTCCTTGAGCATGACGTTCCACGGCAGAGGCTGTTTCAGTCAGCTCTGGCCGCATACGGGCGTGAAGCTTGAGTACGTCTTATTTCTTCGACTGTCTTCGAGGTAGCGTGAGCGTGCGTACGGTAGCCGTGATTGGATCCGGAACAATGGGTTCTGGTATCGCCCAGGTTTGTGCTCAAACAGGATGGGAAACTAGGTTGTATGATGCATTTCCGGAATCTCTTGAGAAGGGCATGAATTCTATTGATGAATTTTGGAAGGGCGGGATATCGAGGGGTAAAAATACCGAAGAAGAAGTCAAGAATTGGTCAGAAAAATTGAGGCCTTGTGAAAATCTGGAGGAAGCCCTATCAGGAGTTGATTTGGTAATTGAGGCCGTTCCCGAGAAAATTGACTTGAAAAGAACGATTTTTCTAAAAATAGAGGAGCTTGCTCCAGAAGATGCAATCTTAGCCACCAATACCTCTGGATTGAGAATTTCTGAAATTGCATCGGTAGTGAAGAATCCGGAGAGAGTAGTTGGAATGCATTTCTTCAATCCAGTCCCCATTATGAAGTTACTAGAAGTCATAAAGCATGATTTGTCTTCTGATGACACAATAGATGAAGTTATTGAGATAGGTAGAGAGATGGGAAAAACTACCATAGTTGTTGGCGATATTCCCGGTTTTGCAACTAGTAGACTTGGCGTGGTTTTGGGGAATGAGGCGATTAGAATGTTGGCTGAGGGAGTAGCTAGTGCTAGTGACATCGACACTGCAATGAAGTTAGGATACAAGCACCCAATGGGCCCTCTGGAACTGTCCGACTTGGTAGGATTAGACGTGCGTAGAGATATTCTGAAAAATCTTGCAGAGTCTTTCGATGATCCTTCTTATCTCCCACATTCTCTTCTTGATAGGCTAGTAGAATCTGGAGAATTAGGAAAGAAGACTGGTCGTGGAATATACAACTGGTCCGAAGAGGGGAAAACAGAGAGAGAAGACCTGTGAGCTGATACTGTGCAGGAAGTATTCATCGAGGGCATAGGGATAATTGCAGGTATACTCGGAGTAATTGCGTGGATTCCTCAAATTAGGGAAGTCTGGATAGAGGGATTGCACGAAGGAATCTCTCTTCCAACTTTCTTTCTCGTATCAACGGCATTGGTTCTCTGGCTGATATATGGAATTCTGATAGGTTCGATATCAATAATTCTAGCTAATATAGCTGCTTTAGCTTGTATAATATCGCTAATTGTGGGAGTTATTAGACTTCGTAACTCAGAGACAAAAAATGGTGCGAACACCGGGAGTTGAACCCGGGTTAGCAGGTTGGGAACCTGCTGTCATAACCACTAGACCATGTCCGCTTGTTGGATGCGAGTCGTGATAGGTAATTTAGCGACTCGGTTTGAGAAGCTAGGGCCTAGCATCTGCCTTCTTCTTCGAACCTCTACTGCGTCTTCTCTTCCCTTTGCCTCGAAAATTCTTGTTAGGATTATCATTGGGACCTTTGTTGTAATTATTTCTCTTAGAATTCCTAGAACGTCCCCTTCTGCTACGTTTTTTCTTTGTATTTGGCCGTCCTTCTTTCTTCTCGTATGAGGGAACTAGATTGAATTCATTCTTTTTCAATTCCTCGGGCCTTGGATCAGTGAATCTTTTCCTTATTCCGACTTCTCTCTGAATTCTATTGTAGCTTCTTTGCTCATTCTTCTTTACAAAGGAGATAACAACTCCGCTACTCCCAGCTCTCGCGGTTCTTCCGCTCCTATGCTTGTATGCCTTCGCATCATCAGGAGGGTCATAGTGAATTACACAGTTAATTCCTTCAACATCGATTCCCCTGGCTGCCACATCAGTAGCAATGAGAACCATACTTCTGCCACTGCTAAACTTCCTCATTGCGCGGTCTCGTTGTTTTTGATTGAGGCCTCCGTGTAGAGAGGAAAGTGGGACACTGTCCAACTGCATCTCATCACTCAATCTATCTACTCCTGCCCGAGTTCTACAGAATATTATGCTTCTTCCGGCCCTTCTAACAGATTTTACTGCGATTTCTGTCTTCTTGTATGGCTTAATATTCCAGAAGAGGTGTTCCATGCTATCCATACTAATCTCTTTCGGGCCGACCTCAATTCTTACAGGATCGTTTTGGTAGGACTTGACGAGCTTGGAAACTTCATGATCGAGTGTAGCACTGAAAAGAATCATTTGAGGTTCACTGATGCACTGATCGATAATTTTGCAGACGGGTTCCATGAACCCCATATCGGCCATACGATCAGCTTCGTCAAGAACTACTATTCCAACGTCTTCCAAGGACAATGCATTCCTTTTTAGTAAGTCCAAGAGCCTTCCAGGGCATGCTACTAGTATTTCCACTCCCTTTTCCAGACCTCTGAGTTGCTTTCCATATGATGTTCCGCCGTATACTGAGAGTACTTTCATCCTTGATTCCCATGCTAGCGGATCTAAGACATTCCTAATCTGCTCCGCCAACTCCCTAGTTGGAGTGAGTATCAGTGCTGTGGGTTTCTTTGGTTTGGCGGAACCGGTTCGGGAAATCAATGGAAGACCAAAAGCAAGTGTCTTCCCAGAACCCGTGGGGGCCCTGCAGCAGATATCTCTCCCTTCCATCGCACTAGGAATAGCTTCGATCTGAACTTCGAAGGGCTCAGTTATACCTTGATCAGCCAAACAACCAACCA
>DANL01000042.1:11771-18372 GCA_002499865.1 Euryarchaeota archaeon UBA121 | reverse complement strand
ACCTGAATCGATTCCTAAGTCTGAGAATCGAACCACTGGTAACCCTACAAGACGCCTCCGCGTAGGTTCCCTATTTAGTATGGACAGTTGAGCATGTAAGATTATGAGGAAACAATCTATCTACCTCGGTTACGGGCCTACATTTTCCTGTTGATTCTTTCTCCGGATATAATCAGAGTAATTTCCAGGCCAGACCCATAGACTTCCATCCCCTGGCAACTCCCAGATTGTATCACAAATCTTGTCTAAGAAATATCTGTCATGGCTAACAGTGATGATAGCCCCCTCGTAATCTCCTAAGGCGTCTTCAAGAGCCTCCTTAGCATCCGTATCTAGGTGATTAGTGGGCTCATCGAGGAGTAACATGTTGTTTTCTCCCAATAGTAGTTCAAGTAATGCTATTCTGGCCCTCTCTCCACCACTAAGTTTCCCCAGAGGGACAGTAACCATGTCCTTAGTGAACTGAAATCTTCCCAGTAGAGACCTGATTTCACCATAGTCCATCCTAGGTCTTAGGGCTCTGACTTGCTCTACAGGGTTCATGTCAAAATTCAACGATCTGTGGTCCTGGTGGAAGTACCCTATCTGGACTCCTGGTCTGATGTCTATTGTTCCAGAGTCGAGCTCGATCTCTCCGGTTATCAGCCTCAGTAGTGTAGTTTTGCCAGCTCCATTTGGACCTACTACTCCAATTTTCTGGCCTCTACGAATTCCTACCTCTAGGCCATTAATAATTGGCCTTTGGAGTCCATCGAACATAAGCTTGGCATTATGAAAATCTAATACCTCGAGGCTGCTCTTCTCGATTGACTTTAGGTTAAACTTGAGATTCTGTCTCTGACGGGGTTTTAGTGACTTCAGCCACTTTAATTCCCTTTGAGAACGATTTATCATAACATGTTTTTGAGATACTGATTTATCATACTTATTCGCTCTCTTCATCGATTGCATAGCCCCTAAGAGTCTCTTTATTTCCTTCTGGGTCTTTTCTATCCTATCCTGTAATGTCTGTAGAAATAGCTCTTTTTGGTGTAAAAATGAGGTATAATTGCCACTATATCCCTTTAGATGAGCATCTTGGATTTCTACTATATTGTTGCAAACTCGATCCAAGAAGTACCTATCGTGGCTAACTATCAGTAATGCACCATCGAAAGTATTCAGGAATTTCTCCAACCAATCAAGGGTCTGGAAATCTAGATGATTGGTAGGCTCATCCAAGAAGAAAACGTCTATTTCTCTCAATCCTACTAGTTGTCTCGCCAGTGCTACCTTGGCCCTCTCACCTCCCGACAGTGAGGACAGGGGCATATTCATCTCGTGGTGTGCTAAATCCAGTGCCTTCAGAATCTCTTGAGCATGCCCCGCCACATCCCCTCCACCTGATCTTGCCATCAGACTCTGGAGCTCTTGGTACCTATCCATAGCTGGTTGCCAGTCTCCGTCGTAGAATCCAGGATCGGCCATCATTTCCTCTATTTTGGAAATCTCATCTTCCAATTCTTGAAACTGCCTTCCCCTCCTGTTTAGTTCCTCACCTAAGGTTGCTTCCTCGACGATATCTCTTATCTGAGTAAGGAACGCCAGTCTCAGACCAGAGGCGTAAGTAACATCGCCTAGATCCTGATCTTGATTACTAATTGTTCTTAGAAGGGTTGTCTTCCCGGCGCCATTATGTCCTACTACACCGATTCGATCGCCTTCATCTATCCTAAGGTTGATTCCCTCTAGGACAGTGAGTGGCCCGAAGGCCCGATGGACATCATCGAGTCGTATTAGCTCCCTTGCCACGATACTGCGCGTGGACTTGTGTTGAAGTGCTCATCGGTCATAATTGCTCAGTTAGGATGGCAATGCTCATGAATGACAGTGTGTCGTTAACATATGTGGCGTCAATCAAGGAATACTGGAAATCATTAGACGGAAAGAAAAAACTGTTCTCTCTTTCCACTGTAGTATTGATGGTAATTGGTTCTGGATACGTTGGGATCGGGTATGTGATTGCATCACAATCATTGGCGATCAATCCCGGTTGTGGGATGTGGTCAGAAAATACCCCTTCGAACTGGGATACAGATGACGATTGGGAAAGTTTTGAGCCCTGGCCAGATGCAGAAGAGCGTGTAGATATCCGCAGGAATTTTGATGTTTCCTCATATCAAATGTCTTCTTACGAGGATGTTTCATTCACTCCAAGAGGAGAGGTAGACATTACGCTTCGTGGTTGGTATGTAGAAGTTGATCCTAGTGCCCCAGTGGTGATTCTCACACACGGGATGCCAATGAATGGAAAGTGTAAACCAGAGATGTTACTTATGCAGGCTTATTTATCCGAAGGTGGCTTCAATACTCTTTCCTTTGATTTGAGAAATTATGGAGAGAGTGACGTTGTTGGGGATTATTTTGCTGTTGGACAAATCGAATATAAGGATCTTTTAGGCGCATATGACTGGTTGACTGAAAATAAGGGATATCAACCGGGAGAAGTTGGCATGACTGCCATATCTGCTGGAGGAGGGGCCGCAATTGCCTTCGCTGAAGAGTCAGGAATAGGCGCTATGTGGCTTGACAGTGCGGTCTTGGACTTCCCATTATTGGTTAACAACGAATTAGGAAGGTTAGGTTTTCCGACCATTTTTGCAGGACCAGCAGTAAGAGTTGGTGGCTGGCTAGTTGGGGTTGGTCTGGATGAACGCTCGCCCATGGAGGCCGCCGATACTGCTGGAGATAGGGAGGTATTCTTAACTCATGGAAAGGACGACCCGAGAGTATCAATCGTTCATGCAGAGAGATTTGAGTCAAGAATGCTTGAGAATGGGGGAAACGTAGATACTTGGTATGTTGAAGATAGAGGACATGTGGATGCCATTTGGGGAGACTCTGATGAGTACAAGACGAAGCTAGTTAATTTCTTTGAAGCGTCTTTATCCTAGGTTTTTTGGCCTAATCAAATCTGACAAATGCCATCTTCCATTCCTCTCCATCATGAGGGCGACCGATGCAGTTGGCATAATTTCTAGTTCACCTGAGAGTTTCTCAATAAGCATCTCACATCCAGGGTTATGGCTGATTATCATCTGAGTAGTATTTTCAGGAGTACTTACTGCTACTGAAAGAAGAGTTTCTAAGGAGGCAAGGTAAAGCCCCTCTTCAATGGATTTTGGGATCTCTGAAAGTTCGGGACCTAGGTTTTCCAATGTTTGGATTGTTCTCAAAGAGCTACTAACAGAGATATGATCTGGCTTCCAGCCCCTGCTTAGGATTTCTTTGGCTACACGTAGTGAATCTCTGAGTCCCCTTTCATCCAAAGGCCTGTCATGGTCAGCCAGATTAGTATCATCTCTGCTACTATGGGCATGTCTCATTATTACCAAGCGTCTATTCATAGTCTATTCCTCAGAGAATTTGGGGTCTCTTTTTTCGATGAAGGCTGTAACTCCCTCTGCGAAGTCTGGCGACTGAGCAGAGGAAACCATCAATGCTCTCTCAAATTCTAATTGGGTCTCGAAGAATGTGGATGTGGAAGCGTCAAGGAGTTGCTTAGTCGATCTACGACTATTTATAGACCATTTTCCCCAATTTTTTGCAATTTTTATCGAATTCTCCAGTAGCTCTTCAGAAGATGATACCTCATCAATAGCCCCAAATTCAAGAGCTTCTTTTGCTGACCATACCTCATTATTGAAGAAGAATTTCTTAGTTTTTTGGCTCCCCACTAGCCTTGGGAGCAACCATGTGGTCCCTCCATCTGGAGATGCACCCAACCCGAAGAAAGCCGCTGCTATTTTCGCTTGTTCTGAGCATATCCTATAGTCTGCCGAGAGAGCTAGTCCAAGACCGCCACCAGCAGCGGCACCGTTAATAGCGGCAATGAAGACTGTCTCACTAGCTCTGATTTTTAGAATCAGGGAATGCAGAGAATTTGTCATTTCACTAACCATATCCCCTATGGTTCCATCATCTATGGCTTCTGCAAATTCATCAATAGGACCTCCAGCACTGAAGAATCTACCAGAACCAGTAAGAATGACTGCCTTGCACGAAGGATCTTCCATTAGAGATTCTATTTGGCTGACTAATGGTTGGAAGTTTTCCGGATTGAATGTATTTCTAGAAGCTTCTGGCGACATAGTTAGTATTGCAACTCCTCCATCTTGACGTTCTACGGTAGAAGACATGATTGTCGAATAGGGGCCTCATTATTGAACTCCATGAAGGTGATAAGTCTGACCTCACTGGGATGTACATGATTACGCGAGACGCCATATACATAGGTGGCAAGTGGGTTCCTGCCAGCGGAGGAGAAAAAATTGAGGTCATCAATCCAGCTACAGAGGAGATAGTCGGCACTGTTCCTGTCGGGACGGAGGCTGATGTTAATGATGCAATTTTAGCTGCAAGATCGGCCTTTGCATCGTGGTCTAAATCTAGTATAGAGGAGCGACAGGGATATCTCAATGCCATTTCTGCTGCCATCTCTGAAAGAGGAGATGAGATTGCAGAGGTAATCACTTCCGAAGTCGGCACTCCGATCAATTATTCAAAAATGGCCATGGTTGGGACCCCTAGGGTAGTTGCTAGATCGTATGCTAAGATTCTTGACTCATTTGAATGGGAAGAGGAGGTGAGAAATTCTCTTATCGTCAAGGAGCCCATTGGAGTGGTTGGGATGATAACGCCATGGAATTTTCCACTTCATCAGATAATAGGAAAGGTCGCACCTGCGTTAGCTTCTGGTTGTACAATGGTACTGAAGCCATCCAAGGAGGCCCCACTAAATGCATTCATTCTTGCTGATATCATACATGATTGTGGACTTCCTAAAGGGGTTTTCAACCTAGTTTCTGGGCATGGTAGTGAGATTGGGAAGTCTATTTCTTCTCATCCAGAAGTAGATATGGTGAGCTTTACCGGTTCAACTGCTGCGGGAGTCAGTGTGTCAAAAGAGGCATCGGAAACCGTAAAGAGAGTGACTCTGGAGCTTGGTGGAAAGAGCGCTAATATTATCCTCGATGATGCAGATATGGCCAAGGCTGCTAAAATGTCAGTTTATTCGTGTTTCAACAATTCCGGGCAGGAGTGTTCATCACTAAGTCGTCTTCTTATCCCATCTACTCATCGTGAAGAGATAATAGAAGTAATTTCTAGTACGATGGAGAGGTATTCCGTTGGTGATCCGATGGACGAGTCAATAAAGTGTGGACCGATGGTTTCTGAAAGTCAGCAGAAGTCTGTCAGCGAATACATTTCCAAAGGAATCTCTGAAGGGGCGACTGTTATTTCTGGAGGACTTGGAACACCAGAAGGGGTTTCAAGAGGTTTCTATGTCAAGCCGACTGTTTTCGCGGACGTTACCAGGGAAATGACTATTTTCAGAGAAGAAATCTTCGGACCTGTACTTTCGATAAGCACCTATGAGACTGAGGAAGAGGCGATTATTATGGCAAATGACTCAGATTATGGCCTCTCAGGTGGTGTCTGGTCGGGAGATGAGAAGAGAGCTATGCGTGTAGCCATGGCCATGAGGACCGGGCAAGTTAGCATCAATGGAGGTGCTTTCAATATCAGTGCTCCATTCGGAGGATACAAGCTCTCTGGCAATGGCAGGGAGCTTGGTTCACACGGCCTAGAAGAGTTCCTTGAAGTCAAGGCTATCCAAAGATAAGGAATATTTGGATTAATTTCCTACCCACTCAGCATCCTTACGTTCAAGAAATGCTTGAACTCCAATCTCCTTGTCTTCGGTATCAAATAGAGCAACAAACTCTGATCTTTCGGTCAGCACGCCCTCACTGAATGGAAGTTCCAGAGACGCACGGATTGCTCTCTTTGCAACCTTGGTCGTGTAAGGTGATTTCTTTGCGATGGTTGTTGCTAAATCCATTGTCGCATCTTCTAGTTCCTCTGGCATAACCACCTTATTTACCAAACCGATTTCAAGTGCCTCTTTTGCAGTAATCATCTCCCCTGCTAAAACAATCTCCATTGCTTTACCATATCCTACAAGTCTGCAAAGTCTTTGTGTTCCGCCACCTCCTGGAATTAGTCCTAAATTTATCTCTGGCTGACCGAACATTGATCTGTCTGAGGATATCCTGATATCGCAGGATAGCGCAAGTTCTGTCCCCCCTCCAAGAGCGAACCCATCGACCATAGCAATTGTCGGTTTAGATAGATTCCAAATTGCCTCCCATGCGTTGTCTTCGAAAAAAGGCCTCACATCATCAGAATTCTTACCTGAAAATTCCGAAATGTCCGCACCGGCTGCAAATGAGTTAGGCTTCTTTCTCTTTCCTTCTGGAGGATCTAACGGTGGAGCACCTCTGATAATCACGCATCTTACTCTATCATCTGAATCTACCCTTTTACACTGTTTTTTTATCGAAAGATGTATTTTTTCATTAAGAGCATTCAGTTTCTCAGGCCTATTTAGGGTCCACACTGATACAACTCCTCCAGAGGGACTTGAGCCCTCAATCTCAACATCCGTAACCAACAACACGTCCTGTTCCATGTTTAGCGCAGGAGTGGATGTGGTTTGAACGTATCATTGTCCGTCTTCTGAATTAACAACAGGAGGGAGCGGTGGCATTCCAGGAGG
>DANL01000042.1:0-11420 GCA_002499865.1 Euryarchaeota archaeon UBA121 | reverse complement strand
GGAAGAGGTGGCATCCCAGGAGGGAGGATAGGTTGTGTATCAGTAGGATTATCATCAACTGTTGACGGTATTCCCTTCTGAGGTATCTCCAGAGGAGCCCTAATCATCAGAACCCTGTCTGAGTCTATTCTGAAGTAGGTTATTCCAAGAGGCTTTCCAGTATCTGGATTTTCTGGTTCTTCGAAGACCTGAATATCATGTTCCCCGCCTCTAAGCAAAGTTGCTAGATCTTCTCCATCCTCGGCTTCGGACCACTTCCTAGCCATGGATGCCTTCCTTTCAGCGAGCTTCATCCTCCTTCTTCGTTCGATATCGGAGAGCATCTTATCCCTCTTCTCTCTTCTCTGGGCGATGAATCCTTCAATTTCTTCTTCTTCATCGGAAACTGCATCCCCCTTAGCTACGTATTTCATAGCAATGTTTGTGCCTTCGGGAAGTATAGGGGACGGATCTGTTACAATATTTCCCTCTGAAAATTGAGGGCTTGCCGTAGGGGGAACCATGACAGGGAGGGAGGGAGGAGGCATCATGACGGGCAATGGGGGCAATGGCATCGTTGGAGATGTGGTTAGCCTACCTCTTGATCTTCTCATTTCAGTTTCCTCCGTATCGGACAACTCTACTGATTCGTCCTCTAACTGTTTCAATTCTGGTTCGGGAGAGGGCTCGGGAGAGGGCTCGGATGTTTGGGGACTCTCCATGACAGGAATAATCATCTTCTCACGGCCAGTAAAAATTAGAAGAGAGGCTAGAGCAAGAAGTACTGTTCCTCCGGCTATTCTCTGTGTTAAATCGACCTCTCCTTGGAGAACCAGAAAGAGTAATGACCCCACTAATAGAGCTATCCAATTGATCAGTCTAGTCAGAGAAACCATGCCACTCCCAGCCCTGACAGGAGGGGGTATGACTTCACATTGACGGGGGAGCGATGGCCTCAGACAGTGCCTTCAATGATTTTCCTCTGTGCGAGAATGATGATTTTTCTGATTCATTCATTTGTCCGAATGACACCCCTTTTGATCCATTGGGGATAAAAATAGGATCATAGCCGAAACCGCTCTGTCCAGATATCTCTCTGCTCAATTCGCCTCGGCATACTCCGGTTCTAACTATTCTCTTACCGTTCATGACCAAGACACTTACTGCCCTGTACTCACAATGCCTAACTATTTCTTCACTCATAAGCATTAGAATTCCATTAAGTCCAATTGTTTTGTAAATATAGGAAGAATAAACACCTGGAAACCCGTTTAATGAATCAATGAATAGTCCTGAGTCTTCGACTAGAATCGCACAGTCCGAAAGTTCTGATTCTGAAATCATACTAATTGCCTGATCAGATTTTGAAAGAGCTACTTCCATCAATTCTGATGTCTGTGGTTCAATAAAATTTGGAGGTTTCCCCTCGATCAATAGAAGCTCGACATCGTGTCCCAGAGGTTCTAGATATTCTCTAGCCTCTTCTAGCTTTTTTGAATTTCCTGTTGCGAAAATTATTCTCATTTTACTACCCCAAATATCTGACCCTGTTCCTAATTTGGTTGAATCTTGAAATTACAGAGTCGGGACTAAACGGCGATTCATCGGATGAAAATGAGCCGTATCCTCTTAGTACTGCATCCATTGCATCCTCAAGCTCGGAATGACTCGCCGATAAGCATTCATTCAAAACTTGCAGGTCCTGTCCCATATGCTCCAATTCTGCAGATATTCTAGATAGGCCGAAATCTAGTAACGAGATTTTTCCATATTCATCAATCATGATGTTATGGGTTGTTAAATCTCCATGAGAGAAGCCTAGTTCATGCAGTTCTCTGATTTTCACACCTATCTCAAACATATCCTCTACTCCCCTCGTTC
Source organism: Euryarchaeota archaeon UBA121 (assembly GCA_002499865.1). Lineage (GTDB taxonomy): Archaea > Thermoplasmatota > Poseidoniia > Poseidoniales > Thalassarchaeaceae > MGIIb-O5. The sequence continues at coordinate 9,560 of DANL01000042.1, read as the reverse complement.
CATCAGCTAATGATTCATAAATCGGATTTCCTTCCAATCTGGAGAGTACCATCCATCCCTCTTCTTGATTTATCTGAAGTAGCCTGGGTGCGGAGAATTCTGTAATCTGTAATCTGGAAAGTACCTTTGCTTCTACAGAGATTCGACTCTTAGTCAGCCTAGTATCTAGCTCTATGTGTCTGTAACCTCTTCTTCTACGTGACTTCAGTACTGCAGGAATGCCTAGCCATAGGCCTGAGCTTACACTCGCCTCGGCCCCAACATGGATCAACTCAAACTCTTCCCAGTACTGGAAACACTGGCCGGCCATAGCTATGGGAGGTCACATACCTTGAAAGCGATTCCACTGAAGCAGGCACCGGGAAAGCATATGCAGATGCCATCAGCACCTTTGCCAAGAGGAGTTGTAAAACCAAAAATTTTCTCAGATGAAGAAGTCGAAGAAGAAGCAAAAAGACTGTTTGAAGCAATTGGACAGGTTTCTCGATGGAATATGAGGATATGTAGATCAATCTCGCCATTGACATTGGAAATTAATCAATTAAAAAAGCAGAAGGATGTTTTTCTCATAGCTCATTCTTATCAGACACCTGATATTGTCTACGGCGTTGCTGATTCAGTATCCGATAGTTACACCTTATCTAAAGCTGCAAGGGATGCCCCTCAGGAGACGATACTTTTCTCAAGTGTAAGATTCATGGCTGAGACTGCCAAGATTGTCAGTCCTCACAAGACCGTTTTGCACCCATCCCCTGATGCTGGGTGTTCCTTGAGTGATGGAATATCTGCAGAAGATGTGGTCAAATTAAAGCAAAAATATCCAGGAGTTCCTGTTGCATGCTACATTAATACTACAGCCTCAGTAAAGGCTGAATGCGATGTTTGCGTAACTAGTAGCAACTATCTTAAAATTTGTGAGAAGCTTCCTGGAGATAAGGTAATTTTTGTCCCGGATAGATTCATGGGAAAACACATCCAAAAACATCTAGAAGGCAGTAAAGAAGTGATTATTTTCGATGGTGAATGTGAGGTTCACGCCGAGTTCACTGGAGAAAAAGTAATTTCTTGGAGAGAAAGGATGAGTTCCATAGGAGTCGATCTCCAAGTACTGGCACATCCGGAATGCGATGCAGGAGTTTTGGAGGAAAGCGATTTTGTCGGCAGTAGTGAGCTCTTGATGAAGGAGGCGATGCGATTGGCCTCAATGGGGAGTTCTGATATTATGTTGATTACAGAATGTGGGACTGCTGAGAGAGTACTTGCAGAGAGTGAGCATGAAATAAATCTCCTAGGAGCCTGTGTAATGTGCAGGCACATGAAGAGGACCCAGCTGGAGGATATTCTACAGGCACTCAGAGAGCCTGAGCCTGAACAAATAATTGAGATTGACGAAGATATAATTCACCGAGCAAGAAAATCTCTCAGTGAAATGTTCAGACTAGCTGAGTAGACTAGTCATCTTTCAGACTGTTTCTGCCTTGCCCATGTGAATACTAATGGGATTAACAGTACTACCGATGTCTGCAATATTACAGAGGAATATGGTTCAAACGTCTCCTCGAGATTATACCATTTCAACTCAGCTTCTCCGTTGCTTCCCGTTTCAATCCATCCAACTCCGCCCAAAAGAGCCTGTGGACTAGAGTGGCTTTCATCTTCATCAAAGGTAAGTTGCTCAGTCTGATTTGACTCTATTTGGTAGATGAAGACTTGATTTTCCTCGGAATTTTCTGAATTGGAAGCTCCGGGCTGAAATCTTGGGATTTGAAGGAATGCAACATTACCGTTTCCTATACTAGGGGAAGAAGATTCCCAAATTGGAGTTGAAATCATGATTTGCATCCCAGAAACTGTATCTGCGAAAACGGTCCTGTTTATCGGTCCGACATCAACTACTGCAACAATTAATTGACCATCGACTGCAATATCGACAATATTAGATCTTGAATAATTTATTTCGATACCGGACTGCTCGGACAAAAATTCATCCTGATCGGTTTCAGCAATAACGTCCAGATATACGGCGGTTGTAGAGCTGGAATCAGTAAGTGAAGAGGTATACACTGTCGGGCCAGATGTATCATTATTGATTGACCAAGCGATGGAATTCCCGGAGACCTCTAACGTATCGACATCATCTTCTAATCCATCTAAATTGGAGATTTCTTGTTCCGAGTTCATCATAAGAATGCCATCATCAGTTAGCATTACGATAATTGGGTTTCCATTTCCGCCGTATCCAATATCGCAAATATCAATCTCAAAGTCTGTATTTTTCGAGAATATTGGGAAATAGGGATTTTCTGAAGATTCTAAGTCATATAGATCTACCCTAGTCTGATTGTTTAGTAAAAGATATGAGCCTGAAATAGAAACATTTGGCTCTTCAAACCAGTTAGGTCCAGAAATTATTACTCCTTGTCTTTCCTCCAAACTAGTATTCAATGCCGTAATCTCAATGTCATTTATTCCATCCAGTTTGGGATCTACTTCTATTCCAATTAGCCAATCGTCAGATCCGGCGGCAGAGGTTGGCCATTCGACGCCTTCGACGGGAAAATCTTGGTGTGTAGCATCCCATAGAAGTACAAAGCCTGTTGAAAGTAGCAGTGCCGCGATAAATACGCTGGTTTGCTTGCTCCCCGGTTCCTTAAGTGGGGTGAGCTTCTCTCTAACATAATTTCTAGATTCTCTCAAAAAATTCTTCGGGTCGTCGATAAGCTTGGCAATCTTTCTCGTGAAAAGTCTTTCATCAGCAATTGTCCAAATCCCCTTATGAGTCCTCTCAGTAACTGAGACAGCCGCTATTGCTACTATCATCCCACCAATTATGTCTATAGCCCAATGGATTCCAAGATAAATAATTGAAAAGGCCGTTAAAGCTAGGAAAACTACGAGGAATCTGCGAAACTTTAGCCATCTTCCGTCTTCATCCCATCTGGTCATAGTCAACCATATTGCGAAGGGGAGACCGATGTGTAGGCTAGGCATTCCATTAGTGAACGGATCTATACGAGTGAACCAATTGTGAATCTCAGGGGTGAGATCATAGGCAACGGTTTCCATTAGGGGAATGTAGTCCCCCGTTACTCTCACATTAAAGAAAAGATAGAAGGGGATGGCTAGAATATAGACCCAGAACATCGATAATGAGACCCTATCGGCCATATGACGGTCATCAAAGTAAATTGGGTAGACAAAGGAGGCAAATGTCGCAGTCATGAATCCCATAACGTAGAAATGAGTTAGTACAACATCTAAGAGGTCATTCCTGAAGCCCTCCTGTACCCACAATACTATATCTCCTTCAATTGCATAGACATAGGGAGTCATGTCCAGTTGTGTGTTTGCCATCAGGATTCTGTCCAGGCCATCTAAGATATCCTTCCATAGATATACTGAGAAGACCACAATCATGTGCGCCCAATATCTTCGGAACATATCTATGAAGCCTTCAATTCTAACCTTGGCATAGGGGGGCTTGAAAATCGGCATCATTGCGACACTGATTAGTATAGCACCTGTTATCCAAGTGATGTAGATCCCGCTTCCTACTGCCATTTCAATACCTCCCGAGAAGCATGTTTGACATGAATTCGACCCTTGAAATGATGATTTCAGGTTATCTTCACATGATGAGTGTCGCCCTTTTCCAATGACAAAAGTATCTCCTCGACGATCTTGCTGAAAGATTGTGCAGTTTCTCCTTCTGGCTCTGCTACAATTCTATGAACACCATCATCCCCTCCTCTTACAACTCCAGGGTCAAAGGGAAGCCTACCCAAGAAAGGTACTTCGAGCTCCATTGCCGAATCCTCCCCTCCTCCTGATTTGAATAAATCTAGAGTTACAGACCATTTTCCCTCAGAGGAGACAGTGATATCGATGGGCACTCCCTTGGGGCCGATCATGGAGATATGACTACCAGGTTCAGCTGTACCGGAAAGGGTGTATCCACTCATATTCTCGACAACACCAAGAACTGGAACTGAGATTGTTTTAGCGAAGTTGATTGACTTTCGACTATCCAAAAGTGCGACTTCTTGAGGTGTGGTTACTATGACCACTCCATCCAGATTAGGTAGAGTTTGGCTTACCGTCAGTGGTTCGTCTCCAGTCCCCGGAGGGAAGTCTATCACAAGAGTATCAAGTTCCCCCCATGCAACATCTCCAATAAACTGCTGAATAGCTCCGAGTTTTATTGGTCCCCTCCAGATTACTGGCTTGTCCGGGTCTTCAATCAAGAATGCCATTGAAATTACCTTTATTCCGTGGGGGCCTATTGCTGGAAATATCTGTCCATCCTCTATGTGTAGCTCTGTCCCCTCAATACCTAGCATCTTAGGCACATTAGGTCCGGTAATATCTATGTCCATTAACCCGACTTTCTTTCCCATTCGTGCCAGAGAAAGTGCGATACCCGTGGCCACAGTGGTCTTTCCGACACCTCCCTTTCCAGAGAGAACCATGATTTTATGGCGAATCCCCTCGCTCATTTTTGACATCCTCATCTTTCTTTGCATCTGCTGGTAGGCCTGCTCCATCTGAGCTCTCTGATTCGAGTTGGCTTCCTCTTGGGGAGGAGAGTCTGGGGTATGATGAGACACGGGCGAATCTGCCATGATACATGGCAAGAGCGCATATACTTCAATGCTATTCTACTGCAATTGTAATCGATTACTATTGGGATTGATTTAATTTATCACTATTCATTCGGAAATATGTGAAGGTACTATTCGTCTGCGTGGGAAACACTTGTAGAAGTCAGATGGCTGAAGCAATATGTAAGAGTCTTGGACACTCTGCTGACTCGGCTGGAACTCACCCTGGAAGAGAAGTTAATCAAAATGCAATTAGGGTATTGGAAGAGAAGGGAATAGGGTCGTCTGGACTACGCCCTAAATCCATAGATGATATCATCACAGATGGCTATGATAAGATAATTAGCATGGGGTGTGGAGTTCACTGCCCTAATCTTCCTATTGACTATGATTGGGGGCTCGATGACCCTCATGGGAAGTCAATAGAAATCTACAGATCAACAAGAGATTCGATAATTGAATTGCTAAGTGATTTAATCGAAAAAGAGACCGACGCTTAGAAAAGCAATTCTGCTTTCCCAACATTCACACGAGTGTAGTGTAGTGGTTATCACCCGGCGTTGCCAACGCCGGAACCCGGGTTCAAATCCCGGCACTCGTACCATTCTATCTCAAATTAGTCAAAGTCTGATTTTCTGACTTGCAAAATTACAGCCACCATGCCGAACAATAAGAGAGAAAATGATGAGACTAGCACGATTGAAGACAAATTTTTCGAAATCCAACTAGAGTCGTCTGAACAACATTCGGAAGTGTAGACTGAAAATACATGCCCCTGTTCTTCTATGGGAGTACTAGACAAGAAGATATCAGTGGCCCTTATTTTTATCTCTATTTCTCCCTCGGGAATGGTTGATCTGACTGTGAATTCCAGTGAGTAAATTCCATCCCCGGCGAATCTATCTCCTGATGTCCCGTCATCCACCATAAGTAGCCATTGCTCAGACTTTCCTATCTCTGCGAGTCTGCCAATCTTGGCTTGAACAGAAGATACCCCATCATAATCGGAAATCGTAGCCTCGATATGATGTGTAATTTGACCCCCTCCCTCGGAGACCATCACAGGGTGAACTACTTCTCCCTGTTCGGAAATCAAAGACTGGGGGGCCCCCTCTCTCCATACTTCCAGGAGAGAGATATTTGGATGTTCATTATCAATCCTCAATACTGAAGCTAATCCTGGCCCGCTGGTGGTTATTTCAGCTCCCTGAGAATCTGACATTCTTAGTGGGATATTTCTCTCACCGGGTGCAATTGAGGTAGGGACAGAGAATACTCCTGACCACAGTCCCGAGGACTCTGAAAAATTTAGTGGGAAAAGATCACCTCCCCATCCCAATAAATCTACTGTAACCTGTGAGACCCCATGTCCATCAGTGGCATCGACTGAAATTCCAATATTTTCACCTCTGATAGCTGACGATTGAGAGAAGGAGACTGATGTTACCCTAGGGGGTAGGTTAGCAACACTAATTTCTGCAGTTTCACTAATCTCAACCCAGTAATCTATAATTGTAATAGGAATGTAAAAATCACCAAATTCCAGGCCCTCATGGATAATTAGTGATGTCCAGATATCATCATGAATTGTTAGATCTCCTTTCATTCCGCTATCAGAAAGATCCACAAGCCCTAGTCCAATAGAAGAAAGATCAGCAATAACTGCCACTACATCTGTATCTACATCATTGACTAAAACCTCGATATGAGATGCCCCTCCTTCAGTATGCAAGTACCCCTCTCTGAATCTGACCGATTCAAGCGAAGGGGGAGTGTTTTCGTCCGCAGTGATTATTGATGGGTATAGAATTCGATCTACTTTCTGATATTCTTGGAAAGAAATATCATTTGATTGGTTTTCTCCATCAGATTCCAATGTTATCCATCTATAAACCTCGAACAGGAGACCCGATAGAGGGCCTTCATTAACAAAAAATCCTGAAGCCATTGTCTCTTCGAAATCAAATCTTCCAGTCCATTCTGCCGTTTCAACAATATGGCCATCCATCTCTTTGTCGATGATTGAATTGATTGTTACCTCAAGAGTATTGGAGGGATTTCCCAATAGAACGAACCTATCTCCAGGAATGACTTTCTGAGGCGATTTTCCACTCTCTCTTGATATCTGGTTAGAAATCAGTGGACTAGCTTCTGGCCTAGAAGGTTGTTCTATAATTGGCGATTCTGGTGGGAATTCATCTGAAACAGTACCATTATCCTCTACGTACTGTAGTCTGACAGTTCTGTTCTGCCAGTCTTCCTGAGGAACTGTGAATTCATATGTCAGATTATGCTCGGCTCCAAACTCTTGAGATATTGGTCCGAAAGGAGTTGCTGAAACATTGAACCAGAACTCATTTTGAATTTTGTCGACCTCGTATTTAACGCCCTCTGAATTCGCCTGTATTCCTGAGTCTACTATCTGTCTTACTAAACCGAAGCTCCCCTCTGCATCGCCATCATAGGTCCCGTCGACAATTATGGTATCTGATACGGTCTCACCTCCTGAGGACTCCAGATGAATAAGGGGGATGGTACCATTCACGTCTATACTAAACTGACCATCCTCAATCTCGAATCCAAAATCACCTCCTCCGGTTGCTTTGAAGAACTGTTCTTCACGAGTATCATCAGACCACCTCTCTCTAATGATTAGATCATCTAGCTCGAATGAGAAGAAGTCTGAGGCTCCTGAGATCCTCATTGATGCATTGGCCTCTAGCTGAAAATTCTGAGCTCGTCTCTGACCGTTCTCGTCTAAGGATTCGAAAAAGAAGGTATGAATTTCACCAAATCCACCTCCTGAACTATTATTATCGCCACCATTGAAAGACAACCATCCATTTCCCTCAATAGTAATTCTCTCAGATAATTCGTCATCTTGCCAAGAGCGGTTAACTGTGGCACTACTGACTGAAATTTCAGCAGTGAATCCTTCTTCATAGTCTCCTTCCGAATATCCTTCTCTCAGAACCATGGTGCCGTTACCAATCATCTCAAAATCTTGGGCTATGAGCTCGTCGCCATCATATGATTCATTCAACCAGACTCTGTCTAAAGAGAGGTCAAGCATAATTCCGTTTGAGCCATTCATTGTATTCATCTGGAGCGAGCCGTTTCCAAGTTCATTGGATTCTAGGATAGGTCCCTGTCTCTTTTGCCAACCTCTCCCCTCAAAGTCGATATTCTGATTGCCGGAATCCACTCCTTCTAGTGACCAGACGGTCTCCCTTGTTATCTCATGATCTTCGATTGGTTGATTCCAGTTGGTAACGGTTAGAGACCTTGCACATGTAGACTCCAAGCTAGAGAAGTTTACGAAAATCTTGTCACCGAAATCTGGTTGAGATTCTAGCTCTATGTCTACCTCCCCACCGGCACTGATGAATGAGACATTCAGAGGGGATATCTCACTGTCTAAACCTACATGACTCGCATCGACAGAAACGCCACTTGGAGAAGAACCAGGAGAAAATTCAGGAACAAAAACTACACGATATCTGTGGATATGTCCGACTGAGAAAAATTGCCCTTCCTCATTTGGTTCTTCCAACCAATTAACCTGATAGTCCCAATCAACCAGAATCTCACATTCTCTGATTACTGATGACTGGCCCGAGGCCATATTAGTGGGAACACTTAGTAGCAATATTGATGTCAATAGAATCGCCAATTTTGACTGAAGTGCCTCCGTACTCAAATCAACCACCCAATATCACTAGCGATAGCATTAGTACAATAACCATTCCTAATGTCAGACCATGTGAAAATAATGCGAATAGAATAGTCAAAGGCTTTTCTTGAGTTGAATTGAAGGGGAATAGTTTCATTACCATTTCTTGCCCTCCCTTAATTCCAAAAAATGGCCTGAATAATGATGCTCTCCTGACTATCTCGAAACAGACTAATACGCCAACTATAAGCATAGGAGTGGCAAAAATCATTGCAGGAAAGAATCCAACCCCCAGTATGGCAAGAATTGCTATCACCGGGATGGTAACATGCATGTGAACAATATATGTTGGGTAAACGGACTCATTCAGATATGCCAGATATTTGTTTGGACGATTAAGTAGCTTTGAAGACCACGTGAAAATGAGTAAGCACCAAAACCATGCATGGAAGGACTGTATAACAGACGCCATTGTAGCATTGAACGAGAACGGAGGGTATCCTTCGTCCACCCACCCCCCTTCCATCACATCGGGAATTCCGCTTGTAGTACTAACAAGGAACCATGACACTGCTAAAATAGGCGTCATAATAGATGATGAGATCCTGATCTTATCTAATGCTTCGAAGTACTCATCCCTCACAGAAATCATAAGGAAGCCGAATAGAAAATATATCATATATCGGGGAAATTCCCACCACATACCCACCTCTCCAAATTCCCATGGTTTGAACAGTATTCCGTTTATTGACAGAATAATAGGGGGAATAATCATAATTCCAAGACCCGCTCTAATATTCATAGCTGATCTGGTCATTCGCATAATGAGGCCTTCTGGGTTTGCCTTCACATGAAAGAAGAATGGTGTCAGAATGATCGAGTAAATGAGTAAATTATAGACAAACCAGAGATGACCATAAGGCATATCCTCACTACTCGGAAAAACCGTAAACAGTAGAGTTGTCTTCTCAGTAAACTCAAAAATTCCGAAAAAAAGGATGTAGACAGTGAAAAGAAGTGGAAGTCCCAGTCTTGACCCCCTCTCTCTGACATACTGTTTCCATGTCCTTCTCCTAAGGGCAAAGGCGGTACCCATACCAGAGATTACGAATAAAGCGGCTAGTCTCCATTGATGCATTACTGAAACTATGAAGTAATAAGGAAGAGCTAGAAGGCCCTCTGGCTGGTAAGGGTAGAAGACTACAAAGTGGAACCAAATCAGTAGGCCAAATAGGATCACCCTAAGCCAGTCAACATCATGACGCCTCTCGATAGAATCAGAATAG
>DANL01000039.1:514-10777 GCA_002499865.1 Euryarchaeota archaeon UBA121 | reverse complement strand
AGGGAGTTCTTCCTTCAACAGAATGCATTCCATGACGTTGATACATTCAGTGATCTCGACCTCCAGTACCACATGGCAAAAGCCATCCTAACTTTCCAAGAAGAAGCCAAGAAAGCAATCGCAGGCGGAGGACAATTGGAAGATGTGGTCAACGTACCCGCAAGGACCGATCTCATGAGGGGCAGGTTCGAGAAAGGATATGCAGAAAGAATCAGCGATCTTGTAAGCGAGATGAGTAAGCAGATTGATGCTAGTATGGAGGCTAATTGAGAGGTGATAATATGAGTGGAAAAGAATACAGAACCATTACAGACGTCAAGGGACCATTGGTTTTCCTAAACAAGACTGAACCAGTTTCATACGGTGAGATCGTCCAGCTAATGCTGAGCGATGGTTCAATCAAGAACGGCCAGGTGTTGGATACGTCCGACGACCAGGTAATCGTGCAAGTTTTCGAGGGCACCGCATCTGTCGATAGACAGACCGGCGTCAAGTTCCTTGGAGACGTTTTCAAGCTCCCTGTTAGCAAGGGCCTGATTGGAAGAATCTTGGACGGTGCAGGAAGGCCTAGAGATGGTGGACCAGACATCGTCGCCGACGATATGGCAGATATCATCGGTGCAGCTATTAATCCATATTCACGCCAGAGTCCTGAGTCATTTATCCAGACCGGTATTTCTGCAATCGATGCATGTACTTCTCTGGTCAGGGGACAGAAGCTCCCTATCTTCAGTGCCAGCGGTCTCCCTCACAACGACATCGCTTTGCAGATTGCCCGTCAGGCCAAGCTGGTCGGAAGCGATGACGATTTCGTGGTTGTCTTCTGTGCAATGGGAATTACTGCGGAGGAATACAACTTCTTCGTTCATGATTTGGAGAGAACCGGCGCTCTTGAGAACTCTGCTCTCTTCGTCAATCTAGCCGATGACCCCGCTGTGGAGAGACTGATTACTCCCAGACTGGCTCTAACTGCAGCGGAGTATCTTGCATTTGAGCACGATTATCACGTTCTGGTGATATACACCGACATGACAAATTACTGTGAGTCTCTGAGGCAAATAGGAGCAGCTAGGGAAGAGGTTCCCGGAAGGAGGGGTTACCCTGGTTACATGTACACTGATCTGGCCATGCTATACGAAAGAGCTGGTTTGGTTAAGGGCAAGAAAGGCTCGATAACTCAATTCCCGATTTTGACTATGCCAGGTGACGATATTACTCACCCAATTCCCGATCTATCAGGATACATCACAGAGGGACAGATTGTTATTTCGAGAGAGCTCCATCAGAAGGGGATATACCCCCCGATCAATGTACTGCCGTCTTTGAGTAGACTGATGAATGCTGGAATAGGAGATGGTAAGACCAGAGAGGATCACAAGTCTGTCTCCGACCAACTATACGCCGCCTATGCTCAAGGGAAAGAGCTCAGGGGGCTCGTGGCAATTGTCGGTGAAGATGCACTCAACGAGCGTGACCTCCAACTGCTGAAATTCGCAGATATCTTTGAAGATCAATTCCTAAGGCAGAGTAGAGATGAGGACAGGTCGATAAGTGAGGGAACTCTCGATCTAGCATGGAATCTACTTTCTAACATCGATACCAAGTACCTCGTCAGACTGGATCAGAAGTGGATAGATAAGTATCATCCAGACGAGAAGTCAGGAAAGGAAGAGGAGTAATTCTGAGGTTATAGTATGGCTCTGGACATTAAGCCAACCAGGTCCGAACTAATCAATCTAAAGCGACGCATCAAGCAGACCAGTAGTGGGTACAACCTTCTAAAAATGAAAAGGGACGGCTTGTTTCACGAATTCAGAACTCTCCTGTCTGAGATGATTTCAGCTAGAGAGGAACTTGTCGGAACTTACAGGGATGCGCTTCAGGCAATCAGTCTAGCCTCTTCAATCGAGGGCGGGCTTTCAGTCAAGAGTGCGGCTATAGCGGCATCTAAGAGGCCAGAAGTCAGTGTTTCTCGTAGGAATATTATGGGAGTCGTGGTACCGAAGGTGGACGGTGAAAATCTCAAACTTTCTACAGAGGATAGAGGCTTGGGACTCATAGGTGGCTCCCCTTACATCGATGAGGCAGCGGACTCTTACTCCCTTCTAATCGAGAAGGTCGTCAAAGCCGCTGAGATGGAGGCCACACTAAAGAGGCTACTAGAAGAGATTGAGGCTACAAAACGCAGAGTCAATGCCCTGGAGTTCAAAGTAATCCCCGAGATGAAGGAGGCGCAGACTTTCATACAGCTCAGACTGGAAGAGATGGAAAGAGAGGAAACATTCCGACTCAAGCGCTTCAAGAACAAGTAGACGTAAGGACTCCCGAAGCGAGGGGTAAAATCATACCTCCTCTTGCATTAGCCGTGACAGCTTCAGAGTCGGAGCCAGAAAGGCTCGAAATCGATACTGAGACTTGGAGCAAGAGGGACTTAATCCAAGTCATTTCATCTAGGTATTTTGTCCTTGGAGAAGTCGAGTCAGGGGAATACTCCTGGAGAGTAAATGGGATTGATGGGAAGTCGGAGAGTGAATGCTTACTGGATATGAATTCACACCTTGAGAAGTTAGGCATGATAGGTCTCCTAGACAGAGGAAATCCCCCTGTGATGAGCGTCGTAGAACTACCTACAGGCGTATTCGTAATGCCTCGTTGGCAACAGGCAGTAATCTGGATAACTATGTTCTCATTCATGACTATAGCAGGTACTGGGCTATTGTTAAGGAATAATCCCGAACTGAGTTTTGGCATTCCCATCATTGCTGATTCGTGTGCAAGATTCTCAATCCCGTTGGCCGTTACAATATTACTTGCCAGCGAGGCAAGAAGAAGAGTTGCCTCAAGATATGGAGTTTCTATTGGCCAATTAACCCCTCTGGCCTTCCCTATCTCCGAACCTATCTGGCCGTTCGGAATAGCAGGGTTCATCTCACAAAGAAGATCTGATCAGGTCCCCATTCCCAACAGAAAGGCGCTAGGTCTGATAGAGGTTACTTCACCATTGGTTTTGTTCTTCTCAGGCGTCATAATGACCATAGTAGGGGTATCATTGACCTCTACTCAGCCCCCTCCTCTGAACTCCCCTCCGATGGTATTCAGTGGGAACTCCATTCTGGAGATGTTACAATTTTTAGGCATAATTGAGAATTTGGACATAAAACTCCAGTGGCTAGATCCACTGGCGATTGCAGGTCTTGGCCTTTGTACGGTCTCGTGGATAATGCTGTTACCAGTCCCAGGTTTCCCGGGAGACCATCTCCTCCATGCAATAATGGGCCCAGAGGACCTTCTTTCAGATGAGAAGCAAACTCTGATTTTCGCTTCTACACTATTTTTCATGGTTCTCGTTTTCTCTACCGACCCATGGTTTCCATGGTTGGTAATCGCCACAATCGCAGTTTGGAGAAGATTCAGCCCCACTCCAATCTTAGATCCATTTGTTGTAGACGAATCCAAGGGCTTGGACGATATTTCTAGGAATCAAATACTAGCGCTGATGATTTTCATACTGATAGTGGCATTTCCCGGAATAGATGGGGCTTATGGAATCTCAGAATGGGACGAGGGAATCGAGACCTCCGAATGGCCAGACGAGGTCAGATACTCCGTGGGAGAGGATACCATAATTCCTCTGCAGATATCTCCAGACGGAGTAATGCCAGTATCTGGTTGGTTACAATTCAGAATCGAAGGAACAGAGGCACGAATCGTTCTCGATTCCGACTGTAACAATGATTCTCAAACATGTAGAATTGATGGAGTTACACAGTTTGAAAATGGCCTCATTAATCTCACTATATCAGCAGAAAACTCAGTTTTACTAGACAATAGAACTGCTAGTATCAGAATCTTCTCGGAGATTTCAGGGCACTATGAGGAACACGTGATTGCCATAATCCCAGACGCGAGTAGGTACCAGCAGAGGTCCGTCTGGGAGCTCACGGGAACTCTCCAAGAACCAGTAATCTGTACTTACTTCATTATTGAGGACGAGTCCTCAGGAAATGTCTCAGTCTCAAATCCCAGATGGTCCTTACTCAATGACTCTGCTATTGATCAAGGAAACAACCAAATCTGTCTTTTGGGGGTAAATGGGGCTTCAATTAGCGGTCCTTCAGACTATTTAGGGAGGCACCTTGGCCCCCTCCTAACAATTACGTGGGACGATGGAAACTCTAGCTCTTGGAGGACTCCAATTGAGAAAACATCCCCGCTAGTCAACTCATTAGAAGGGACACTTAAGATACCCCAGGTATTTTCTGGCCACTCTGTAGGATTCGTTGAATCCACCGCCCCTTTCTGCCCAACACAAACTGACTTCCCAGAAGTTGACCCTAACATTGCTTGGAATAGGACTCTGGGAGACTACTCCTTCATTGAACTACCTGATGAATATACTGGAAACGGCTCATTAGTAGTTCAAGAAGATGGATGGCTGGTAGTATGCGATAGTAATACAATGACCTCTTCCTTTTTGATTTCTAACGGACCAGAACTGTGGGTCTCCCCAGGGGGATTGAGAAATGGATCTTCATTTTCCGACTCGAGTATTATCCGTATTAGCAATCTTCAGAATGAGTCTCTTCCAATATTCGTTTCTGCCTCGGGCCCTCCTGGAGAATTGTGGGACATTCAGGCCCCCGACTCAATATCAGCATACTCGGATGCCAATATCACACTGAGCATCACGGAGCCCGGCTATGAAGCAGTTGTCTGGGTCGTCCCCGAGGAATCCAGAATAGTTGTTCACTCAGATATCAGGGAGAACTGGCAATGAGAGTGGCTGTTCTTGGAATCGGCTCAATAGGAGGAGTCATCTTAGCCGGACTAGCCGATACAGATGTAGAAATCGTAGCGGTTTCACGAGGCCCTACTGCACAGGTTTTGTCTTCAGAGGGCTTAGTTGTACATACTCCTGAGGGCGTCATTGAGTCCATCCCTCCTGACAGGTATACGTTAGTGGACAGCGAGGCGGGTCCTCTGCCCGAAGCCGTTGTCGGTAGCTGTGAAGCCGCAATTATTTGTGGCAAGGCATACTCAACACCTATCCTCTCTCAAATTGCCGATGAGATTCTATCTGATGAGGGGATTGCAATTAGTATCCAAAACGGAATGGGGCATGCTCAGCAGATCTCAAGTAGACTGGGGAGATCTAGGACATTAGGTGGGGCGACTACTCACGGAGCATGGAGGAGAACTGATGGGATACACTGGGTTGGAAGGGGATCAATCACACTGGGAGCTCTAGAGGGAGGGCTTCCCAATGAGATCATGACTTCCCTGGTAAGTGCACTAGATAACGCGGGCCTTTCACCGATATGGACTGAGGACATATCCAAATCAATCTGGCAAAAGCTCCTGATTAATATCGCAATAAATCCTATCTGTGCTATATCGGGAGTCAGGAATGGGGCCCTATTGGAGAGTTATCTGTGGGAGCAGTCACAAGAACTTCTCGAGGAGTCACTATCTGTTGCTCGAGCCTCAGGTATCGATATTTCTGACTCAGAAATGCAAGATCTACTAATCGAAGTAGTAGACTCTACTTCAGAAAATAGATGCTCTATGTTACAGGATCTGATGGCTGGTAGGAAGACGGAGATTGACTCACTTTGTGGATATATCATTATGATGGGGGAGGGGCTCGGAATACCGACTCCCCTTAATTCGATGCTGATGGCCTTGGTCAAAGGGGTGGAAATATCCTCCCAAAGAGACTAATTAAACAAGATTCATGTTAAAGTGAAGCCCAACATTACTCCTTCTAGACTTCGATGCATCAACGACCAATTTGGAAACTAGTACTAGATTACGTAGTTCAATCAACTCCTGAGTTGGTTTGCAACTCTTCCAATATCGCGATACCTCCTTCTCAATATGCTCTACCCTTCGCTCAGCCCGCTCTAGTCTGTAATCGCTCTTCACCAAGCCTACATCCTGAGTCATTGTTGCTCTCAAGGCATCTAGGTCCGTAATTAGTGGCATATTCTCAATCAGTAGTCCGAGGTCCTCTGATCTCCATCTTGGGAGTCTTCCAATGAAGTCCCCTAGCTCGTCACTTTTCCATCTCTCGATAATATCTCTGGACGCTCTTCCCGAGTAAACAACGGCCTCTAGAAGACTGTTCGAAGCCAGCCTGTTGGCTCCATGAAGGCCCGTACAAGCAACCTCTCCTATTGCATAAAGTCCAGGCATCGGTGTTCCTTCATACTCAACTCTTCCAAGTCCGTCTACTGCAACTCCGCCTACCATATAATGCGCGGCAGGAGTGACTGGAATCGGACTCACTCCTATCTCTATCCCCTCCTCTCGTAATCTTCTGGAAATAGTAGGAAATGAGTTTTCTAGGTCGCCCTTATCCAAGTGCTCGGTAACAAGAAGTACGTGAGGATCCCCCAATCTCTTCATCTCGGAATCAATTGCTCTGGCTACCACATCCCTGGTTCCAAGACTCCCCATTGGTGAGTAATTAATCATGAATGAGTGATTAGAAGGATCAATGCCAATTCCATTTTCCTTCCAGATGGAATACTCCTCAATTGTCATGAGTATTGCTCCGTGACCTCTCAATGCCTCGGTTATCAGAAATGGTCTAGGATTATTGGAGTGTAGAGCTGTCGGATGAAACTGAATAAATTCCATATCCCTAATGTCTGCACCTGACCTACTTGCCATGGCAACTCCATCTCCAGTGGCAATTGAAGGATTAGTCGTTGCTTTATGCATCATGCCCGCACCTCCAGTTGCTAGAACCACCACTCTTGACGGAAGTGTCCAAACCACTCCCTCGGGAGATAGACACCATACTCCTGATACTCCTTGCACGGGGTCACCATGGACCTTCTGAATTAGATCGACAGCCATCCAGTTCTCTAATATCGTTAGATTTGTCTCAGACTCATCCGAAGCCACTTCGGTCAAAGCACGCTCAATCTCGGCACCAGTCCTGTCTCTAGTATGAAAAATTCTGGCTCCACTATGCCCTCCCTCGATTGCCATGTCATATTCGCCAGATGAGTTATGATCAAACTGCACCCCATGGCCAATCAAATCTCTAATTCTATCTGACGCCTCTGTGATAACGCTTCGAACCACCGCCTCATCACATAGTCCAGAACCTGCATCCAGAGTATCCCTGACATGTGATTCCAAACCCTCCAGATCATTGGGATCCAGAACTCCTGCAATCCCTCCCTGTGCCCAATTTGTAGACGACATCGAAACCTCCTTCTTGGTAACAACCGCCACTTTAAGCCCAGATCTGGCGCATTCGACTGCCAGGAACAGTCCTGCTATGCCAGAACCTATCACTGCCACATCAACCTGCTCGAGATTCACTTCCCCATTCTCGTCGCTCACAAGATACCCACGAGGATTCACCCTAGAATCTTCTCCATTGTCGATTCTCTACGGCGCATAGGGAAACGCCTCGGAACCGTTATGCTGAACTGGAGGGAGCCTCAACATTGATAGGCGTAAAGGCAGGGAGGTCATGACTGGTGTCGGCGGAAAATTTTCCCGATACTAAGGTGATGGGATGCATCTCAAAAGAATAGAAGTCGAGAACTTCAAATCATTTGGCGGAGAGATGGTAATTCCCTTTGACAAGGGATTTACTGCTATCACGGGACCAAATGGGAGTGGAAAGTCCAACTCCGGCGACGCCATACAGTTCGTTTTAGGCCCTAAGTCAACCAAGGCACTCAGAGCCTCAAACGTCTCTGAGCTAATCTTCAATGGAGGAGGCAGGGGGAAGGCCGCTAAGCACATGTCAGTAACCCTCGTTTTCGCCAATGTGGCTGAACACGATGGCAGGCGGAGACTGAGGATTGAGGAAGATGAGGTATCCTTCACCAGATCCGTCAGGCTGAACAGAAAGGGCGACCCAATCTCATCTTTCAGAATCGGCGACAAACCCTCTAGCGCTACTGAGATGCGAAGAGTCCTCGCTGAAGCTGGACTCAGAGGAGACGGCTACAACATAGTACTCCAGGGTGACGTTACCAATCTAGCCACAATGACTCCACACAAGAGAAGAGGGGTCCTGGAAGACGTCGCCGGCGTCACAGCATATGATGATGAAATCCGACGAGCAACAACTCAGAGAAAACACGTCGAGAGCAGTATAGAGACGATAGATCTTCTCGAAGACGATAAGAAGAAACAACTCAAGCAACTTTCCAAGGAGAGAGAGCAAGCTCTCAAGTACAAGGAAATCAAGGAGGAATTTGACAATTCCCGAGTAACCCTGTACCAATCCAGATACAGGAATCGTCTTGATGAGGTCAGTCTTCTCGGTAATGAGAGGACGAATTATTCAGAGAAAGTCAGATCTTTGGGCTCTTCACTAGCGGACGGAAATAAGAAACTAGACTCTTTCGATACAGAGCTCGTCTCAGTTGAGTCTGAATTGAGAAAAGCTCTCGCTGGAGACGCTCAGAGAATTATGGAGAGTATCAGGCAACACGAGATCGAGATAGAAACGGGCTCTGATAGAATTGGAGACCAGAGAAAAATAATCTCAAACTCAAAAGAAGAAATTACTACTCTCAAAAAGGAGCTAGAAAGAGCTATGGAGGCGAAAAATGAAGCCAATGAAAAGCTCAATACTGCTAAGAATTCTCTAGAAGACGCAGAACAGTCACTAATCGACTCGGCCAAGGAAGAGGCAGAAGCCAGAAAGGCAATAGAATCTGGTGATAAGTATGCTAGAGATCTAAACAGGGCACTAGGAAAGGCAAGTGAAAGAGTTTCTGAGGCTCAAGATTCGTACGCGCAGGCTCAACTTGAGTCAGATAGGGCCGAGCAAGCATCACAGCTGGCATCAGAGAATCTGGCAGATCTCGAGGAAAAGTACGAGGAAGCAACAATGATTAGGGACGATCTAGAACTAATCGGCAATGATATTCATGAAAATGGTCCCGAATCTGATAGGTCCTCATTGGCCGATGATCTAAGGAGCCTCCAAAAGCAAGAATCTGAATTGAGATCAGACAGGGACAGAGCAGAGATTAGACTAAGGGATGCTGAAAGAGAGCTTAGCAAAGCAAAAGCACGCCAAGAAGCCAGGTCATCAGCTCCTGGCTCAGCAGTCACGATCGCCGCTCTAACTAGGCTCAGGGAGAGTGGCCAGATTTCTGGTATCTTGGGTACGCTAGGCGAACTTACGTCTCCGAAGGAACCATCTCATGAGGAAGCACTAGCCACGGCACTAGGAAACGGTCTGAGAAGCATTGTTGTGAGGGATGACGAGGTTGCCGCAAAGTGCATCAAGTGGCTAAGGGAGAATAGCGGAGGAAGGGCTACATTCCTCCCACTAAACAAGCTCAAAGTTTCCAGGCCCCAAGGAAGAACACTTCTTGTAGCCAGAAATCCCGGAATAATTGGATTCGCTCAAGATTTACTGGACTATGATCAAGAGGTAGAGATCGCAGTGATCTATGCCAGCAGGAATACACTACTTGTCGAATCGATGGAAGTGGCCAGAAATAACATGGGAGGAGTCAGAATGGTGACTCTGGACGGCTCACTAATTGAGAGCTCAGGTGCAATGACAGGGGGCTCTAATTCTCGTGGAAACCGCCCATCATTCGGAGGTAGCGCCGGAGGGCACTCAAGTGTCGACAAGCATGAAAGATTGGTGCAGGAGGCAAATCTGCTATATTCCACGGTCGACGCTGCATTGAGAGAGACAATGCTTAATCTTCAAGATCTCAGAAATAGAATTAACAATGCCGATGGGAGTGATCATTCAGTCAAACTCAGGAACTGGAAAGCCGACATGGATAGGGCTACCAAATCACTATCGGAGATAGAAAAAAGGATGGGGGCTTCCAGATCCGAGTTCGAAACATGTGAAAATACCAAGTCTCTGAAGATATCAGAGGCAGAGCAAGCCAGAGTCGCCCTTGAGTCAGCACTTCAGAATCGAACTGATGCCGCCGAGGCACTTCAAGACAACACACCTGATCATCTTTCGGAGATACTCAGATCCGCCGAAAGAGAGAGGACAGAAGCCGAGAGGACCAAGCTATCTTGCGAATCTTCGATATTAACAAACGAGAGTCAGATAGTTCTGATGAATCAGAGGGTCTCAGATATCGAAACCAGGATCTCTAAGCAAGAAGAAGAAATTAATATTGCACAACTATCAATATCTCAACTTGAGTCATCAATATCTACTGCAAAATCAGAGTTAATCGAACTGAAGGGCAAATCAGAGCAATTCGATGAAGAACATCAAATCCTAACGAATAGGAGAGA
>DANL01000039.1:0-195 GCA_002499865.1 Euryarchaeota archaeon UBA121 | reverse complement strand
GAGCTTGTGGGAGAGAGAGCAAGTCTCAGGGCCACGCTGGATCAGCTCTCCAAGGAGAGGGAAACTCTAAGGTCAAGAATCGATGAACTAAATTCTCAAATCAGTCAGAAGACCACTTTGGCCGAAGAGACGGCCGAAGAATTAGCGGATGCTGGTGTGGCTATTCCTTCCGAAGATATCCAACTACCAACCATT
>DANL01000063.1 GCA_002499865.1 Euryarchaeota archaeon UBA121 | reverse complement strand
TCAGAGATTGAAGAGAGCTGGGTGCCTGATAATATCGCGATAGCAACTCTAGTGACCGTAATAGGGGGAGTTCTGATTTGGAAGGGCGCCGATCTGCTGATAGAAGGAGCCACAGGAATCGCCACAAGTATGGGAATTTCTGAAGCTATTATCGGACTTTCTGTGATTGCTTTGGGGACTTCTCTTCCCGAGCTAGCAGTAACCATAGTAGCTGGATTAAGGGGCCAGGGAGGTGTTGCCGTGGGTAATGTCTTGGGGTCCAATATGATGAATATTCTTGGGATATTAGGAGTAACGGCCCTGGTAGGAGGAGGGATTTCAGTGAATCCTGGATTTGCTGAAAGGGACATATGGGTGATGCTACTCACTTCTGGTCTTGTCGCGGCAATGTTACTAGATGATAGGGAGATTGGTCGGAGAACTGGTTTTTCCATGGTTGCCGGGTATATTTTGTACATGGCGTACCTGTACCTCTAAGACCGGCGACCCGGTCCAACGCTCATGGTCGACTTCGTTTTGAGTGAGGAGCAACGTATGCTTCAGCAACTTGCAAGAGATTTTGCCGAAGATGAAATTAAGCCTAATGCTGGCAAATGGGACAGTAATAGCGAGTTTCCAAAGGATGCCATCAAGAAAGCCAATGATTCTGGTCTTTTGACTCTGAAGATTCCAGAGAAATATGGAGGAGGGGGAATGGGTTCCTTTGAGGAAGTTTTGGTCTGTGAGGAGTTTGGTGCAGGAGATCCCGGTTTTGCCACAGCATGTGGAAGTACAATGCTGGCATCCTATCCAATCCTTACCGGAGGTACAGAGGATCAGAAAGAGAGGTACATGACTAAGGTCTCTGAAGGGTGTATTGCATCTTATTGTGTTACAGAGCCTGGAGCAGGGAGTGATGTTCAGTCCATTCAGACGGAAGCAACGAAAGATGGTGATGAATACATAATCAATGGCAGTAAAATGTGGATTACTGGAGCGGGTTATGCCGACTGGTTCTTCGTTCTGGCTTACACAGACAAGAAGGCTGGATATCGGGGAATGAGTGGTTTCATTGTTGATTCCTCCTCTCCAGGGATAGAACTAGGTAAGAAAGAAGAGAACATGGGACAGAGATGCTCTGACACCAGATCGGTGACTTTCAACAATGTGAGAGTACCTGCCGATAACCTCGTAGGGGGAGAGGAAAACGGAGGATGGATGAATGCTATGAAGGCTTTCGATTTCTCTAGGCCGACTATTTCGGCACATGCTGTAGGAAATGCAAGGGGAGCACTAGAAGAGGCGACAGAATACTCGATCGATAGGAGTACTTTTGGGAAGCCTATCTTCAAGCATCAGGCAATATCATTCATGTTAGCTGACATGGCTACGAAAGTTGAAGCTGCTAGGCTCCTGACCTGGAAGGCTGCTTTGAAGTGCGACTCAGGGGAGAGGAATACACTAGAAGCGGCGCATGCTAAGAGATTCTCTGCTGATATGGCCATGGAAGTTACCACTGATGCTGTTCAGATTTTTGGAGGCTACGGATATTCCGAAGAGTACCCTGTAGCCAGAAGAATGAGGGGGGCTAAGGTCGTACAAATCTTTGAAGGGTCTAGTCAGATTCAGAGGCTTATTATCGGAAGAGAGATGATTCGTGGCAAATAGTGTGAGTTCTGAAATTGGTTGTATCTTACTAGCCGCTGGCAGAAGCAGTAGGCTTGGGAGCCCAAAGGCTCTAATCGAAGTTGGAGGGGTATCTTTGATTTCATGGATGCTAACTCGATTGAATGGATTAGGACTTAGGCCGGTTGTTGTCACAAGAGAAAATCTAGTAGATGAGATCAGGGAATCGGTTGGAGATGCAGAGATAATCGTTAATGAGAATCCAGAACTTGGGAGGACTGGCTCAGTCAAGAAAGGATTGAGTTACCTCAAGGAAAGAATGAAAGACGAAATTGGGATTCTAATTGTACCAGTGGATAGACCGGGTTTTTCTATTTCCACTGTTGAGTTACTAGTTTCCTCGAGGTCTAGTTCATGCCCCTCCAAGGATGGGAGAGGGGGACATCCCTTATTTGTGGATAGTCATGATATTGAGAGGATATTGGAGTCTGCTTCTGACGAGCCGCTGAACAGTATAATCAATCCAGAAAGAATCCTTGTCGGGGATCCTTATCTCCACCTAAACATAGATACCAGTGAAGACGTTGATGAGTTTCTCAAGGTTGTAGATTTTCTGTGAGATAAGGATACTCGCCCATTGCCCATAGGAAAATAAAACCGACTAAAATAGCTGGTAGAGTCGTATGAATTGTAGCCCATATTGAGGCTACTTTGTGTCGAACTAGTAATGGAAATAATGCATCGCCATCTTGAGAAATAGCGTTTGCGACTAACGCTGGGAATGAAATTATCCCTTCGACATATGCCGATATGGCAATAATCTGCGGTCCACATCCCGGGACCAAACCAACTATGGCTGCAAATGCGACTGCACCCGCTCCGGCGCCGTGGTCAGAAAGATCTGCTTCTGATATGCCAGATAGAATCATTCCAAATTCGAATATAAGATATGCCATCACTACCCAGAAAGTAACGAAAGCGGTCTCTGATGCTGCGTGTACCAATGTCTCATCAAAGGAATTTAATTTGTCCCCTATTGTGGCCTCTGTATCGTCTCGAATAAAATTCTTGGAAGAGATATACAGAACGATGGATAGAAGAGTTCCAATAAATCCAACCCACGTAACGATGCCATCACGAGTGGTGGGATCCCAAACAAGGTCGGGCGAATAATCTGGATCTTGTGCATACCAGACCAACAGAAGAATGGCCAAACAAAAGCCAACTGCCGTAACTATCCACCAAACTCTGTACCCCTGATGTAGAACTCTGTAGCCAAATCCATCTGGAGCCTCTCTGGGCATATCCTGAATAATCTCCATATCTTTTTCCAGATCCGATCTTTCCTCAACTTCAAATTCACTAGATTTGGACCATATGATGCCTAGAGGAGAAGAGGGGGTTACGGATAATCTATCTACTGCAAACCCCCATATTACTGCGACAGTGAAGGATGTCAGATGTACTACAATCACTGGTGCGAGGAATGAAATATCCTGAAAGACTGCCCCTATCAATACAAAAGCCGCGTCCCCTAGTGTTGCGATGAGAGTGGCAATTACTGTTCCATAGGTAACATATCCTCTTGTATACATGGGCATGACAATAATTGCTCCTCCACATCCTGGAGTTAATCCCATTAATGCTCCAATGAGTGGTTGTATACTCTTATTTTGTCGTATCCAGTCTACGAATTTACCCGCAGTGACATATTGTAACCAACTGAATAGTAAGACCATTACTGCTACGAAAACAGTGACTGCCAGGAATGCGTCACGCATTGAGACTATCAGTACTTCCAAGG
>DANL01000038.1 GCA_002499865.1 Euryarchaeota archaeon UBA121 | reverse complement strand
CACAGAATAGTAGGGATGTATATGATGACTGTGAACGGTGATCTGATGTTCATTGGAGATGCCACGATCAATATCTACCCCGATTCTAGAACTTTAGCGGAGATAGCAGTACAGACTGCCAAGGTAGCAAGGAGATTCGGCGTCAAACCAAGAGTTGCTATGCTTTCATTCTCTAATTTTGGTACATCTTCTGAAATGAGAACCGATAGGGTCGAGGAAGCAATCTCAATAGCTCGTGAGCTTGATCCAGATCTAATAATAGATGGCCCAATGCAAGCTGATACAGCTTTGGTACCAGAGATTCAGAAGGAGTATCCGTTCATGTCATTCGAAGGACCAGCAAATATTCTCATTTGCCCCAATCTAGCATCTGCAAACATCGCCTACAAACTTCTTCAGAGGATTGCAGGAGCGGAGATGACAGGACCAATCCTAGAGGGACTTTCAAAGCCTGCACACGTATTACAAAGAGGAGATAGTGTGAGAGATGTAGTGCATATGGCCGCAATCTGTGCGGTAGATGCACAGAGACACGACTGGCAGAAATTATGATATTAATTTCTAAGATGAAAAATGTATTTTCTTGAGACAGCTTCTCTATATTTAGGGAACTATTTGATCCCGCCCTTTACGTATCTTTGAGTCCACTTGAGTCTTCTTGGGTTTCTCTTGAGTTTGAGAGCGTTCTTTCTAGCCTTACTGTCCTTGAACCACATTACTGATCCGTCTCTCTTGATGTACATCAGGCCAGTACCAGGCTCAATTTCCTCGCTGGTGAAGCTACAAACTCTTGTCTCTGGCATTATCACACCTCATCTATTACCTAGGCGACGAGCCTCTCTACCGGTATCCCTGAGCATTAGTATGTCCCCAACACGAACTGGTCCCAAGACATTCCTGGAGATGATTCTTCCAATGTCTCTTGGATTATTTGAGTCATCAACTCTGACCTTTACCTGTATGGCCTCTCCGCTCATGCCAGTTCTACCGACAATCTCAACCACCTCTGCGGGCCATGATTCTTGAGCCAAATTTTCAGCCTCCAATTTACTTCGCTAGAGTCTCGTAGTGACTCTTGACCTCATTGAATATGTCTTGAGCTTCTTTGTCTACATCCAGAACTGCCACAGCGGCCGTTCTGGTTCCTGCAGTCATTCCAGCCGAGTCAGCTAGATATCCCTGATCCTCAACGTAGATGAATGGAATGCCCTTTTCTTTGCAAATCATAGGGACATGGGCCAGTAGCTCACCTGGGTTTACGTTCTCTGCCATTACTATCATCGATGCAATCCCTCTCTCAGCGGCCTTGGTAACCTCATTGGCACCCTTCTTGATTTTGCCTCTGCCGTCCTTGCCAATTGCTTTCACAAGTTCGTAAACTTGCTCTTGTATGTCTTTCGGGGTCTCAAACGCTATGTGAACACTCATTGGATACATCTCCTCGTGCTGGGTAAGCCGGCGCACGACATGACCGATATAAACGCAACGTATTGCGAGCGCCTCTCATTGTGGGCATTCATTCCATCAATTCCCTCAATCCGCGCGCCAGAGCTGGAGCAGAACTCACCACGGATCGAGGATTACTCAGCGAGTCGGTTGTGTAGACGCCATCTACATGACTTGCCAGTTTTGATAGCGCACCACCAGTGAACAGTCCATGGGTACAAGCCGCATACACTGAAGTGGCCCCCTGCCTCCTCAGAGCATCGCTAGCTCTGCATATTGTCCCGCCTGTACTAATCATATCGTCAACTATGGCTACCACCTTGCCATTGACGTCAAGGTCCTTCGCCTGATGCTCTATTGTGTGAGCATCTATCCTGGTTTTCTCCAAGTAACTGAACTCCCAGCCTCCGATAGATGCCACCTCGCTGGCCCTGTCTATAGCACCCTTGTCAGGGCTCAGGATGAAATCTGGATCAACTTCCTCTCTGAGTTTCTCAGCAATTTCTGGCATAGAACTAACGAATTTTATCGGAAAATCACAATCTTCCAGAACTTTAGGCTCATGGAGGTCAAGTATCACCATGCCATCGCAAACCTTTCCTAAGATCTCCGAGATTACTCTTGCAGAGATAGTCTCTCCCGGTGAGAATCGCTTATCCTGTCTGGCATACCCATAGTAAGGAATGGCGAGAAAAACCCCAGGACCAACATAATCGAGATTCTGTGCCCCCTCTCCCTTGAAGTTCTCAAGATCACCTCTCCTGATATCATTAATCGCCTCTAACATCAAGATAGTCCTCATTATTCCCGAATCTGGAAATGTATTGGATACTAGAATCACCGGCTCTGATCTGATTTCTTCAAAAGACTCACTAGGTACTCTGACATAACCTTCCCCATCAGGAAATTTCCTACTTTCGATAGCAATAGAATTCATCCCCAGAATCTCTGACAGAGAGATGGCTAAATCACGGCCTGAGGAGCCGCTGAGCACTGGCATGTACAGGAAGCCGAACTGAGCCTCCTTCATGACGCTACCGCTTGATTTAGGACTGTTGTGGTGGGCATGACAGGATTTGAACCTGTGGCCTCCCGGTTATCAGCCGGGTGCTCCAGCCAAACTAAGCTACACGCCCTTGAGCAACCGTCCGACATGGGATACTGATTTGAAACCTACTCAGCCTCATCGAACTCTTCAGCGCCGTCTCCATTAAGTTTCAAGAAGCTCGGAAGAGTCGTTAGGCGCTTCACTGTGCACCTCAGAATGACTTCATCTAATCTAGAGGTGGTTCGAGCTAGTTGACCAACTGGAATTATCAGAGTGTCAGGAAGTCCATGTTTCCTTTTGACCATGAAATGAGGATTAACTACCACTCCTCTGTAGGTCCTCTTGATCTTGACCATCCCAACAACATTGCCTATGTCTATGCCATCATTGTCGAGTACAGCCCTGTCTAGGAGCTCATCAGGTGCGAACAACTCTTCAGATATTCTCACAGTGTTCCTCCACCTCCTCTGGAGTTCTCGCATAGATTTCGAGAGTTTTATCGCACCATCAGGCCTAATGCTATGGACTAGCTCTTTCGAGAGAGGTGCACTTTCTGCAGGTTTTCTCATGAATTCCTCGGCTATCCCTGGTACGACTTGGAGTCTCAGGGATTGCACGCATTCATCCCGGGGATGAAATCTCTCCCCCGTGATCACGCCTACGAACTTGTCACCCACGTATACGTCTCTCTGAAGCAATTCCTGTATCCTGTATTCATCATTCATTTTCTCACCAATTGGAACTGAGTTGCATCCCCCGCGCTTCCTCTTCATATCCCCAGAGTCCGGATTAGCACTTATACTATACTATAATTAAGACTGATAATCTAATTGAAAATTTCATTAATATCATAAATTTCCTATTGAAAATTTAAAGTGTGTTTAATTATTTGATAGATTATCAGAATTTCTGTTTCTCTCCGATGCCGGCCAAACCACCACCTATTCAGAACGTTCACCAAGAACCTTGATGAGCAACCCGTGCCTCGGACAATCGATGTCTACGAGTCTCGATATTCTACATGCAATTCGTAACCACACTGGTAGTCGTTCTACGACCGGCCTTCCAGATGATGTCATAATGACTTTTATCGATGCAGATCCATCTCTCAAGACCGCCATAGATGAAGCCAAACTCTCATTCAACTCGCTATCTTCTGAATCTGGTTTAGATTTGCAATCTATGGATGAGGACTCACTAATTTCTATACTTCAGTCAGATTTCGTTAATTTCTACTCTGCCGCGACTGTTAATCCGTATGTTGCTATTTCAGCCAGAGGCCCATGGATTATCACATCACATGGCGCTGTTATACATGACAACGGCGGATATGGGATGCTTGGAATGGGACATGGTCCAGATGATGTTATCTCTTCCATGCAAAAGAACTGGGTAATGGCAAATGTAATGACTGCTTCATTCAGTCAGAAGAGACTTGCTGACAGGTTAAAGAAGGAAATAGGGCATACTAGGGGCGAATGCCCATTTGATAGATTCATTTGTATGAATTCCGGTTCCGAGTCTATGACTGTTGGAATGAGGATATCCGATGTTAATGCCTTGAAGATGACAGGACCTGGGGGTAGGCACGAAGGAAAGCCCACAAGGATGATTGCAATAGAAAGGGCATTCCACGGACGAACAGATAGGCCCGCGCAGATTTCACACTCCTGCAAGGATGGATACGATAGAAATCTGAATACCTTTCAAAACAGGAATAATCTGTCTCTGATACCAGCAAATGATATCCATGCACTGAGGGAAGCATTTCATCAGGCAGACAGAGATGGTGTTTTCATTGAGCTACTTGCTATAGAGCCAGTTCAAGGAGAAGGTGCTCCGGGATTATGTATCGATAGAGACTTCTACGATGAGGCGAGAAAACTGACAAAGGAACATGGTTCGATGCTAATCATAGATTCAGTCCAAGCTGGTCTTAGAGGTCAGGGATGTCTTAGTATCGTTGACTACGAAGGCTTCCAAGACTCCGAAGCTCCTGATATGGAAGCCTGGTCCAAGGCAATCAATGCTGGACAGTTCCCCCTATCTGTTGTTGGGATGACAGCAGATGTAGCTGAGTTGTATGTCACAGGAATCTATGGCAACACTATGACTACAAATCCCCGAGCTCTAGAAACAGCAATAGCAGTTCTCGACAGAATAACGCCTGATCTACGTCAAAATATTCGAAATCGGGGAAAAGAGTTCGTAGAGGGTCTCGAGATACTAATGAATGAGTTCCCAGAGGCAATTCTTTCAGTCCAAGGAACCGGACTATTGGTTTGCGCTGAATTAGATCCAGATTTCTTCCCCGTAGTTGGTCATGATAAAGTTGAGATGTGGTGTAGGAAGAATGGTCTTGGAGTCATCCACGGAGGACTAAATGCCTTGAGATTCACTCCGCACTTTTCTATCACCACAGAAGAAATAGATATGATATTACAGATTGTAAAGAAAGCAATAATTCACTTCTTAGAGGCTAAAAACCTCCAAAAAGCAACTTCAGTCGCTTAAGTGGTAAGATGTCCAAGAAAATTCATCTCGGAGGGGATGAGGATGATTTTTTACAATCACTAGCAGATCGACTATCTCGAGCTGGTGCGACATTGGTCGATTCTCCAGAAGATGCTGAATATGTTATCCACTTTGGACAGGAGGGCGATGGGAATATGGTAATTCTGACTCCAGATCAGAAGGTCAGTCACCCAGGTCTCGTGGTCATAGTTCACGATCTCCTCTCCCCTCAGGGAAACTCTGGCCATTGGGGGGACACGGAGCTACACATTTGGGCTGATATGATACGTGTAGGCGATCTCAACATTCACACAACAAACATCCTGCCTAGATTTTGGGTACATGTTAGAGATGTTTGTGATGCCCTCTGCACAATAATAATGAGTGAGAGAAGCAATTCAATAACAGGACATTTGAATATATGCGGAAGGAGGTCTTGGAGCCCTGAGTCTATTGTAAAGGAGATGAGTATGCTCTGGGGGAGGTATTCAGACTCGTTGAATTACTCACATACTATTGAGTCTCTGTCCTCTGTACCCAGTCCACTTTCGCAAGAATCCAACATTCAAGCAAAAAGACCCGATCTGTCGCTTTTTCATAAATCATTAATCGACTGTGGTTCCGAGGGATGGCATCCGCTAGTCCCTATGCGTGTATCTCTAATGGAGATATTCGCCCATGCGAAAGAGTGATCTTGTAATCAGTTCTTGTCGTTCTGGACTTGCACACGGATAGCCTGAGCAGTAGCCTTAGCTTCCTGCATTGCCTTCCTGACACGGGTACCAGCTGCCTTGTTACCCTTGTCATGCTTTACGGCATCACCCATTGCATCTGTTAGCATTTCTATCATATCATGCATCATCTTCTCGACGGACATATCAATTGCCGCATGCTAGGCCGTTCTTAGCCGTTTTCACGTCAGACATCACTTTTTGTGGAACTAGGGAGAGAACAAATCACCGCCGAGAAGTGGTAATAATACGCTTGCATCGCCTTCAACGACCACTTGGGAAGCCTCAGGACGTAATTTGCCCCATGAAATAGCCTCTCGTAGTCTTGCTCCGGAAAGTGACCCATCATATTCTGGGGCCGTAGTTATTGAAACAGCCGAGTCTAGGCCACCCCTATACTGGTTCCACCAAATTACATGATGCTTTGAAATCCCTCCTCCTACCATTAGAGCATGGCTTTCCTCCGCAGTCCAAGTAAGGTCAGACAGTATCTGTTCATCAGCAAGGACATCTATCATAAAATTGGGAGATTTCTGCCTATGCATGAATATTTGCGCCCCTATGGAACCATCTGTGATTCCGGGAATGACAACTGGAATTCTATTCTTAGCAATCCAATACAATAATGAAGACTCGTCTTGAATTCTATCACCCAGGGCCCAGCAGAGCTCTACGCTTCCAAAACCCAACCATGGGTTATCAGGATTCAATAACATTCGCTCTTCTTCGATCTCAGAAAGCCAGGGGAGTACGATATTCTCCAGAATTTCACCATAGCATTCGTTAGGGACGATGACGTTCCCTAGTCTGTTTAATCCCTGTTCTCCAAGAGCTATATCATCAAGACTGAAATCACCGTGGAAGTAATCTCTGAATGTCCTCGCGATATCATGGTCTAAGGTTCCACATGTCGTCACTACGACATTGTATGAGCGCCTCTTCAGCGCTTCTAGAAAGAACCCACGTGTACCAGTTGCACAGAGGCAAGCGGGAAATGATATCCAGTTTAGGATCCCCTCTGGCCCTACCTTAGAAATCGAATCTCTGAGGATATCCCTTGCGAAGGCTAGTTTCGTCGCAGTAAAACCCCCTGCCTCGGACATCTGGTCAATCAAGGAGGAAACATCCTCCATCGCAGAGAAATCATAGTCCTTGACCGGGTGGTCGAAGTCTTCTCGCGAGTAACGGCTCACAGTTTCCGCAGTACTAACGTGCCTTCAATTAGATGGGTTCCGGAGTTGTATGATCCTATCACGTATCTGGGCAGCTTTCTCAAAGTCAAGCCGTTCGGCGGCCGCTCTCATTTCCCTCTCTAGTTTACTGACAATCTTCTCGCTCTCGACTCTCTCTACACTATCTGGGAAATCGTCGGCATCTATCTCAAACTCAGGCTGACTTACGTTCTCAAGCACCGAGCTTGAGGTATTCCACATTCCAGCTCCGAGCGAGAATTTCTGTGCTAAACCCGACACTCCCTTCTTACTCTGGAACTTTCCAATGAATCTCTTACCTCCCTTAGCTCCCTTCCCAGCCGTTCCAGCAAGTAGACTCCCGACCTCCTGACCCATGGTCGGGAGGGCTTTCTGGATTGTTCTGGGAACTATACCATTCTCCTGGTTGTGAAGATTCTGTCGACCTCTTCTTGAGATAGTCTGACTCATAGCTGCTTCCATAGAAGGGGAAATAGAATCTGCATACAGAATTACTACTCCATTCTGATTTCTGGATGCTCTCCCAATCGTCTGTAATAATGACCTTTCGTTCCTCAGGAAACCCTGTTTATCAGCGTCAAATATAGCAACTAAGGAGACTTCAGGGATATCGAGTCCTTCACGAAGTAGATTTATCCCGACAATAACATCGATGTGCCCCAGTCTAAGTGCTTTGATTATCTCAGTTCTCTCTAATGTGTCTATTTCAGAATGTAGGTAGTGTGCTTTTATTCCATTCCTGTCTAGGTATTCTGCAACTTCTTCTGCGAATTTAATGGTCATCACCGTGACTAGCACTCTCTCATCCTTCTCTATCCTCGAATTGATTTCAGACATGAGATCTTGAACTTGGCCTTTAGTAGGCTTTACGACTATTTCTGGATCTAGCAATCCTGTGGGACGAATCTCCATTCTCACTACTCCTTTGATTTTAGATAATGTTCCTTCCATAGTAGATGACCCAGATCTCTTCTTCAGTTCAGCCTCATTTGACCCACCTCCGCCTCCAACATGTAACAACTCTTCAGGTACTCTCTGATCAGTCACTTCCGCTAGATGGCGTAGCTCTCTTTCCCCAGGAGTTGCACTGACATACAACATCTGAGGGACCAGCTCTTGGAACTCATCGATCCTGAGTGGTCTGTTGTCATACGCAGAAGGAAGTCTGAATCCATGATCTACGAGATTCTTCTTCCTAGAGAAATCACCGCCATACATCCCACCCACCTGAGGAAGCGTAACATGGCTCTCATCCATTATTACCAGATATCTGTCAGCATTACCGTGAAACTTCTCTGCATTGTTAGAGAAGAAATCCAAGAGACAATAAGAGCGCTCTCCTTTCTTCCTCCTATCGAAATGTCTGGAGTAATTCTCCACTCCCTTACATGAACCAATTTCATTCAGCATCTCCAAATCAAATTTTGTCCTTCCCTCAAGACGATGCGCCTCAATATCCATCCCTTGACCCTCGAACCATCCTATCCTTTCGTCAAGCTCATGCTCAATGTCTTCCAGAGCTTGGTTGAAGCTTTCTTCACTAGTCATATAGAACTCTCTAGGATGTATCCAAGCCTCTTCAAACTCATCTAGTACCTCCCAAGATACAGCTTCGCATACTTGGATTCTCTCTATCCCTTGCCATCCAAATCTTATCCTAATTGGGTCATCCCTGCTTGGCATCCAGACATCCAGTACCTCTCCTCTGAGTCTGATATCTCCTCTTGTTATTTCTCCGGTTACTCTACGATATTGGAGGCCAACTAAGTCACGGACTATATCCTGTGGATCAGCCTCCTGTCCTATTTCCAACCTCAAGTGATTTTGTTGGAATACCTCGGGAGGGTTCAGCCCATATATGGCTGATACAGTCCCTATAGTGATTACATCCGGCCTAGAGACGAGGGATGCCACCGTGGAGAATCTTTCCTGTTCTATCCTCTCGTTCATCTGTAACTCTTTATCGATATAGAGGTCACGTCCAGGGATATACGCTTCAGGCTGGTAGTAGTCGTAATAACTAACGAAATACTCAACTGCATTCTCTGGAAATAACTCACTCATCTCTTGCCATAACTGTCTTGCTAGAGTCTTATTGTGCGAGAGAATCAAGGTTGGGATTCCTAGTCTTTGAATGATATTTGCCATTGCGAAGGTCTTTCCAGACCCTGTTACACCCATGAGAACACATCTCTCCTGTTTCGATTGGATCTGCTCAATCAGTGAGTCAATAGCTTGCTCTTGGTCTCCTGCGGTTCCGTAATCAGAACGTAGTACGAACATCATTTCACCTCAGTCCAATAACCCATCGCCAGTGGGCTCAATGATCATAATTGAGGCTAGAAGAACCCATCCGGTGAGCATCGATATTCGGAACAGTACAGTTTGAAAGTCCTCCAATCTTTCTCTCATGAGAATGACTGAAATATTCAGAATGCACATCAGACCTGCGGCAGCAAGAAACCAAATCTCGTTCATTGGATCCGAAATAGCGAAGCAGGCAAACCACAGTAAGGTGAGTTGAATAGAGGTTCTAGTTGTCGCATTCTCATTGAATCTGGAAGGAAATGAATGAATTCCGTTTTCCCGGTCACTCTCGACATCCATTCTTGCATAATTGATGTCAAACGCAGCAATCCAAAATGTTACTCCCAGAGATATGAAGAAAATTGTCGGATACCAAAGGAAATCGGTATTTACATCGCTCAATCCTGTAATTGACGCCCATCCATGAACGTCTGCAGTGACGGCGACCCACGCCCCAGCGGGCGCTAGTGCGAGACAGAGTCCTAGCCAAAAATGGCATAACCAAGTGTAGCGTTTTGTGTATGGATAGATGACGAAAACTAGGACTGGAAGCCATGCCATCATCAAAGCAACCTCGTTAAGTTGCCAAGCCCCAACCAATAGCATCACCAAGAAGATTGCTGAGAGACTCCAAGCAGATTTCATCGACATAGCACCAGAAACGAGGTGACGATTTGCCGTTCGAGGATTCGATGCATCAATGTCTCTATCTATTATTCGATTCAGAGTCATTGCAAGTCCACGAGCCCCAACCGCCGCTACTAAAATCCATAAGATGTCGATTCCAAACTTATCAGAAGAAATATCGTTCACGAACTGATTGTGTGCAAGAATATATCCAATCAAGACAAAGGGGAGAGAAAAAAGAGTATGCTCAATTTTTACGAACTCCAGAATCTCTCTAAAACCCATTAGAAACCGCCTTCCTCAAGCCACGAGTCTACTCTGTCGAGGACATCTTGATCATGCAATGTAACCCCCGGCCATCTTCTCACAGGAACCGGACCTTCTAGTGAAGGTATAGGCGCAGTGGCATCCCAGCAAACTCTATTCTTATCCAAATCAAAGTGAAGGTCCCTGCCTACATCAAACCTACAGAAAAACTGCCAAAGGAGTACTCTCATCCAACCCTCGCCATATAGGTCGACATCTGAATCTGTAATGAATAACCATCTCAGACTCTTCGCACCCTCCAAATTCCAGATGGAATCCATAATCTCCTGAATCTTGTCCCGTTGCCTTAGAGCCCCCTCTTCATCATTCTCCTCTACATTTTCTTCCGGGGAAGGGCCCCCTTCAATTTTCGTAGTTACCACGAGCATAGAAGATCGTAGAAAACGAGCTTGTATCACACCATCAATTACAGATGCTGAAATTTCAAGAGACTCAGGACACCCTTTCAGAGAATCTCTTCTACTTCTTGGGTCGTCTTCAAGTGGAGTCGTCGCATCTATCAATAGCTTATCATGGATATTATCCCAGGGGGATGCATGAGCTAGGGAATCAGCAACCATTCCCGGGAGAATTATCAAATCCTCAGAAATGTCTACCTTTGAGTCGAGAGCATCCAGTAAGGAATCCAGATCTTTTACATCATGATTTGGATCAACGGCTACTATTGTTTTCAGAAACATCATCTGTCCCGCCCCAAGAAGCCCCAGTGCAGTTTTCCTTCCCTGTCTTGGATACCTCTTTTTCGATGAAACTATGGCCAGATTATGAAAACCGGTCTCCAAAGGGAGAAACAGGCCTAAGACATCCCTGTGCTGAAACTGCAATACGGGTAGGAAAGCATCTCCTATTGCCTCTCCCAAGTATCCATCTTCCATTGGAGGAACTCCCACGATTGTCATCGGAACAATGGCATCTTTTCGGTGCGTTATTGCTTCAATATGCATTACCGGATACTGATCAGCAAGGGAGTAATGTCCGAAGTGATCCCCGAAAGGACCTTCTTCCCTGGTCTCGCCGGGAACCATATATCCTTCGATAACCACGTCGCAATCGGCAGGAACTAGTAGATCATTAGTAACACATTTTGTGATTCTGAGACGTCGCTTTCCAAGTAATCCCGCGAATTCATATTCAGAAAGGTTATCTGGAAGCGGTGAAATGGCACTAAACATCACTTCTGGAGGGCCTCCCAGACAGATTGCTACCGGCATTCTTTCAGAGGAAGCATCAGCATGATCTGCACCGTGTTTGTGTGCCTGCCAATGGAGGCCTACCTCTTTGGGGCCGAAAACTTGACTTCTGTACATTCCCATATTGTGAATTCCCGTATCAGGGTCCACTGTAACAACGAGAGGCAGAGTCATGTATCTCCCTCCATCTTCTGGCCATGTCTTGGGTATGGGAAGCCTAGTCACATCAGGATCTCTAATCACGACCTGTTGACACGCTCCCTTTCTGACCTTCATCGGAGCCATAGACATCCCCTCCAAAGCCAAGCCTATTCCAGTCCAAGGGGCCTTTAGGATACCTCCAATATCAGGCTTCATCAGAGCGACCATCCTCTCTCCTATTTCTTCAGGCCTATTTACACCAAGAGCGTGATTTGTCCTATCTCTGGTCCCGAAGAGATTCATAGCTAGAGGAATCTCACTTATCGTTCCATCAGGAAGCCTGGGTTGTTCGAATAAAATTGCACTGCCACCCCTCTTGACTAACCTATCTGCAAAGCATCCAGCTTCAAGCTCCACATCTACCGGATCGGCTACTCGAATTAGTTCCCCGGAGTCTTCCAGAGACCGAATGTATCGCGCCAGCGTGCGCCAGACCATGTACTCCCGGAGCACTCACAATAGTAGAAGGTTCGCTCGTCGCCGTAGGCGACTCGACCGACGGTTTATTTTGAGTGGCTCCTCTCGAAGTAGCATGGGAGAGGACATGACCATCTGTGACGTTTTGGTTATTGGTGCAGGTCCAGGTGGTGGTAATGCTGCTCTACAATGTGCTAGACTGGGCCTAGATACTATACTTGTCGAAGATCATGGTGAGATTGGAACCCCCGTCCACTGCGGAGAATGTATCTCTGACTTAGCCTGCCAGAACCTAGGCCTCAAACTTCCAGAACATGTAATCAGTAAGAGCGTCAAAGGAATTAGAGTAATCTTCCCAGATGGAACCGAGAAATGCCTTTCAGAGGAAGGATATGTTTTGGAAAAGCATCTATTCGAACAATGGATAGCTGAATCCGCTGTTAGTGAGGGAGCCAGACTCTCCCTGAGTCACAAAATTACGGGAATGCAGAAGTCTTTCGAGGGTACAAAATTCTCGGGGTGGCTCTGCGAGGGCAAGGGGGATCTCTTCCCCATACAAGCCAAGATAGTGATAGATGCTTCCGGAGTATCCTCAGTTTGCTCGAGGCTACTGGATCTAAACCCAAGAGGAAAGGTCGTGGCAGGAATGCAATATGAGCTTGAAGGTGTACCAACCGATGGCTATCTAGATTTCTACATATGGCCTTCTTACGCCGAGAAGGGATATCTCTGGATGATTCCTAAGTGTGATGGCAGGGCAAATATCGGACTAGTTACTGAGGACAAGCCTAGGACTAAGAAGGCGCTTGATGAGTTCATTGAGCACACACATTTCAAGGGACTGAACCAGAATCTACCTTCTTGGAAAAAGAAGGGAAACCCGGCTTTTGGAGGCACCATTCCTATTTCTGGCCCCCATGAAAACACCCATTATGATGGATTAATGCTAATCGGCGATGCCGCTGGATTCACCTCTCCCCTATTCGAGGGCGGATCTCACTTAGCGTTGAAATCTGCCGTATTCGCAGCCCAAACTGCAGCAAAGGCAATCTCAGATAATGATCTTTCATCTGAAAAATTATCGCAGTACCCGAAGCTTTGGAAAGCAGAATTCCCCCCCTATGATAGAATACTGAAGGGGAAAAACGCGCTATTCGAGCTATCCGACGAAGAGATGTCAGTGATGGCAAAGTGCTTCCCCGATGAAATGTCAGACATGGGCTTCTCGGGCAAGGCTTTTGTGGGACTGAAACTCCTCTTCAGAAGTCCCGGATTGTATGCAAAAAACATAATCAGAGCTATGCTAGCCTTTGGTTACAGTAGGGCAAAGTACTATGGTTGGTGAGATATTGCTTTCCCAAGTTGGGTGGCTACTATTGGTCACAGGCATAGCTTACTCAATTCTTCATTCCATCAGCAGGGGAAAGTCATCTAGTCCCATCTCTAGGGATCTCGCACTCATTTCACAAGTATCGCCTTTCATATTTCTAACATTCTGCTTTGTCATCGATGCAAGGTCACTTGAGTTGATTTTCAGATTCGGAGGTGAAGACCTTCCACTATTCTACAGAATATCCGCAGTCTGGAGTAGCAGGTCAGGCCCCCTTCTACTCTGGGCCGCTCTAATGGCAATAGTAACCAGAATTATGTCTGCCAGAGCGAAAGGTACGCCTCTAGAAGTCAGAATAATGCATACCTGGGTAGGTTTCATTCTCCTATTATCTCTACTTCTCGGACCATTCGATGAAACAACCTCTACTTCCGCCTCGGGACTAAATCCTCTTCTTCAAACCGATCTAATGGTTATCCACCCTCCAATAGTCTTCGCATTCTACTCTCTTTGTATAGCGACCTCAAGTGTCGTCATTGCAGGCATCATCAGAAGAGACTCCTCGATCGCCATCCATAATTCGCAACTGTATTGGGCCAGGGCAGGTTTCGTGGTTGGAACGATAGGAATAGGGCTCGGTGGACTGTGGGCTTACACTGTTCTAGACTGGGGTGGCTATTGGGCTTGGGACCCAGTCGAAACTGGCTCACTACTCCCTTGGTTATGCTTGCTACTCATCGTACATGCTCGCTCCAAAACAGGCGGCAGTGCAGTCAACGCTTCCCCTGCTGTAGGATTAATTGCAGGCGCATTAACATTCCATGCTACTCTGGTTACCAGGGCTAATGGCGTCTGGGCATCTGTCCATGCTTTTGTAGCGGATGGGGAGGGAGCTCTTCCTCAGGATCCATATCTGAGGGTATTAGATGTCGTAGAATTTGACGCGATAGGAGCAGAATTAATTGGATACTTGTTAGCAATAACTCTTCTGTGTGTCTTCGCAGTAATTCATCTAGCTAGAGCCCAAAGGTTAGACTTAGAGTTGTGGAACTCAAGGTCGATGATTCAGGAAAATAAAAATCTTGCATTGTCTCTTGTTGTAATTTTCTTATTAGCCTCTTTATGGATAGGTTCAGTTGCAGTCATCCTAGTCGGAATGTCACTGATGTACCTGGTAGTAAACGGTAATAATTCAGACCCCCCTCTTCATTGGATATTCACAGGAATAGCACTGATGTTATTTTCTAGTTGGACATGGAATGCAGAATGGTACCAGTCTCTGATTGGAATGACCCCATTTCTCATTCCATGGTTGATGTCAGAGAAGGAAGATGACTGGTCTTTCATTACTGGATTGTTTACCAGTGCCTCTTCCAGACTAAGGATATCCAAGGCAATACCCTGGTATGGGGGAGCTGGATTTCTATTGCTGACATGGATGATACTTACTGTCGAGATTGATGGGACAAGCCTCCAGGCTCACGAATTTTATGGTTCTCCCTTCATCGCTCTTCTGGCAATTGGCCTAGCCGCTTATACATGGGGCAAATCAATAAGTCACAAAACAGGAACATTCCTGATTCTATTTGCCATAGTATCCTCCATTCTAGCCGCTCTACTAGCAGATTCGATAGCACTACCAGGAGATCCGAGACTTCCAATATCGTCTTCGGTATCTAGGGGGTCTCTTGCCTCCTTCATGCTGGTTCTCCTAATCTTCTCTCTACCATTCAACATCAGAAATTTACTACTGACATTCAAGTCTCATGCTAGCAAAATCTACCAGGGAGGTTTCATGGGACTAAAATCTCCAAGGGTAAGGCTGCTAGCAAGCCATATCTCTCATGTTGGAATCCTCTTACTCCTCATAGGGCACGTATTTACCACAACACTGGTGGATAGATCAGATCCTTCTCACTTGGTTACCTTGGAGAAGAACGAGCCAGTATCATATGGGAGCTACGAGTATGTCTTGATAGATACAATAGTACTCTCTGAAGGAGATGAAGATTTTGACTTCAAGGTCGGAGATGGTTTCCTAGGAGTAGTCATTGAAATGAGGAAAGACGGAGAGCTTGTTGATACTCTAGTCCCGGGGATACTAAGATTCGGTCCGGTACCAAGGTCAGAGGTGGATAGACACGTAGGACTATTCGGCGATACTATCCTCATCATGGATGGTTTCCAAGTACAAGACCTAATGCCAGCACTATTCTTCAACCAGACCGATGGTCTCGATAGAGTAAGGGTGACAATCCATGAACTTCAGGGTAGCCACTTAGTTTGGACTGGATGGGTACTCACAATTATCGGAGGAATTCTGGCGTTTTCATCATCTGAAAAACCCTCTAATCAAGAGGAAGAATGAATCCTCTCCCAAGTATTCGGCACCGTTTGAATGAAAAAGGGGAAGCGGGTCGGCCGGACGCCAAGGAGGCGAATCACATGGACAATGGTGCAATAGTACACATCGACTACGACCTTTACGAGGTCGACTCAGAGAGACTCATCGAGACTACACGCGAGGACGTAGCCAAGGAGCATGACATATTCGATGAAAATAGGGAATACTCGCCAATGATCACCGTCGTAGGGGACGGGAGATTGATAGCAGGGTTTGAAGCATCTCTTTCTGATGCTGAAGCCGACAAAGACTACGAAATAGACATAGAAGCTCCTGATGCATACGGTGAGAGAGATGCCAGTCTCGTCGAAACAATCGGGCAGAATGTTCTGATGAGGAGCGTTAGGGACCCCAATATGCTAGCAATCGGCGCTCCAGTGGAGATTGGAGGAAGGACCGGCGTACTACAGTTCTTGAGTGCCGGTCGTGCCAGGATTGACTATAATCACCCATTAGCCGGATCAACGCTCAGGTACAACTACAATATTGTCAAGGTCGTTGAAGACCGCAAGGAAAAGGTTGAGACACTTCTCAAAATGAATACTGGTAGAGACGATTTCGAGATCGATTTCGAGAAAGACGATCTCACTGTAACACTTCCAGATACAATTGCATATGATCAAAACTGGTCATACGCTAAGTTCAGCCTTGTGAGAACACTTAGGGATCATATCGGAGTAGGGACAATAGTATTCCGAGAGGTTCATGAGCCCAGAGCAGTCTCTGAAGAGGAGTAATTGACCTCAAATGACCCATTTCAGTGGGTGGAACATTCATCACTCTGGACTCCTCCCAGCAACTGCCTCAATGACGACGAAGGTGGACTGAGCTACGGCCTTGACGTTCCCTATGAGTACCGAGAGGCACCATTTTACACACGTATTCAAGACATACGCCCTCTTCCGAATACTGTGAACAGGGCCATATCGTCAATTTCTTTGTCACTGCTGATGCTACTCAGTATTGCTTCCAGTGGTTGTATGGGACTCGCAATGCAGAGGGAGTTGATGGAGGGGATGAGAGACGATCCCCGTGAGGAAATTGTACCCGTTGAGCCCATTGTACAAGCTCACATTTTTGCGCAGAACGAGTGTATATTGCCAGGAACTGAAAGCTACAGCCAAGAGACAGACTGCTACTCTAACGAGAGTGTAATATTAGTCGATGAGACAGTTTCCAAGATGTTACTAGACTTCTCCGTATCCTTTGAGTGGTCTTCTACTGTCGGAGAATTCCTGGGAAATAATACGGATGAACTCAGATTCGTTGAGATTACTCTATTGAAACCAAATGGTGACAAGTGCTGGGAGTATCTTGCAACCAGCTCAGTGGGGCAGATGTCCTTGGAGCTTAGGAGCGAGAGTGACTGCACTATTTCCATAGGCAACTCTTCTGGTTTTACGAATGGGAATTGGGTTCTCCAGGTTAGAGCTAGGGGATATGCGTTAGCCGCTCCTATCGATACGCTCTCGTTTGAAGACGAGTTCAGAGTCTCACTTTGGGTTACCAAGAAGTGTATTGTTTTCCCAGAAATACACGCAGAAGGCGAGTGTACATTTAGCTCAGAGCTCGAATAAGGCTCAGTTGGTCGACTGATGTATTGGCGTAGCGCTTATGAGTGGTTGGCATTTCGCCGGACTCCGAGGAATCGCTTTGGATGAGAGCCTAACCCCACTTGTACCGCTTGACACGTATGAGCAGCACGCTGTTCACATAGGCACAAACCAGAAATCTTCAGACATGAAAGCATTCTTGGATACTTTCAGACAAGATGGTAGCGGACTTCATCATATTGACATTAGACAGACCGACTCTAGGATTCGCACTGTGGCTAAATTCCTAGCTAATTATGACTCTAGTAGGATACTAGTAGTGAGCGCTCGTCAGTACGGTCAGCGACCTGCGAGAATGTTCGCCGAGGCCATTGGGGCCAAGAGGATTGTTGGGAGATTCATTCCCGGAACTTTAACCAATCCAAAACTCAGGACTTACATTGAGCCTGAAGTAATCGTAGTCACCGATCCCGCAGCTGACTCTCAGGCTCTTTCAGAGGCCGTGAGTTCTGGTATGCCCGTTATCGGAATCTGCGATGCAAACAATAGATTGAGAAATGTCGACCTAGTTCTTCCTGCTAACAATAAAGGAAGAAGGTCACTTGCTCTAATTTACTGGCTTCTTGCTAGAGAGACTCTGAAGATAAAAAGTGGTATATCTGATGTAGATTGGGAGCGCTCTCAGGATGTTGACGACTGGGAGTCTTCTTTCTAGACTCAATAATATCTTTTCTTAGTTCATCTGATAACTGGAAAGCCGGTCCCGTGTTCATGGACTTCAGCCCTGTTCCTATTTCATTGGCCCCGATGGCAGGGGTAACCGATCTAGCTTACAGGCTTCTTGCGAGGGAATGTGGAGCTGACTTTACTGTAACAGAGTTCACCGCCGCCTCTGGGCTAACTAGGAGGAACACGTACTCATGGCTCAAGGTCGAAACCGATCCCCGAGAAGCTCCCTTCATCCCCCAGATTTTTGGAGGAGATATTTCAGAAATGGCAAAAACAGTCGAAATGCTGGAAGATAGAGCAGATATAATTGATATCAATTTTGGATGCCCCGCGCCCAAAGTCTGCAGAAACGATGCAGGAGCCGCACTCTTGAGGGACCCTGACAAGGTAGTCAGCATGGTGAGGAAATGTATAGAATCGACAGATGTACCAATCTC